>NZ_JBEAIL010000006.1:0-360623 GCF_040064495.1 Klebsiella sp. CN_Kp097 | reverse complement strand
TCTTTGATACCAACGATTTCAACTTCTTCACCAACTTTGATGATACCGCGCTCTACACGACCGGTAACAACGGTACCACGACCGGAGATGGAGAATACGTCTTCGATCGGCAGCAGGAACGGCTTGTCAATCGCACGCTCTGGTTCTGGGATGTAAGAATCCAGGAAGCCAGCCAGTTCGATGATTTTCGCTTCCCACTCTGCGTCGCCTTCCAGCGCTTTCAGAGCAGAACCACGAACGATCGGAGTGTCGTCGCCCGGGAAATCGTACTGAGACAGCAGTTCACGAACTTCCATCTCAACCAGTTCCAGCAGCTCTTCGTCATCAACCATGTCGCATTTGTTCAGGAACACGATGATGTACGGAACGCCTACCTGACGACCCAGCAGGATGTGCTCACGAGTCTGCGGCATCGGGCCGTCAGTCGCAGCAACAACCAGGATCGCGCCATCCATCTGAGCAGCACCGGTGATCATGTTTTTAACATAGTCGGCGTGGCCCGGGCAGTCTACGTGTGCGTAGTGGCGAGTCGGGGTGTCATATTCAACGTGGGAAGTGTTGATGGTGATACCACGAGCTTTTTCTTCCGGCGCGTTATCGATCTGGTCGAATGCGCGAGCAGCACCGCCGTAGGTTTTAGCCAGTACGGTGGTGATTGCAGCGGTCAGAGTAGTTTTACCATGGTCAACGTGGCCGATAGTACCAACGTTGACGTGCGGTTTTGTACGTTCAAATTTTTCTTTAGACACGGCTATATTCCTTACTATAGTGCTCTCCCCTCAGGAGAGAGCACGGGACTTAGGTTTTAATCCTGTGGATTATTTACCACGGGCTTCAATAACGGCCTGAGCAACGTTGTTCGGCGCATCATCATACTTCAGGAATTCCATGGTGTATGATGCACGACCTTTGGTCAGAGAACGCAGCTGAGTTGCATATCCGAACATTTCAGACAGCGGAACTTCAGCGTGGATCTTAACGCCAGTTACTTCAGATTCTTGACCGCGCAGCATGCCGCGACGACGGCTCAAGTCACCGATTACGTCACCGGTGTTCTCTTCCGGAGTTTCTACTTCAACCTTCATGATCGGCTCAAGCAGAACTGGTTTCGCTTTCTTAAAGCCTTCTTTAAAGGCGATAGAAGCGGCCAGTTTAAACGCCAGCTCAGAGGAGTCAACGTCGTGGTAAGAACCGAAGTGCAGACGGATACCCATATCAACTACCGGGTAGCCAGCCAGCGGACCAGCTTTCAGCTGTTCCTGGATGCCTTTATCAACGGCCGGGATGTATTCGCCAGGGATTACACCACCTTTAATGTCGTTGATGAACTCGTAACCTTTCGGGTTAGAGCCCGGCTCCAGCGGGTACATGTCGATCACAACGTGACCGTACTGACCACGACCACCAGACTGCTTGGCGTGTTTACCTTCAATATCGGTAACTTTCTGGCGAATCGCTTCGCGGTAAGCAACCTGAGGTTTACCGACGTTCGCTTCAACGTTGAATTCACGCTTCATACGGTCAACGATGATGTCGAGGTGCAGTTCACCCATACCAGCGATGATGGTCTGGTTAGACTCTTCGTCAGTCCATACGCGGAATGACGGGTCTTCTTTAGCCAGACGACCCAGAGCCAGACCCATTTTTTCCTGGTCAGCTTTGGTTTTCGGCTCAACGGCGATGGAGATTACCGGCTCAGGGAATTCCATACGCTCCAGAATGATCGGCGCATCCGGGTCACACAGGGTGTCACCAGTGGTTACGTCTTTCAGACCGATAGCGGCAGCGATATCGCCCGCGCGAACTTCTTTGATCTCTTCACGTTTGTTAGCGTGCATCTGAACGATACGACCGAAACGCTCACGTGCAGCTTTCACGGAGTTCAGTACGGTATCACCAGAGTTAACCACACCGGAGTACACACGGAAGAAGGTCAGGTTACCAACGAACGGGTCGGTAGCGATTTTGAACGCCAGTGCAGAGAACGGCTCGTCGTCGCTTGCGTGACGCTCAGCCGGGGTATCTTTACCGTCGTCCAGGATGCCGTTGATTGCCGGAACATCAACCGGGGATGGCAGGTAATCAATTACCGCATCCAGCATCGCCTGAACACCTTTGTTCTTGAATGCAGAACCACAGGTTACCAGGATGATTTCGTTGTTCAGAACGCGCTGACGCAGAGCTTTTTTGATCTCTTCTTCAGTCAGTTCTTCACCGCCCAGGTATTTTTCCATCAGCTCTTCGGAAGCTTCCGCAGCGGACTCGATCAGGTTCTGGTGCCATTCGTCAGCCAGGTCCTGCATGTCAGCCGGGATATCTTCGTATTCGAAGGTAACGCCCTGGTCTGCATCGTTCCAGTTGATGGCTTTCATTTTCACCAGGTCAACAACACCGGTGAAACCTTCTTCAGCACCAATTGCCAGCTGCAGCGGAACCGGGTTCGCGCCCAGACGGGTTTTGATCTGACCAACAACTTTCAGGAAGTTCGCACCCATGCGGTCCATTTTGTTAACGAACGCAATGCGCGGAACTTTATATTTGTTTGCCTGACGCCATACGGTTTCAGACTGCGGCTGAACACCACCAACTGCGCAGTAAACCATTACCGCACCATCAAGAACACGCATGGAACGTTCTACTTCGATAGTGAAGTCAACGTGCCCCGGGGTGTCGATGATGTTTACACGGTGCGGTTCATACTGTTTAGCCATACCAGACCAGAATGCAGTAGTCGCAGCGGAAGTGATGGTGATACCACGTTCCTGCTCCTGCTCCATCCAGTCCATGGTAGCGGCGCCGTCATGAACTTCACCGATTTTGTGGTTTACACCGGTGTAGAACAGAATACGTTCGGTAGTAGTGGTTTTACCGGCGTCGATGTGCGCACTGATACCGATGTTACGGTAGCGTGCGATGGGTGTTGTACGAGCCATTTGATTCCTCGTTTATTTCTTTAGGCGTTCAGTTAAGTTATCCAGAGCGGGCGACTCATCTGAAACGCCCGCCTGGTGACTATGACTCCGAAGGGATTACCAACGGTAGTGTGCGAACGCCTTGTTGGCTTCGGCCATACGGTGAACGTCTTCACGTTTCTTAACTGCAGTACCTTTGTTGTCTGCAGCGTCAGTGAGTTCGTTCGCCAGGCGCAGAGCCATGGATTTATCACCGCGTTTACGAGCAGCTTCAACGATCCAACGCATTGCCAGGGCATTACGACGAACCGGACGTACTTCAACTGGAACCTGATAAGTAGAACCACCTACGCGGCGGGACTTAACTTCGACAGTCGGGCGCACGTTTTCGAGCGCAACTTCGAAGGCTTCCAGTTCAGTTTTACCAGAGCGCTGAGCCAGGGTCTCCAGCGCGCTGTATACGATAGTTTCTGCAGTAGATTTTTTACCATCTACCATCAGGATATTTACAAATTTAGCCAGCAGTTCTGATCCGAACTTCGGATCCGGCAGAATTTTACGCTGACCAATGACGCGACGACGTGGCATGGAAATACTCCGTTGTTAATTCAGGATTGTCCAAAACTCAAAGAGTTTAGTTTGACATTAATATAAAACGTTTGGCCTTACTTAACGGAGAACCATTAAGCCTTAGGACGCTTCACGCCGTACTTGGAGCGAGCCTGCTTACGGTCTTTAACGCCGGAGCAGTCAAGCGCACCACGAACGGTGTGGTAACGAACACCCGGAAGGTCTTTAACACGACCGCCACGGATCAGGATCACGGAGTGCTCCTGCAGGTTGTGACCTTCACCACCGATGTAGGAGGTGACTTCGAAACCGTTAGTCAGACGCACACGGCAAACTTTACGCAGTGCGGAGTTCGGTTTCTTAGGAGTGGTGGTATATACGCGAGTACATACGCCACGTTTCTGCGGGCAGGCTTCCAGCGCCGGCACGTTGCTCTTTGCAACTTTGCGCGCGCGTGGTTTGCGTACCAGCTGGTTAACTGTTGCCATTAAATAGCTCCTGGTTTTAGCTTTTGCTTCGTAAACACGTAATAAATCGCCTCATATAATATGAGGACGCAGAATTTTAGGGCGGTGCCGAAAAGGTGTCAAGAAATATACAACGATCCCGCCATTACCAGGCCAACTGACCTTCATGTTTGACCGTAAGACTGACGAAATCAGTATAGCCAACCCTGACGACACTGTCCGCAATTTGACCAGCCAGCCCGCGGGCTTCGATATCGTCTTGCAGAGCATGTAGGGTTATGGGGGCGGATTGCAGGATTTCAAGGAAACGGCCGCCGTCAATCGCCGCGACCACGCCATCGGAGAGCAGGAGCAGATCGTCGCCTGGCTTCACCAGACGCAGCATCGCGTCGATATCGACATGCCAGGGAGAGACGCTTAGAGTGTGGAGCATCTGGGCCTCAGAATCGTAGAATCACGTTGAACTCATCAAGCCGGGCGCGCAGCGCTTCTGGCTCGAGGCTTTCTACATCCACCACCCACGGCGTATCGGCGGCCAGGCCGCGCTCGCGGGCAGACGCCGCGCATAACCAACACTGTTCGATGTCATACAGCGATAACAGCTTGAAGGTGGCGATATAATCACGGGCGAGGATTTTTCCCGGCTGCTGGCCAGGGATAATCTGAAACACGCCGTCACCGACAAAAAAAACGCCGAGGTCGTCGGTGAGGGCCGAGGTCGCCAGTAAGGCGTCCAGCCCTTCCCTACCGGCTGCGCTGCCGTGCGGCGCGGAAGAAAATACGAAAGCCACGCGTTTCATCAGAACTGTACCATTCTATCGCAGGTTAACGACGCTTCAGCCAGCGCGCCTAGCCCGCTTAAGGTGAATCCCGGCTGCAGATTATGCGCCGGCAAACCAAGCTGCTGCGCTTCGCGTTCATCGCTCACGCCGCGGCGTAGCGCGGCTGCCACGCAAATGTGCAGCGCAACGGCATGTTCATCATGCAGGCGCTGCCAGTGACGCACCAGGTCTACCTCATCGCTGGCGGGAGCCGTCAGCTGATTGGCGTTGTAGACTCCTTCACGATAGAAAAATACGCAGGGCAGTTCGTGTCCTGCGTTAATAACCGCCTGCGCAAACTGCCACGCGCTACTGGCCTGCTGAGTACCGTAGGCAGGCCCGGTTACGGTGATGGCAAAACGCATTACTTATCCAGCCCCTGGAAATCACCGCTTTTAAACTGGCGGATGTAGAGGTACACCGTGTGTTTAGAGATATTCAGGCGATCGGCTACCTGGTTAATCGCATCTTTGATATCGAAGATGCCTTTCTCATAAAGATTTAACACGATTTGGCGGTTTTTCGCGTTATTCGATACGTTACGATCGGCATTCACCTCTTCAATGGTGAACTCCAGCGTTTGCGCCACCAGATCATCCACCGACGAGGCGAAGTTGACCTGCGAGTTGACTTCCGGCGTCTCCGGCGGAATGAAAGTGCTCATAATCTGCGAGAACGGAACATCAAGGTTCATGTTGATACAAAGCAGACCTATCACCCGATGTTCCCGGTTGCGAATGGCGATAGTCACCGATTTCATCAGCACACCGCTTTTCGCGCGGGTAAAATAGCACTTCGATACGCTGCTATCCGCTCCCGTCATATCGTGCAGCATACGTAACGCCAGATCGGTAATCGGCGAGCCAATTTGGCGGCCGGTGTGTTCACCGTTAGCGATACGAATAGCGGAGCATTTTAAATCCTGCAGTGAGTGCAGCACGATTTCACAATGGGAACCAATGAGCATCGCTAACCCGTCCACCACCGCTTCATAGGATTTTAGGATATCGAAGTCGGTCTGGTCGAAAGGACGTTGATCCAGCAGGTCAAGCTCGCTGGTTTCGTTGGTTAAAAGCGACCTGGACATGTAAAAAAGCACTCCTTTTCAGGAGCCTGTCGTTATCGTCAGGGCAGGCTCATCATCATTATTAAGCTATCTAAAGTAATACAGCGCCTGAGGAATTTTCCAGTTTTAATTATATCTACAGCCAATAAAAAAGCCGCCGCCCCTGAAGGCGGCGGCTTATAGCAGATTACTTCTTAGCGTCTGCAGCCGGTGCTTCGGCAGCGGCTTCTGGCTTAGCATCAGCCTTCGGAGCCGGTTTGATGTCCAGCAGTTCTACATCGAATACCAGCGTAGAGTTAGCCGGGATACCCGGAACGCCAGTTTTGCCGTAGGCCAGATCTGGTGGGATAACCAGCTTGATTTTGCCGCCTTTTTTGATGTTTTTCAGGCCTTCGGTCCAGCCAGGAATAACGCCATCAAGACGGAAAGAGAGCGGCTCGCCGCGGGTGTAAGAGTTATCGAACTCTTTACCGTCGATCAGCGTACCTTTGTAGTTCACCACGACGGTATCGCTGTCTTTCGGCGCATCGCCAGTACCGGCTTTCTCGACTTTATACATCAGGCCGGATTTAGAGGTTTTCACGCCCTTCTCTTTAGCGAAGGCGTCACGGAACGCTTTGCCTTTGGCATCGTTCTCGGTCGCATCTTTTTCCATCTTCTGCTGAGCGGCGGTTTTCACGCGGGTCTCAAAGGACTGCAGAGTGGTTTCAATTTCTTTGTCGGACAGTTTGCTCTTATCGGCAAACGCATCCTGCACACCGGCGATCAGCTGGTCTTTATCCAGTTTGATACCCAGCTTCTCTTGTTCTTTCAGGGAGTTTTCCATGTAACGGCCGAGGGATGCACCCAGCGCATAAGCGGATTTTTGATCGTCATTTTTAAATGCCGATTTGCTGTCCGCCGCCGGTGCAGCTTTCGCTGCGGTATCGGCAGCAAAGGTCAGCGGTGCATTCAGGGCAACGGCCATCGTGGTCGCCAGCAGCGTTACTTTAAACAGTGATTTCATCCATTTCTCCAGGGCCGGGGCATCTCACCCCAGGGTTATCATAAAAAGCAAAAAACGTACTATAGAACGTTGCAGAACAAATCTACATACAGACCTACCTGAATATCGCCTCATTTCAGACTATTTTTGTATGAATTAGTTTCCTCTCTGACGTTACGATGCTGCGTTAACGCGGAAACTTGAGTAGAATCCGCCCGCAAACAAGATAGAAGAGGCGACCTATGAACGATAGCACAATGGAGACGCGTCTGGCGGAACTGGAAAGCCGACTGGCGTTTCAGGAGATCACCATCGAGGACCTCAACAAAACCGTCACGGCGCATGAAATAGAAATGGCCAAAATGCGCGAACATATGCGCTTGATGATCGAAAAATTGAAAGCGACACAGCCGTCGCACATCGCGTCACAGTCTGAAGAGACGCCGCCTCCGCATTATTGAGACGTAAAAAAAGCGGGTTTCCCCGCTTTTTTGGCTATTCGCGCGAACGCGACGCCATTAGTGGCAACCGCAACCACCGTTACCGCAACCACCTTTGCCGTGTTCATGGTCGTGACCATGATCGTGGCCGTGGCCGCCGCAGCAACCGTCATGACCGTGGTCATGATCGTGATCGTGGCCATGAGCGCCGTGTACGTGACCGTGCTCCAGCTCTTCTGCAGTGGCTTCGCGCAGGGCGACAACTTCTACGTTGAACTTCAGATTCTGGCCAGCCAGCATGTGGTTGCCGTCAACCACCACGAAATCGTCGCCGACTTCGGTGATTTCTACCGGTACCGGACCCTGGTCGGTTTCAGCCAGGAAGCGCATGCCAACCTGCAGTTCGTCAACGCCCATGAAAACGTCTTTAGGAACGCGCTGAACCAGGTTTTCGTCATACTGGCCGTACGCGTCATTCGCGCCGACTTCGACATCAAATTTGTCGCCCACTTCGTGGCCGTTTAATGCGTTTTCCAGGCCGGAAATCAGGGAACCGTGACCATGCAGGTAGTCCAGCGGCGCACTCACCGGAGACTCATCAACCAACACACCGTCTTCTGTACGTACCTGATAGGCCAGGCTGACCACCAGGTCTTTTGCTACTTTCATGATATCTCCTGAGCATGGGAAGAATAGTGGCGCAGATTGTAGCGGAATTCTGCAGCCGTGTACCCTTTAGCTTAAAAAAAGGCGACAGATAACGCTAGTCCGGATGAAAAATGCCGATCACTTGCTCTTCTTTACGAACGTGCTCGCGGACCTCTTTATCGGCCTCGCGCATCTGATGTCCGCACTTAACGCACTCAACAATATCGACATTATTCTCGCGCCACATCGCCAGTGAATCCTGCGCCTGGCACGCCGGGCATTTTGCGCCGGCAATAAAACGTTTACGTACCGCCATTTTGTTCTACCTTCTATTCAAACTCGTCCCAGCCGTCCAGCTGCCGGCTTTCTTTCTGCATTTCACGCTCAAAAATCTCTTCCAGCTCGCGCCGGGCCTCCCGCACGCGGGATATCTGTACGGTATCAGTATGCACTGGCATTAACTCGCGCAGCATTCGCATATCGAGGCGTCGAAAGTGTAACTGCGCGCGCTGCGCCTGATGCGGATGCATTCCCAGGGTCACCAGCGCCTTGCGCCCCAATTCCAGGGCGCTGGAGAAGGTTTCTCGCGAGAATTGCGTCACGCCGGCCTGTAATAGCTCATGCGCCTCTACGCGCCCCCGCGCACGCGCCAGAATATGGAGGTGGGGAAAATGCTGTTGGCACATCTCCACCAGCTTCATGGTATCTTCCGGCTCGTTGCAGGTAATCACAATAGACTGCGCCTCTTCCGCCCCCGCCGAACGCAGCAGCTCAAGCTGCGTCGCATCGCCGAAATAGACTTTGTAGCCATATTTGCGCATCAGGTTGACCGCGCTGATATCGCGTTCAAGCACGGTAATACGCATTTTATTGGCCATCAGCAGGCGCCCAATCACCTGACCAAAACGCCCGAAGCCAACGATAATCACCTGTGGCTTATCATCCTCGACCCATGGCGCCTCATCGGTATCCTCCGCCGGGTTAAGCCGTCGCGACAGCACTTTATCAATGACCTTCATCAGGAGCGGCGTGGTCATCATCGATAAGGTTACGGTAACCAGCAGCAGCGCCATTTGATCGTTATGGAACAGCTTCTGCGAAGCCGGCATGGAAAAGAGAACAAAGGCGAACTCGCCGCCCTGGCTCAATACTCCGGCGAACTGCGTGCGCTCGGAGCTGCGCAAACCATATAGCCGGGCCAATACATAAAGCACCAACGCTTTAACCGCCACCAGCGCGGCAACGCTCAGCGCGACCCACAACAGATGGGTATATAGCACGCCAAGATTCAGCGCCATGCCGACGGAGATAAAAAACAGCCCCAGCAGCAAGCCTTTAAAAGGCTCAATAGCGATTTCCAGCTCGTGGCGATATTCGCTTTCCGCCAGCAGCACGCCGGCGATAAACGTCCCCAGCGCCATTGACAGCCCCAGGGCGTCCATAAACAGCGCGGAACCCAGCACCAGCAGCAGCGTGGCGGCGGTAAATACCTCACGCACGCCGGAACCGGCGATAAAACGGAAAACCGGACGCAGCAGAAAACGGCCGCCAATCAGCATGCCGGCGAAAGCCAGCACCTTCATCCCCACCGACATCCAGTTGAAGTTATCGTCGCCGTGTCCGGCGAGCAGCGGGACCAGCGCCAGTGCCGGGATCACCGCTAAATCCTGAAATAACAGAACTGAAAAGCCCAGCTGGCCGGATTCGTTACGGCTCATTCCCTTCTCGCGCATCAGCTGCAGCGCCATTGCGGTAGAAGACATTGCTAACCCAATACCGCCCACCACGGCCGCCTGCCACGAAAACCCGGTGACCACCAGCAATCCGCCGAGGATCGCCGCGCTAAACAGCACCTGCGCCGCGCCGACGCCGAATATCGAGTTGCGCAGTTGCCACAATTTGGCCGGATTAAGCTCAAGGCCGATGATGAACATCAGGAATACAACGCCCAGCTCGGAAAAGTGAAGAATTTCATCCACATCGCTAATAAAGCCAAGCCCCCACGGGCCAATTGCAATCCCGGCCAGCAGGTAGCCGAGCACGGCGCCAATGCCCAGCCGGGCCGCCAGCGGTACCGCCACCACGGCGGCAAACAAAAACAGTACCCCTGCTAATAGCAAATCAGCTCCCGCCATTGACGCCTCCTGTAGCAACAGGATTCGCGAGCCAATCGCGATATGCGCGGGCGTGGCTTTGCAAATCTTCCGGCCGCTGTCGGCGCGCCCAGTAGACAATAATCGGACTCAGCCAGTGCATGCGGCACATGCCGGCCGTTAACTCAAAAGGGCGCAGAATATCATTCATCGGATAGCGATTAGCATCGCGGCGGTAAGCGCTCTCCGGCTCGCCGGTGGTGATCACGCTACGCCAGTACTTTCCCGCCAGTTGATTTCCTCCCGCGCCGCTGGCGAAGCCGCGGCTCAGCACCCGGTCCAGCCACTCTTTCAACAATGCCGGGCAGCTCCACGTATACAGCGGATGTTGGAAAACAATCACCTGGTGCTGACGCAGGAGATCCTGCTCATGGGCGATATCAATAAAAAAATCTGGATAGTGCGCATAAAGATCGTGCACGGTGACATTCGGCAACTGTAAGGCCGGTTCAAGCAAAACCCGGTTGGCCACGGAATCCTGAGATTCTGGGTGGGCATACAGCAGCAACACTTTCGCTGTCTGAGACATCATTCCCCTCCCGAACGTCATCTGGCGGCTTGCGAAGCGGCTGCGTCTCGACGCAACCAGAATGACTTTGTCTATCGTCTTCATTTTGGGCTACCATTGCGGCCCTATGGAGCGTTTCGCTTCCACACTACATTATCATAAAGACAAATTAACATAGTCTGAACATACGGCGCCTTATGATTGTTTTCTCCTCGTTACAAATTCGTCGCGGCGTACGCGTCCTGCTGGACAACGCCACCGCCACCATCAATCCTGGCCAGAAGGTCGGTCTGGTGGGTAAAAACGGCTGCGGTAAATCTACGTTGCTTTCGCTTTTGAAAAACGAGATAAGCGCCGACGGCGGCTCCATGACCTTCCCGAGCAACTGGCAGCTGGCGTGGGTTAATCAGGAAACGCCGGCCCTGCCGCAACCGGCTATTGATTATGTTATTGATGGCGATCGCGAGTTCCGCAAGCTGGAAGCCGATTTACAGCAGGCCAATGAGCGCGACGACGGCCACGCCATCGCTACCGTCCACGGTAAGCTGGATGCCATTGACGCCTGGACTATTCGTTCCCGCGCCGCCAGCCTGCTACACGGCCTTGGTTTCAGTAACGAGCAGCTTGAGCGCCCGGTCAGTGATTTCTCCGGCGGCTGGCGTATGCGCTTAAACCTCGCGCAGGCGCTGATCTGCCGTTCCGACCTGCTGCTGCTCGACGAACCGACCAACCACCTCGATCTTGATGCGGTGATCTGGCTGGAAAAATGGCTGAAAGGCTATACCGGTACGCTGATCCTGATTTCCCACGATCGTGATTTCCTCGATCCGATCGTCGATAAAATTATTCATATCGAACAGCAAACGATGTTCGAATACACCGGTAACTACAGCTCGTTTGAAATCCAGCGCGCGACCCGTCTGTCGCAGCAGCAGGCCATGTATGAAAGCCAGCAGCAGCGCGTAGCCCACTTGCAGAGCTATATCGACCGCTTCCGCGCCAAGGCCACCAAAGCGAAGCAGGCGCAGAGCCGTATCAAAATGCTTGAGCGCATGGAGCTTATCGCTCCGGCGCACGTCGATAACCCGTTCCACTTCAGCTTCCGCGCGCCGGAAAGCCTGCCGAACCCGTTACTCAAGATGGAAAAAGTCAGCGCCGGCTACGGCGAACGGATTATTCTCGACTCCATCAAGCTGAACCTGGTGCCCGGTTCGCGTATCGGTCTGCTGGGGCGCAACGGCGCCGGTAAATCAACGCTGATTAAGCTGCTGGCCGGTGAGTTACAGCCGCTGTCCGGTGAAATTGGCCTGGCGAAAGGGATTAAGCTCGGTTACTTCGCCCAGCATCAGCTCGAATTCCTGCGCGCCGATGAGTCGCCGATACAGCATCTGGCCCGCCTGGCGCCGCAGGAGCTGGAACAAAAACTGCGCGACTACCTCGGCGGCTTTGGATTCCAGGGGGATAAAGTCAGCGAAGAGACCCGCCGTTTCTCCGGCGGCGAAAAAGCGCGCCTGGTGCTGGCGTTAATCGTCTGGCAGCGCCCTAACCTACTGCTGCTCGATGAACCGACCAACCACCTTGATCTTGATATGCGTCAGGCCTTAACCGAAGCGCTGATCGACTTCGAAGGGGCGCTGGTCGTGGTCTCGCACGATCGTCACCTGATCCGCTCCACCACTGACGATCTGTATCTCGTACACGACGGTAAAGTTGAACCGTTTGATGGCGATCTGGAAGATTATCAGCAGTGGCTGAGTGATTCGCAGAAGCAGGAAAACCAGACTTCTGAAGCGCCGAAGGATAACGGCAACAGCGCGCAAGCGCGTAAGGATCAAAAACGCCGCGAAGCCGAACTGCGCACGCAAACGCAACCGCTGCGTAAAGAGATCGCCCGGCTGGAAAAAGAGATGGATAAACTCAACGCGCAGCTGGCGCAGGCGGAAGAGAAACTGGGCGACAGCGAGTTATATGACGCCTCGCGCAAAGCGGAATTAACCGCGTGCCTGCAGCAGCAGGCGAGCGCCAAATCAGGGCTCGAAGAGTGTGAAATGGCGTGGCTGGACGCGCAGGAACAGCTGGAGCGGATGCTGCAGGAAGGTTAATGCAAGACAGTGACAACAAAAGGCGGGATATCCCGCCTTTTTTCATTCGCCTGGCATCAACGCTGCGCCGCCAGCCGGGCGCGGATCTGTGACAATGATTCGTAACCAAACAGCTGGCCATCAAGGAAACGAGTGGTTAGCTCTCCCTGACCTTCTTGCTCCTGGCTTTGATCGTCATGCAGCCGTAGCTCGCCGCTGGCATCGCGCGCTACGCGTAACAGCCCGCGCGCAGAACGTTTCAGGCCGTTGTCGGTTTTTGGCTCCTTAAAGAGCGCTCTTCCTTCGCCATTCACTTCCCCCCAGGTGGCTTTCATCGCAAAGCCGAAAGTATCACGCGTATTGTACTGGTAGGTATATGAACCCACCCCGAATACCACGTTAGCGCTGGCAAAGCCTTTAGCTTCCAGGCGACGCAGGATCTCATCCGCTCTCGCAAGCGTAATAGAATCGCCATAAATCAGACCTACGTGGGGGTCCAGCACCTTATACCCCTTCTCGTTAATCGTCCCGCCAAAGATTTCCCACAGCACCTCAACCGAACCTTTCTCCTCGGCGCGACGATCGCTGCGGGTATCATCATCGGCGGCAGTGCCGCAGAGGATAGCCACCGGATCGCCGCTGTCCGGTCGGAATACCACACGTCCCTGGCGTTGCATAATGACGGCTTTCAGTTCGCGGGTATACTCGGTCAGTACCTGCCAGTAATCCCAGGTATCGGAAACAATAGAGACAAACCCCTGCGGGTGGACGTCAGAGATGAGCCGGCGAAAAGTTTCTATCTCCCGATCCCGCTCGCCCATACACATCACGCTATGCTCGGTAGCGGGGATGCTGGCGCCGATCGTGTCTTCTTCACCCCGAGTATAGTAATCACGAGCGTAGAGCAGCGCAGGCAGGCTATCCGTCCCTTTAAAGCTAATCAGATGCCCGCTGCCAGACTGTGCGGCGTCATGTAGCCCGGACATGCCGCGAAACGAAAAGTCGTGGCATTGAAAATCCAGATGTGTCAAATCGCTACAGGTTTGCTCCGCCCAGCGTTCGCAGATCAGACGATAGTGATGCGCGATAGTGGCATTAGTTGACGTTTTCCACAGTTCTGCCGAAAGGACCGTCTCCAGATAGTTCACCAGCCAGAAAAACTGCGGCAGGGTATTGGTGATGGTTAAAACCGGTACCTTCATCGGCACTTTCGTGCCCTCATCCAGCGCTTTGATGTGCAGCGGCAGGTAGCCTAGCTGATGCAGCTCGCGGATATGATCTACCGCGACACTATCCCGTCCCAGGTAGCCGTCCATAACCTGCTTATACTCGCTGACCACTTCCTCTTCCGGACGAGCGAAAAAGCCCTCGTTAAACAGATCGATGAGGAACCACTGTAAAAAACCCTGTAAGCCGAAGAATACCAACTTGCCATCCGCTAGCGGCGACTGAAAGAAACGGTCGCCGCGCGGCGTAAAATTCGAATAGACCTTAGTCGTCCCCTGTGGATACTGAACGCGATGGGAAACTTTATAACCATCGATAGCCAGAATCGGATTCATTTTCATTTTGTTATCCCCAATAAGCGCGGTAAATGGTTTCAATATCAATCAGTTCCAGCTGTGGATGGACTAAAGCCGCAGAGGAATAAGAGGTGGTGGAGTAAATGGCATCGATGCCATTATTCAATAGATGCGTAATGCCTTTAGAAAAGACGCCATGCGTCACGTACAGGCTAACGCTACGCGCGCCGGCGTCACGCAGGACCTGCGCCGAGCCGATAAACGTTCCACCGGCATCGCAAAGATCATCAACGATCAGTACCGCTTTACCCGCCACCTCTCCGGCCAGCAGCGAAAAGCCTGTTAACGCGCCGCTAGCGACATCTCGCTCCTTACTGAGGATCGCAAACTCGCTGGCGCCACAGGCTTTAGCGACATACTGAATTTTCTTTAACGCTCCAGCATCCGGCGCCACCAGCATTAACTTCCCGGCGGCGATGGCACGTCGCAGATGGGAGTTCTGCAGCATGCACTGTTGTTGGCTAATCGCGACCAGGTTGTTTACCGCCGCCGCCGCGGCCTCACTATGCGGGTCGAGGACTACAATTTTGTCGAATCCCAGTGTATTCAGCTGCTGTGCAAAAACTTTCAGCGCAAAGCTGTCGCCTGGCACCATATGGCGATCCTGGCGCGCCCACGGCAGCCATGGCAGCTCCAGATGGCTGAAGGCGACATCGGTCACATGGCGAACGGCCTCCACCAACTGGGCCAGCAGCATAAAATCATTCATATCACGTAGCGCGACCGCCCGAATGCGCATTAACGCGGCGGAGGCCGGCAGCTCACCGGTCACTTTCAGCCAGCCTGCGCCATCAGGGAAGACGCCGCTGGCAAGGGTTACCGCTGTATCGTCCAGCAAAAGTGTGAATTTTTCGCTCATGATGGCCTCCTCGCCTAAATTATGTCTCTTGGACACAATTGATAATGTCCTTAAGACACTATTCATGCAAGCATTAAATATCGTTCCGCGACGAAAAAGAATTAACCCATTGAAAGATAGAAGGAAAAAATAGCCACTTGCCGCTCTGAAGGGGGCTGGTACACTTGTCGGCGTTCTTATTGCGCAGCGAGCATGTTATGACCACCGACGCCGATTACCTCAACCACTACGACGCCAGCCGTTTTCCTTCACCGCTGGTGACCGTCGACAGCGTGCTGTTTACCCTTCATCAGGGAGCGCTGTGCGTACTGTTGGTTGAACGCGCGAATCCGCCACAGCAAGGCGCATGGGGGCTGCCCGGCGGATTTATCGATACGGGCCACGATGAGTCCACCCGCACTACGGCGCTGCGGAAGCTGACGGAAAAAACCGGCATTTCCCCTTCATGGCTGGAGCAGTTCGGTACCTTTTCCGGACCGGACCGCGATCCGCGCGGTTGGAGCCTGACCGTTGCCTGGTTCGCGCTAATCGCCTGGGTCGATTGTCAGCCGCATATCGCCAGCGTCAGCGACGCCCGCTGGGTGCCGGTCCAGCAGCTTGATGAGTATCACCTTGCCTTCGATCATCGGCAGATAGTCAGCGCCGCGCTGGAGCGCCTGCGCCAGAAAACGATGTATTCGTTATTGCCTGTTTACTGTTTGGGGGATACCTTTACCCACGGCCAGTTGCAGGAAGCGACCGAAATCATCCTCGGCCAGCCGATTCAGCGTAAAAGCCTAATCCGCCGTTTTGAGGCCTCCGGCATGTTCGAAGAAACCGGAGAAACGCTGGCGACAGGGGCGCGAAAGGCGCGATTGTGGCGGCTCAAGCCCGGTGCGGATATCCACCTCTTCTCGCGCAATCTGCTTGCCGATTAGCCGCAAGACCACATATTGGCTAACCGCCCACTTTTATGCGCGGTATAGTGTTCTAAAAGTTTCTTAATAATCCTGGTACTATGGTTGAAATAACCCCGACAGCAGTGACGCCCCCCGATAACGATTCGCGCGAATTCCATCCGATGCGCGGCGTGGGCAATCGTCATCTGCAAACCATGCTGCCGCGGATCATCCGCCGCAAGCTCCGATTTACGCCGCACTGGCAGCGCCTTGAGCTGCCGGATGGCGATTTCGTCGATCTGGCCTGGAGCGAAGACCCCGCCGGCGCGCGCCACAAACCGCGACTGGTGGTCTTTCACGGTCTGGAAGGCAGCCTGCACAGCCCTTACGCCCACGGTTTAATTCACGCCGCCATGCAGCGCGGCTGGCTCGGGGTGGTGATGCATTTTCGCGGCTGCAGCGGCGAGCCGAATCGCAACAGTCGTATTTATCACTCTGGCGAAACGGAAGACGGCACCTGGTTCCTGCACTGGTTGCGGCGTGAATTCGGCGCCGCGCCGACGGCGGCGGTAGGCTATTCGCTTGGCGGCAACATGCTGGGCTGTCTGCTGGCGAAAGAAGGCGACAATATTCCGCTCGATGCGGCCGTCATTGTCTCGGCGCCCTTTATGCTGGAAGCCTGCAGCTACCATATGGATAAAGGATTTTCGCGCGTCTATCAGCGTTACCTGCTCAACCTGCTGAAAGCCAACGCCTCGCGCAAGCTGAAAGCCTATCCAGGCTCGCTGCCGGTGGATCTTCGCCAGCTCAAAAGCATGCGCCGCATCCGCGAATTCGACGACATGATCACCGCCAAAATCCACGGTTTCGCCGATGCGCTAGACTATTACCGACAGTGCAGCGCGATGCCGCGCTTAAGCGATATCACCAAGCCGACGCTGATCATTCACGCAAAAGACGATCCATTTATGGACCATCATTCAATACCGCCGCAGGAACAGCTGCCGGCTAACGTCGAATATCAGCTCACGGAACAAGGCGGCCACGTTGGCTTTGTCGGCGGTACGCTGCGAAAACCGCAAATGTGGCTGGAGCAACGTATTCCGGATTGGTTAACCCGCTGGCTGGGAGGACAAGCATGATTATTCCCTGGCAGGATCTCGATCCCGAAACGCTGGATAATCTGATTGAAAGCTTTGTGTTGCGCGAAGGCACCGATTATGGTGAACATGAACGTTCGCTTGCCGATAAAGTCGCCGATGTAAAACAGCAGCTTAAAACCGGGGAGGCCGTACTGGTGTGGTCAGAACTGCACGAGACGGTCAACATCATGCCCCGCAAGATGTTTAACGGCTAAGCGCCATGCCCCTCTAACCGCGAGAGCCTGGCGCGATACGGCGACACACCATCACTTAATCAGGGAGTTGTTATGTCTGCCAAACATCCAGTGATCGCAGTCACGGGCTCCAGCGGCGCGGGCACCACCACCACCAGCCTCGCGTTTCGCAAAATTTTCTCGCAACTGAACCTGCATGCCGCGGAGGTCGAAGGGGATAGCTTCCATCGCTATACTCGCCCGGAAATGGACATGGCGATCCGCAAAGCGCGCGATCAGGGCAAACACATCAGCTACTTCGGCCCGGAGGCCAACGACTTCAGCCTGCTTGAACGCACCTTTTTAGAGTACGGCGAATTCGGCAAGGGCCAGTCGCGAAAATATCTCCATACCTATGATGAAGCGGTTCCCTGGAATCAGGTTCCCGGCACCTTTACCCCGTGGCAGCCGCTGCCTGAACCGACCGACGTGCTGTTTTATGAGGGGCTGCACGGCGGCGTGGTGACGCCGCAGCATGACGTGGCGAAACATGTCGACCTGCTGGTCGGCGTGGTGCCGATCGTCAACCTCGAATGGATTCAGAAGCTCATTCGCGATACCAGCGAACGCGGCCATTCGCGCGAAGCGGTGATGGACTCAGTGGTGCGTTCGATGGAGGACTACATCAATTTCATCACCCCCCAGTTCTCACGTACCCATATCAACTTCCAGCGCGTGCCGACGGTCGATACCTCGAATCCGTTTGCCGCCAAAGGTATTCCATCGCTCGACGAAAGCTTCGTGGTGATTCACTTCCGCAATTTGCAGGGGATTGATTATCCCTGGCTGTTGGCGATGCTACAGGGGTCGTTTATCTCGCATATGAACACCCTGGTGGTGCCGGGCGGTAAGATGGGGCTGGCGATGGAGCTCATTATGGCGCCGCTGGTCGAGCGCTTGATGGAAGGCAAAACCATTAGTTAAGGGCAAAATAAAACCCCGGTCGCCGTGCTGCCGGGGTTAGTGTCCCGCTACGTCAATTCGCCTCAGGCTTCGATGACTTCGTAAGAGTGGGTGATGTTGACCGCCTTTTCCAGCATCAACGCCACCGAGCAGTACTTCTCCGCGGATAAATCCACCGCACGGGACACCGCCGCATCCTTCAGCTCTTTACCGGTGACGATAAAGTGCAGATTGATATGAGTGAACAGGCGCGGCGCCTCTTCACGGCGTTCGGAGGTCAGCTTCACTTCGCAGTTAGTGACGTTTTGACGCCCTTTTTGCAGGATAGACACCACGTCAATTGCGCTACAGCCGCCCGCCGCCATTAACACCATCTCCATCGGGCTGGGCGCTTTGTCCCCGGAGTTGCCATCCATTAAAATCTGGTGGCCGGAGGCCGACTCACCGATGAAGGTTAGACCTTCCACCCATTTCACACGCGCTTGCATAAAATTTAACTCCGCTGTTGCAATTTTCCTGACAGATTACGCGCACATAACAAATCTCGCAACGGAAGGCGACCTGGGTCATGCTGAAGCGAGACACCAGGAGACATGCGGTGAAAGCTATGCTAAAACAGTCTGGATGCTACAGTAATACATTGATGTACCGCATGTATGCTGAGGAGTTCACATTACAGGCTGCATAAATTGAGCAGCCAGCTTCCCAGGCATAGGGAAAAATACGATTGCATGCCCGGATGCCGTGTAGTGTCGGCGTCCGGAGATAGCTTATAACAGAGGATAACCGCGCATGGTGCTTGGCAAACCGCAAACAGACCCTACCCTTGAATGGTTCTTGTCTCATTGCCACATTCATAAGTACCCATCAAAGAGCACGCTGATTCACCAGGGTGAGAAAGCGGAAACGCTTTACTACATCGTAAAAGGCTCCGTGGCTGTACTCATCAAGGATGAAGAAGGTAAAGAGATGATCCTCTCTTACCTCAACCAGGGCGATTTCATCGGTGAATTAGGCCTGTTTGAAGAAGGTCAGGAACGTAGTGCCTGGGTACGTGCGAAAACCGCATGTGAAGTGGCCGAGATCTCTTACAAAAAATTCCGTCAGTTAATCCAGGTGAACCCGGACATCCTGATGCGCCTTTCTTCGCAGATGGCGCGTCGTCTGCAGGTCACTTCCGAGAAAGTCGGTAACCTTGCTTTCCTCGACGTGACGGGCCGTATCGCTCAGACCTTACTGAATCTGGCGAAACAGCCTGATGCCATGACTCACCCGGACGGGATGCAGATCAAAATCACCCGCCAGGAAATTGGCCAGATCGTCGGTTGCTCTCGTGAAACCGTCGGCCGTATTCTGAAGATGCTGGAAGATCAAAACCTGATCTCGGCACACGGTAAAACTATCGTCGTCTACGGTACCCGTTAAGTCGCTAAACGGCGTATTGCTCCGCGCAGTACGCCGTTTTTGTTTCTCCCATGTGGCGCAGGCTGATTTACCACCCGGAAGTCAACTATGCACTGCGGCAAACGCTGGTGCTGTGTCTACCTGTGGCCATCGGGCTTCTGCTCGGCCATCTGCAGCAAGGGCTGCTGTTCTCTTTAGTTCCCGCCTGTTGCAATATTGCCGGTCTCGACACCCCGCATAAACGTTTTTTCAAACGCCTGATCGTTGGCGGCTGCCTGTTTGCCGGCAGCAGCCTGATTGTGCAATTGCTTCTGGCGCGCGACATCCCGTTGCCGCTTATCCTCAGCGCGCTGGCGCTGATTCTCGGCGTGACGGCGGAAATCAGCTCGCTACACGCTCGCCTGTTGCCGGCATCGCTTATCGCCGCCATTTTTACCTTAAGCCTGGCCGGCAATATGCCCATCTGGGAGCCGCTGCTTATCTATGCGCTGGGAACCTTGTGGTACGGACTCTTTAACTGGTTCTGGTTTTGGCTCTGGCGAGAGCAGCCGCTGCGCGAGTCGTTAAGCCTGCTTTACCGCGAACTGGCTAACTATTGCGAGGCCAAATATAGCCTCCTGACGCAGCACACTGATCCGACGACCTCCCTGCCGCCGCTGCTTACCCGCCAGCAGAAGGTAGTCGATTTAATTACCCAGTGCTATCAGCAGATGCATATGTTAGCCGCCAACCAGCGTAGCGAACATAAGCGACTGCTGCGCGCGTTCCAGGTTGGGCTGGATCTGCAGGAACATATTTCAGTGAGCCTGCACCAGCCGGAAGAGGTGCAAAAACTGGTGGAGCGCAGCCATGCGGAAGCGGTCATCCGCTGGAACGCGCAGACCGTTGCCGCTCGTCTGCGGGTGCTGGCGGATGATATTCTCTACCACCGCTACCCGCGCCGCTTTCAGATGGATAAGCAAATCGGCGCGCTGGAAAAAATCGCCTATCAGCATCCCGATAACCCAGTTGGCCAGTTCTGCGCCTGGCACTTCAGTCGTATCGCCCGCGTGCTGCGCACCCAGCGCCCGCTGTACGCACGTAACCTGATGGCGGACAAAGAACGACGCCTGCCGCTGCTACCGGCCCTGAAGAATTACCTGTCATTGAAATCCCCGGCGCTGCGCAACGCCGCGCGCATCAGCGTAATGTTGAGCATCGCCAGCCTGATGGGCAGCGCCCTGCACCTGCCGAAGCCTTACTGGATCCTGATGACCGTGCTGTTCGTGACGCAAAACGGTTACGGCGCCACCCGCGTGCGGATTGTCCACCGGGCGGCAGGCACCCTGGCGGGCCTGGTGATCGCCTGGCTGACCTTACACTTCCACGTACCGGAGAGCTATACGTTAAGCGGTATGTTGTTCATCACGCTGCTGAGCTATCTCATCATTCGTAAACACTACGGCTGGGCGATGGTGGGCTTTACCGTCACCGCGGTATATACCCTGCAGTTGCTAACGCTTAACGGCGAGCAGTTCATCGTCGCCCGCTTTATCGATACCATCATTGGCTGTCTGATCGCCTTTGGCGGGATGGTCTGGCTATGGCCGCAATGGCAGAGCGGCCTGCTGCGTAAAAACGCCCACGATGCCCTGGAGGCCGATCAGGAGGCTATTCGGCTGATACTTAGCGCCGATCCGCAGGCCCCGGCGTTGGCCTACCAGCGTATGCGCGTCAACCAGGCGCACAACGCCCTGTATAACTCGCTTAACCAGGCGATGCAGGAACCGGGTTTTAACTCGCACTATCTGGAAGATATGAAGCTGTGGGTAACCCATAGCCAGTTTATCGTTGAGCATATCAACGCCATGACCACGCTGGCGCGCGAGCATACGATGCTAACGCCTGACCTGGCGCAGCGGTATCTGGAATCTTGTGAAATTGCGCTGCAGCGCTGTCAGCAGCGTCTGGATTCAGACGGGCCGGGCAGCGCGGGCGATGTAAATATTATGGAATCCCAGGACGGGGAAGTGTTGCGTGGGCCGCTCAGCACCCTTGAGCAGCATCTGCAGCGGATCCTCGGCCATCTGAACACCATGCACACCATTTCGTCGGTGGCATGGCGTCAGCGTCCGCATCACGGCATCTGGCTACGCACGACTAGGCGCTAAGCACGTTTTTAACCGCCTGCGCAAAGCGCGCCATCCCTTCGGCGATATCGCTATCATCAATCACCAGCGACGGCACAAAGCGCATTACGTCCGGCCCGGCGTTTAACACCATCACCCCGGCCTCCGCCGCGGCATAGAGGAAATCGCGCGCGCGTCCATGATGCTGCGGCTTAAGCGCGGCGCCGATTAACAGCCCCATGCCGCGGATGTCGCTGAACAGATCAAACTGCGCATCGATCTGCTGCAGGTGTTCGACAAACAGCGCCCGTTTGGCATTCACGCCCTCCAGCACCTGCGGCGTGTTAATCAGGTTGAAAGCCGCGGTCGCCACCGCGCAGGCCAGCGGATTGCCGCCGTAGGTGGAGCCATGGGAACCGGCATGGAAGGCGCTGGCAATTTCATTGGTGGTCAACATCGCGCTAATCGGGAAACCGCCGCCGAGCGCTTTCGCGCTGGTCAGGATATCCGGGGTCACGCCGTAATGCATATAGGCGAACAGCGAACCGGTACGGCCCATACCGCACTGCACTTCATCAAATACCAGCAGTGCCTGATACTGGTCGCACAGTTCGCGCAGCCCCTGCAGGAACGCCGGCGTCGCCGCCATCACCCCGCCCTCGCCCTGAATCGGCTCAACCACCACCGCGCAGGTATGGTCATCGATCACCGCTTTCACCGCCTCGAGATCGTTAAATGGGACATGCACGATATCTGCCGGTTTCGGCCCGAAACCGTCAGAGTATTTCGGCTGACCACCAACCGAGACGGTGAACAGCGACCGTCCGTGGAAGGCATTATGGAAAGCGATGATTTTGGTTTTGTACGGGCTATGGCGAGTGATTGCGTAATGACGCGCCAGCTTGAACGCCGTTTCATTGGCTTCCGTACCGGAGTTCATAAACACCACGCGTTCGGCAAAAGTAGCGTCCACCAGTTGGCGACCCAGGCGCAGCGCCGGCTCGTTGGTAAAAACGTTGCTGGTGTGCCACAGGGTTTCGCCCTGCTCGTGCAGCGCCGCCACCAGCGCCGGGTGGCAGTGGCCCAGCGCGGTCACCGCAATCCCGCCGGCAAAATCAACGTACTCTTTGCCCTGCTGATCCCAAACGCGGCTGCCTTTCCCCTTCACCGGAATAAACTCCGCCGGTGCATAAATCGGCAGAATGACTTCATCGAATGTGGCGCGGGTGATTGCCGGTTGCTCTGTTGCCATGTGATGCCCATCCTTCTGTGTAAGGTGCAATGAATGCGATGTTTTAATCACAAAATATGCATAATAAATCAACTCATGGCAACTACAAATCAGCGTTTAAGGAAGTTTTGCAGCAGTTGGTGTCCCTGTTCGCTAAGAATACTCTCCGGGTGGAACTGCACGCCTTCGAGATCCCACTGGCGATGGCGGATACCCATGATTTCACCGCTGGCGCTGCGGGCGGTAACGATAAAATCCGCGGGAAGAGTTGGCGGGTCGATAACTAATGAATGGTAACGCGTAACGGTGAGCGGGTTGTTTAACCCCTTAAAAACGCCCTCGCCGTTGTGCTCAATAAGCGACGTTTTACCATGCATGACCTGAGCGGCGCGTACGATGGCGGCGCCGAAGACCTGGGCGATAGCCTGATGACCCAGACACACGCCGAGCAGCGGGGTTTTTCCGGCATAGCGGCGGATAACGTCCAGCGAAATACCTGACTCATCGGGCGTGCAGGGGCCCGGCGAAATAACGATTTTCTCCGGCGCCAGCGACGCTATCTCTGCCAGCGTTAACTCATCGTTACGCTTAACCAGCACCTCCGCCCCCAGTTCGCAAAAGTACTGGTACAGATTCCAGGTGAAAGAGTCATAGTTATCGATTAGCAGGATCATAGCGGCTCCGGAAAAAACAAAACCGGGCTATTCTACTCAGATTCCCGCGCTTCGCTTACCACTTTACGAAAGATACGCTCCAGCGGTTCCGGGTCGCCCATCGCGCCCAGCTGGTTAGCCTGGCTCCACGCATCCGGCTCAATACCCCGCCAGTCGAGCAGGTAGCCGGCGTGAATGGCCAACTGTTCGAAGAAGATCCTTTGCGTCAGGCCGTTGCCAAGGCGGAACGGGTGCAGGACATTGATTTCGCCGTAGTACCAGCTCAGGCGTTCGACGAACGTCTCCCGGGGTTGTTCACACAGATAGTCCTCTTCTTCCAGCTTGCGCATCAGCGCGTTGCCCTCTTTCTCTATCCACGCGAAGTGGCAAAACGGCGTATCGCCCTGGTAGATATCGATTTCCCGCAGTTTGCCCGCCCAGTCAAAGAGATCCTGATAAAGTTGCCGGTGAATGGCGCACAGATGCGGTAAGCCGCGGCCGCGCGGGCCCAACGGGATCGTCGCCGCGCGCAGCGAAGTGAATTCCCATGCCGTTTGTTCCAGCCGCTGCGCCTGACGAATACCCAGCCGATTACGCAACACATCCAGCGTCGGATAGAGATAGGGGTCGCGATCGTCACCATATTTAGCGCTCATGACGCCTCCTCAGCTCGGCAAGACGCGCCAGCGCTTCCTCAGCCGTCAAGGTAACGAGCGGTACCGTCGCGCCTTCAAGGCGTCGGCTGGCCTGAAAATTGGCATTGCGGGTCTGTTCCCAGAGCCGGGATTTTTGTTTATCGGTGAGTAAACGCATGGTCGCCTCCCTTATCGTCCCCTGTGTGCCACAAGTATAAGCAGCAATTTCAGGTTACGCAGAGAGGCAAGCTGGGCGCAGGCGGACCGCCCGCGCCAGAAGAGGATTACGGCAGCACTTTCGCCGAGAGAATAACGACCGGTTTGGACGGAACATTTTGGTACGGGCCGACGTTGTGGGTCGGAACCTGAGAAATTTTGTCGGCGACATCCATTCCCTTCACCACTTTACCAAATACCGCGTAGCCAAAATCGCGCTGGCCATGGTCGAGGAAGGCGTTATCGGCCACGTTGATGAAGAACTGGCTGGTCGCGCTGTCCTGGTCGGCAGTACGCGCCATGGCGATCGTGCCGCGGGTATTACGCAGGCCATTGTCGGCTTCGTTTTTAATCGGCGGGTTCGGCTGCTTTTGCTGCATCTGCTCGTTAAAGCCGCCGCCTTGCACCATAAAGCCTGGGATCACCCGGTGGAAGGTCGTGTTGTTATAGAAACCGCTGTTCACGTACTTCAGGAAGTTATCGACAGAAATCGGCGCCTTCTGGCTATTCAGCTCCAACTCGATGTTGCCAGCAGAAGTGGTCAGCAGTACGTGCGGGTCGCCCTTGGCCGCCATGGCGGGGGAGAATGCTGAAATGGCGAATACGGCAGCCATCGCCGCCAGAGTGGATTTGAGCATGGAAATTCCTTAACGGAGCAGAGTAAAAAGCAAGTGCCTTGATTCTAAAGAGCCTTTGCATAGCGGGCTAGCCTTTTACCTAATTTTACTTAGCTGAAACACTTGTTACGAACTGACTCAGGTGTGAGCAATCTTATTAATGTGATCAAAGTCACACAAAACCATGCAATAAGCTCTACATTTCAATATAAACGTTTGCCTTCATCACTTGAATGAATAAAATCTGTGCGCCCGGCGCAGCGTCAACGCGCTTTATCTATCTATTCACAGGCCTGTCATGACTAACAGCAATCGTATTAAGCTCACATGGATCAGCTTTTTCTCCTACGCCCTGACCGGCGCGTTGGTGATCGTCACCGGGATGGTGATGGGGAACATCGCGGATTATTTCCATCTGCCGGTGTCCAGTATGAGTAACACCTTTACCTTCCTCAATGCCGGTATTCTGATTTCTATCTTCCTCAATGCCTGGCTGATGGAGATCGTGCCGCTGAAAACCCAGCTGCGCTTCGGCTTTATCCTGATGCTGTTAGCTATCGCCGGGCTGATGTTCGGCCACAGTCTGACGCTGTTCTCCGCGTCGATGTTCGTGCTCGGTCTGGTCAGCGGGATCACCATGTCGATCGGTACTTTCCTGATTACCCACATGTATGAAGGCCGCCAGCGCGGCGCGCGTCTGCTGTTCACCGACTCCTTCTTCAGCATGGCAGGGATGATCTTCCCGATGGTCGCAGCCGTTCTGCTGGCGCGCAGCATTGAGTGGTACTGGGTTTACGCCTGTATCGGCCTGGTCTACGTTGCTATTTTCGCGCTGACTTTCGGCTGTGAGTTCCCGGTGCTTGGCAACAAAGCGCTGGCGGAAAACAGCCAGCCGGTAGTGAAAGAGAAATGGGGCATCGGCGTGCTGTTCCTTTCCATCGCCGCGCTGTGCTACATACTCGGCCAGTTGGGCTTTATCTCCTGGGTACCGGAATATGCCAAAGGCCTCGGCATGAGCCTCGGCGACGCCGGTAAGCTGGTTAGCGATTTCTGGATGTCCTATATGATCGGCATGTGGTCGTTCAGCTTCATCCTGCGCTTCTTCGACCTGCAGCGCATCCTGACCGTGCTGGCGGGCCTGGCGACAGTCCTGATGTATCTGTTCATTAACGGTTCGCCGGAGCATATGCCGTGGTTCATCCTGACCCTTGGCTTCTTCTCCAGCGCCATCTATACCTCGATCATTACTCTGGGCTCGCAGCAGACTAAAGTCGCTTCACCGAAGCTGGTGAACTTCATTCTGACCTGCGGCACTATCGGCACCATGCTGACCTTCGTAGTGACCGGGCCGATCGTCGCGGCCAGCGGCCCGCTGGCCGCGCTGCACACCGCGAACGGCCTCTATGCCGTGGTATTCGTGATGTGTCTGCTCCTTGGCTTCGTTTCCCGCCACCGTCAGAACGCGTCGGCGCACTAAGCCTTAGGCCCCTTTGCTTCGGCAAAGGGGCTATTTTTGGTAAAAAACAACTCCTCGCCGCCTTTATCGGTCTGTATCCACGTCTGCGCCAGCTGCGTAGTCGCAATGACCCTTCCCTGACGAATTGACCAACGTACCGGCACCTGGCAGCGTACGGCTTCAAAACCGTTTTCCGCCGGCAAGATCACCAGATTGGCCGGGTTGCCGGTAGCGATGCCGTAATCATTGAGCCCAAAGGTTCTGGCGCTGTTGTGGGTAATCAGCTGCAGACTGTCGTTAATCTGCTGATAGCCCATCAACTGGCAAACGTGTAGCCCCATATGCAGCACCTGTAGCATGTTGCCGGTTCCCAACGGATACCACGGGTCGAACACATCATCGTGGCCAAAACAGACATTAATGCCGGCCGCCATCAGCTCCTTAACTCGCGTCACGCCGCGCCGCTTCGGGTAGTCATCAAAGCGCCCCTGCAGATGAATATTGACCAGCGGGTTGGCGACGAAGTTAATGCCCGAGAGTTTTAACAGGCGGAACAGCCGCGAGGTATAAGCGCCATTATAGGAGTGCATCGCGGTGGTGTGGCTCGCGGTCACCCGGGGGCCAATTCCCTCTTTTAACGCCAGCGCGGCGACCGTTTCGACAAAGCGCGACTGTTCATCGTCAATTTCATCGCAGTGGATATCCAGCGGACGCTGGTATTTCTGCGCCAGACGGAAGGCGATATGCAGTGATTCCACACCATATTCACGAGTAAATTCGAAATGCGGGATCGCCCCGACCACATCGGCGCCCAGCCGTAACGCCTCCTCCAGCAAACTCTCACCATTGGGGTAGGATAAAATCCCTTCCTGGGGGAAGGCGACTATCTGCAAATCGACCCACGGCGCTACCTCTTGTTTGACTTCCAGCATCGCTTTCAGCGCGGTCAACGTTGGGTCGGAAACATCGACATGGGTGCGGACAAACTGGATGCCGTTAGCGATTTGCCAGCGCAGGGTTTTCCACGCGCGGGCTTTCACATCCTCATGGCTTAGTAGCGCTTTACGCTCGGCCCAACGCTCAATCCCTTCGAACAGCGTCCCGGACTGGTTCCAGTTTGGTTCTCCCGCCGTCTGCGTGGTATCGAGATGAATGTGCGGTTCGATAAACGGCGGGATGGCCAATCCGCCGCGGGCGTTAAGCACTTCGTAGCTCTCGCTGCGCGCCTCTCCCATCGGCGTAATGTCGCCGAATCGCCCTTTATCAATCGCAATCTGCCACAGCCCTTCCTTCTGTGGCAGATGGACGTTCTGAATTAACCACAACGGCGTTGTCGACATAGTCTGCTCCCCTGAACATTGCTTATTTCTTCCGCTGTCTTTGTACATAAAAAGAACAAAACGGAAAAGCCTGATTTTTCCGCAACTTAGAAAAATCATTATAAATCATGAATATACTCATTAAGTGGTAGGTAAGTTCTAAATTGATTTGTATCAATGAGTGTAGTAGCTGAATCGTTAAGGTAGGCGGTAATAGAAAAGAAATCGAGGCAAAAATGAGCAAAGTCAGAATCGCTATTATCGGTAACGGCATGGTCGGCCATCGCTTTATCGAAGAGCTTCTTGATAAGGCGCCTGCCGGACAATTCGACATTACCGTGTTCTGTGAAGAGCCGCGTATCGCCTATGACCGTGTCCACCTGTCGTCTTACTTCTCCCATCACACTGCGGAAGAGCTGTCGCTGGTACGCGAAGGTTTCTATGAGAAACACGGCGTCAAGGTACTGGTCGGCGAACGCGCGATTACCATCAACCGTCAGGAAAAGGTGATCCACTCCAGCGCTGGCCGTACCGTTTTCTACGACAAGCTGATTATGGCGACTGGCTCATACCCGTGGATCCCGCCGATTAAAGGCGCGGAAACCCAGGATTGCTTCGTCTATCGTACTATTGAAGATCTTAACGCCATCGAATCCTGCGCCCGTCGCAGCAAACGCGGCGCGGTGGTCGGCGGCGGTCTGCTCGGTCTGGAAGCGGCTGGCGCGCTGAAAAATCTCGGCGTGGAAACCCACGTGATCGAGTTCGCGCCGATGCTGATGGCCGAGCAGCTCGACCAGATGGGCGGCGAGCAGCTGAAGCGTAAGATTGAAAGCATGGGTGTGAAAGTTCACACTAGCAAAAACACCAAAGAGATCGTTCAGCAGGGCACCGAGGCACGCAAAACGATGCGCTTCGCCGACGGTAGCGAACTGCAGGTCGATTTCATCGTCTTCTCTACCGGTATCCGTCCGCGCGACAAGCTGGCTACCCAGTGCGGTCTCGCCGTCGCCCAACGCGGCGGCATCATGGTCAACGATAGCTGCCAGACCTCCGACCCGGATATCTACGCTATCGGCGAATGCGCCAGCTGGAATAACCGCGTATACGGTCTTGTCGCCCCAGGCTACAAAATGGCGCAGGTTACCGTTGACCATATCCTCGGCAACGACAATCTGTTCACCGGCGCCGACCTCAGCGCCAAGCTGAAGCTGCTCGGCGTTGACGTTGGCGGTATCGGCGACGCCCACGGGCGCACGCCGGGCGCGCGTAGCTATGTCTATCTCGACGAAAGTAAAGAGGTCTACAAACGGCTCATTGTCAGCGAAGATAACAAAACCCTGCTTGGCGCGGTACTGGTCGGCGACACCAGCGATTACGGCAACCTGCTGCAGCTGGTGCTGAATGCCATCGAGCTGCCGGAAAACCCGGATTCGCTGATCCTTCCGGCCCACGCCGGCAGCGGCAAGCCGTCCATCGGCGTGGATAAACTGCCGGACAGCGCGCAGATTTGTTCCTGCTTCGACGTCAGCAAAGGCGACCTGATCGCCGCTATCAATAAAGGCTGCCACACCGTGGCGGCGCTGAAAGCGGAAACCAAAGCCGGAACCGGCTGCGGCGGCTGTATTCCGCTGGTGACGCAGGTGCTCAACGCCGAGCTGGCGAAACAGGGTATCGAAGTGAACAACAATCTGTGTGAGCACTTCGCCTACTCTCGCCAGGAGCTGTTCCACCTGATCCGCGTGGAAGGCATCAAAACCTTCGACGAACTGCTGGAAAAACACGGTCAGGGCTACGGCTGTGAAGTCTGTAAGCCGACCGTCGGTTCCCTGCTGGCCTCCTGCTGGAATGAGTACATCCTCAAACCACAGCACACGCCGCTGCAGGACACCAACGATAACTTCCTCGCCAACATCCAGAAAGATGGCACCTACTCGGTTATCCCGCGCTCCGCAGGCGGCGAAATTACGCCAGAAGGCCTGGTTGCCGTCGGTCGCATCGCGCGCGAATTTAATCTGTATACCAAAATCACCGGCTCCCAGCGTATCGGCCTGTTCGGCGCGCAAAAAGACGACCTGCCGGAAATCTGGCGTCAACTGATTGAAGCCGGCTTCGAAACCGGCCATGCGTACGCCAAAGCGTTACGTATGGCGAAAACCTGCGTCGGCAGTACCTGGTGCCGCTACGGCGTCGGCGATAGCGTCGGCTTCGGCGTAGAACTGGAAAACCGCTATAAAGGTATCCGTACCCCGCACAAAATGAAGTTCGGCGTCTCCGGTTGTACCCGTGAATGCGCGGAAGCCCAGGGTAAAGACGTTGGGATCATCGCCACCGAGAAAGGCTGGAACCTGTACGTGTGCGGTAACGGCGGGATGAAACCACGCCACGCCGATCTGCTGGCCGCAGACCTCGATCGCGATACGCTCATCAAATATCTCGACCGCTTTATGATGTTCTACATCCGCACCGCCGATAAGCTTACCCGTACCGCGCCGTGGCTGGACAACATGGAAGGCGGCATCGACTATCTGCGCAGCGTCATCATCGACGATAAGCTGGGCCTGAACGATCACCTTGAAGAAGAGCTGGCTCGCCTGCGCGCCGCTTTTGCCTGCGAATGGACCGAGACCGTCAATAACCCGGCGGCACAGACGCGCTTCAAACACTTTATCAACAGCGATCAGCGCGACCCGAACGTTCAGGTGGTGCCGGAACGTGACCAGCATCGCCCGGCCACGCCCTATGAGCGCATCCCGGTCACGCTGGTGGAGGAAAACGTATGAGCCAGTGGGTAAACATCTGCAAAATTGACGACATCCTGCCGGCGACCGGCGTCTGTGCGCTGCTGGGGCAACAGCAGGTAGCTATCTTCCGTCCGTACCATGACGACAGAGTGTTCGCCATCAGCAATATCGATCCGTTCTTCAATGCCAGCGTGCTGTCCCGCGGGATTATCGCTGAGCATGACGGCGCGCTGTGGGTTGCCAGCCCGCTGAAAAAGCAGCGCTTCCGCCTCAGCGACGGGCTGTGCATGGAAGATGAGAGCCACTCCATCGCCCACTACGAAGCCCGTGTTAAAGATGGCAAAGTGCAGCTGAAAGCCTGATGCCGCAAGGTTCCCTCCGCGCCGCGGGGGGAACCATATCATCAGCTTATGACCACTAATAAGTAGAGGCGGCAAAATTCATATCTCCGTGATTCCCTCTGCTGCTATGCTACGACCGCACTCCCTTTCCCCCCTTGCCGTGAGGATCTGCCGTGGACCACTTACCTATTTTTTGCCAACTACGCGATCGCGACTGCTTGCTGGTCGGCGGCGGCGATGTCGCTGAACGCAAGGCGCGCCTGTTGCTCGACGCAGGCGCCCGGTTAACGGTGAACTCACGCCAGTTTACTCCGCAGTTTCAGGTGTGGGCCGAGGCGCAAATGCTGACGCTGGCGCAGGGCGATTTCAATCCTGCGCTGCTCGATAACTGCTGGCTGGCGATCGCCGCCACCGACGATGATGTCGTTAATCAGCAGGTCAGCGAGGCCGCTGAATCACGGCGTATTTTCTGCAACGTGGTGGATGCGCCCCGTCAGGCCAGCTTTATCATGCCGTCAATTATCGACCGCTCGCCGCTGATGGTCGCCGTGTCTTCCGGCGGTACCTCCCCGGTGCTGGCGCGCCTGCTGCGTGAAAAGCTCGAATCGCTGCTGCCGCTGCACCTCGGGCAAATCGCCCGCTATGCCGGGCAGTTGCGCTCAAGGGTGAAAAAACAGTTCGCTACCGTCGGCGAGCGCCGCCGCTTCTGGGAAAAGCTGTTTGTTAACGATCGTCTCGCCCAATCGCTGGCGAACGATGATCGTCAGGCCGTTGCCGACACCACGGAACAGTTATTGAATGAGCCGCTGGAACATCGCGGCGAAGTGGTGCTGGTGGGCGCCGGTCCGGGCGATGCCGGGCTGCTCACCCTCAAGGGACTACAGCAGATCCAGCAGGCCGATGTAGTGGTTTATGACCGACTGGTCTCCGACGACATTATGAACCTGGTGCGCCGTGACGCCGATCGGGTGTTTGTCGGCAAACGTGCAGGCTATCACTGCGTGCCGCAGGAGGAGATTAACCAAATCCTGCTGCGCGAAGCGCAAAGCGGCAAACGTGTTGTACGTCTGAAAGGCGGCGATCCGTTTATTTTTGGCCGCGGCGGCGAAGAGCTGGAGACCCTCTGCGCGGCAGGTATTCCGTTCTCGGTGGTGCCGGGGATCACCGCCGCCTCCGGCTGCTCGGCCTACTCCGGCATTCCGCTCACCCACCGCGATTTCGCCCAGGGCGTACGCCTGATCACCGGCCATCTGAAAACCGGTAGCGATCTCGACTGGCAAAATCTGGCGGCGGAAAAACAGACGCTGGTGTTCTATATGGGGCTAAACCAGGCGCCGGCGATCCGCGAAAAACTGATCGCCAACGGCATGGCGGCGGATATGCCGGCCGCTATCGTCGAAAACGGCACCGCGGTCAACCAGAAGGTCGTCACCGGCACTCTGGATCGGCTGGATATCCTGGCGCAGCAGATGGCCAGCCCGGCGTTAATTATCGTGGGCCGCGTGGTGGCGCTACGCGACAAGCTGAACTGGTTTTCTCACCATTAAGCTAATGCGCTCTGACAAAGACAAAAAAACCGGGATAATCCCGGTTTTTTTACCTTCAGCGAGCCTTATTACGGCTTAGCGACAAAGCCAATCGCTTCATATACCGCTTTCAGAGTCTTAGAAGCGTGCGCGCTGGCCTTCTCGGCGCCCTCTTTCATCACCTGATTAAGGAACGCTTCGTCGTTGCGGAAACGGTGATAGCGCTCCTGCAGCTCGGTCAGCATCCCGGAAACGGCTTCGGCGACTTCACCTTTCAGATGGCCGTACATTTTACCTTCAAAGTGCTGTTCCAGCTCCGGAATGCTCTGGCCGGTGACGGCGGAGAGGATATCCAGCAGGTTGGAAACGCCCGCTTTGTTTTGCACATCGTAACGGACAACCGGCGGCTCGTCGGAATCGGTCACCGCGCGTTTGATCTTCTTAACTACCGATTTCGGGTCTTCCAGCAGGCCAATGACGTTGTTGCGGTTGTCATCGGACTTGGACATCTTCTTGGTCGGCTCCAGCAGCGACATGACGCGCGCGCCGGACTTAGGAATAAACGGCTCAGGCACTTTAAAGATATCGCCATAGATAGCGTTAAAGCGCTGCGCAACGTCGCGGCTCAGCTCAAGATGCTGTTTCTGATCTTCGCCTACCGGTACCTGGTTGGTCTGGTACAGCAGGATGTCAGCGGCCATCAGTACCGGGTAGTCAAACAGACCGGCGTTGATGTTCTCGGCGTAGCGCGCGGACTTGTCCTTAAACTGGGTCATGCGGCTCAGTTCGCCGAAATAGGTGTAGCAGTTGAGCGCCCAGCCCAGCTGTGCGTGTTCCGGCACGTGAGACTGGACGAAAATGGTGCTCTTTTGCGGATCGATACCGCAGGCCAGATACAGCGCCAGCGTATCCAGCGTTGCTTTACGCAGGTTCTGCGGATCCTGACGCACGGTGATCGCGTGCTGGTCAACGATGCAGTAAATACAGTGATAGTCATCCTGCATGTTTACCCATTGACGCAGCGCACCCATATAGTTGCCAATGGTCAATTCACCTGAGGGCTGTGCGCCACTAAAAACGATGGGCTTAGTCATTTTTTAATTCCTGAGTTTCACTGTACGGTAGCCCAAGAGCGGGCAAGAGTTCATTAAATTGGTCAAAGATAAAATCCGGCTCGCTCAGCGCTATCGGCTCGCCGTAGTTATAGCCGTAAGTCAGACCGATAGAGCGGCAACCTGCCGCTTTCGCCGCCTGAATATCATTGCGCGAATCCCCGACGAACAAGAGTTCGGCAGGCGTCAGAGAGAGCTTTTGCGCCACCAGCAGCAGCGGATCCGGATGCGGCTTTTTGTTCTTCACATCGTCGCCGCCGATCACCACGCTAAAGTATTTCGCGATATCCAGCGCCTCGAGCAAGGGCGCCACGAACGGCGTTGGTTTGTTGGTGACCAGCGCCAGCGGCAGGCCTTTGGCATGCAGCGCGCCGAGCGTATCGGCCACCGCCGGGAACAAGAAACTACCTTCTTCCGCCGCTTCGGCGTAATAGCGGTCGAACAGTTTACGCAAAACGCGTAGCTGTTCGTCTTGCGGTATATCATGATCGTCGACGGAAGGTTTCCCCATCGCCGCGCGTAACGTGGCGCGCTCCTGGCGAGCCCAGTTCAGCGCCCGCTCCATCAGGACGTCTGCGCCGTTGCCAATCCAGGTCACGACGCGTTCTTCACCTGCCACCGGCAGTTCCAGCGCATAAAGCGCGCTATCAACGGCGGCGGTTAGACCCGGCGCGCTATCGACCAGCGTACCGTCCAGGTCGAATGCCACGCCGCGGATGGCCTGTAATTTATCCATGACTAACCTTCGCTAATTCACTACGCATTTGATCAATAACTTTTTTGTAGTCCGGCTGGCCGAAGATCGCCGAACCCGCGACAAACATATCCGCACCGGCGGCGGCAATTTCACCAATATTGCTGGCTTTCACGCCGCCATCGACTTCAAGGCGAATGTCGTAACCGGATTGATCGATAAGCTGACGCACCTGACGCAGTTTTTCAAGGGTGTGCGGAATAAAGGACTGGCCGCCAAAGCCTGGGTTAACCGACATCAGCAGGATCACATCCAGCTTATCCATAACGTAATCGAGGTAACTCAGCGGCGTTGCCGGGTTGAATACCAGCCCCGCTTTACAGCCATGCTCTTTGATAAGCTGCAGGCTGCGGTCGACGTGTTCAGAGGCTTCCGGGTGGAAAGTGATAATGCTGGCGCCGGCTTCGGCAAAATCAGGAATGATGCGGTCGACCGGCTTTACCATCAGGTGCACATCGATCGGCGCGGTAATGCCGTAGTTGCGCAGCGACTTCAGTACCATCGGGCCAATCGTCAGATTCGGCACATAGTGGTTGTCCATGACGTCGAAGTGTACGACATCCGCACCCGCCGCCAGTGCCTTAGCGGTATCCTCGCCCAAACGGGCAAAATCAGCCGACAGAATCGAAGGGGCAATCAAATACTGCTTCATCCGCATCTCCTTGAAATTTATTTGGTCTTCGGTGGACGGTACAGCGCTAAGAGCTCGTCCACCTTTTTACGCGTACCACCATTGCTGCTGATGCTGCGCCGAACCTTCACAATATGCGTTTCCGCCGCGTTTTTATACCACTCCTGCGTCAGCGGCGTGCGGTGGTTTGAGATAAGCACCGGGATCCGCTTTTTCATCAACGATTCCGCCTTTTTCGCCAGCAGTACCTGCTGATCAAGGTTGAAGCTGTTGGTGTGGTAGGCGGTAAAATTCGCCGTCGCCGTCAGCGGCGCGTACGGCGGATCGCAATAGACCACCGCCCGGCTATCGGCGCGCTTCATACACTCTTCATAAGATTCGCAGTAAAACTCGGCGTTCTGCGCCTTGGCGGCGAAGTGATAGAGCTCAGCCTCGGGGAAATAGGGCTTTTTGTAGCGGCCAAACGGCACGTTGAACTCGCCGCGCAGGTTGTAGCGGCACAGGCCGTTGTAGCCATGACGATTCAGATACAGGAACAGCACCGCGCGACGCAGGGGATCCTGACTCTGGTTGAATTCATCACGGTACTGGTAGTAGCGCTCCGCGGCGTTATTTTCCGGCGTAAACATCTCACGTGCCGCGCTGACGTATTCGTCGGTGCGCAATTTGACGATGTTATACAGACCGATCAGATCGCTATTGATATCCGCGAGAATATAACGAGAAAAGTCGGTATTCAGGAATACCGACCCGGCGCCCACGAAGGGCTCAATCAAGCATTCACCTTCCGGCAAATGCTTTTTAATATCGTCAAGCAGGGGGTATTTCCCCCCTGCCCACTTCAGAAAAGCGCGATTCTTTTTCATGCTGCCTAACTAATTACACTTTCTCCGGCTGTGGAGAAATCGCTCCGACAGCATCCTGCGCTTAAGACTACTCGCGGCATTACTTCAGGTCAGCTTGTACCTGGTGCAGCGGTTTTGCCCATGGATTTTTCGCCTGAACATCCGCAGGGAGCGTGGCGACAGCACGTTTCGCTTCATCTTTTGAAGCGTAGATGCCGCTAACCAGCACATACCACGGTTGACCGTTGCGAGTCGTCTCATAGACAACATATTTTTCCAGCTTCTCTTTCTTCGCCCAGTTATTCAGGTTGTTGTAGTTAGAGGAGCTGCTGAGCTGCAACGTATAGTTGCCAGACGGCGCAGACTTCATCGAACCAACATCGCCAGCCGTTTTGCTGCCAGCCGCTGCGGTCGCCGCAGGCGCGGTGGCCGCCGGGGTGGAGGTCGTTGCGGCAGGCGCAGTCGCGGTAGCCGTTGGCGCGGTTGTCGCAGCCGGTTTAGTCTGCGCAGTGGCGACAGGCTTGCTGGCGGTAGCCGCCGGCGCGCTCTCTACGCGCTTAGGCTTAGTTTCAACCGGCGCTTTGGCGGTCGCCTGCGGCTTGCTTTGCGGTTTCGGTTCAATCACCACCTGTTTACGCTCGGCAGGACGCGGCGCGGCGGCCGTCTGGCGTTCGGTCGTTTGACGCGGCGCGGCGCCATTACGCATCGGCGCAACGGTCGCAGGTTCGGTCGGTAAGGTGGAGTTAGCAACAGCGCTATCCAGTTGACCCTGCTGTTGAGTCAGCGCATTGTTCAGGTCGCCCTGAACTTCCACACGCTGCTGGCCCTGCGGCTCGGAGGCGGGTTGACCCTGAGTCGGATTAGAGGCGATCGGCGGCAGAGAAACGTCCTGCGACTGTTGTTGGTTGGTGTTGCCCGCAGTTTGATCGACCGGCTGCGCGGCATTGTTGTTCTGGTCAGCGGTCATGCTTTGATCGCCTGACAGATTAACGCTCTTTTCACCAGAAGCGGATTCATTGGAAGAAGATGGCGATTTCAGCGCCGAACCCACGCCGACAATCAGCAGCAGGAGTACCAGCACCCCGACGCCCATCATGACATACTGGCGGGAAGCCGGTTTAGCAGGGGCCTTTTTGCGTTTACGCGGGCGGCGTTCAACCTGCTGCTCTTCTTCTACTTCTTCTTCGGACTCGAGGTCCTCTTCGTACTCTTCTTCATCGCGTTCACGACGGGCTTTGTTCGCGCGCGTCGGACGGCCTTCATCGGCCTCAAGATCGAGATCGTCGAAATTGATCTGCGGATCGGCGTCACGCTCGGAAGACTGACGGGAACGACCAGCACGACGATCGTTGCGATCGGCTTTCATATCGTCTTCTGGTTTGAAATCATCCATTTAACACCCCACTAAAAGGCTTATGCTCACGATTATTGCATGTTGCCCGAAATGATAACGCCGCGCGGACGCGGCTAGACCTTCTTATTGTTGCGCCTGCTGAGTATCAGCAATCGCGCCAAGAACTACATCGTGCGACACTCCGCCGCGGACCTCGCTCTTTCCTATAGCGAGCGGTAATACCAGGCGCATTTCGCCTGCCAGTACCTTTTTATCACGCATCATGTGAGGCAAATACGCTTCTGCAGACATTTCCTGCGGCCCGCGTACCGGCAACCCTGCACGTTGCAACAGCGCAATCATACGCTGCGTATCCTGCGCGCTAAACTGCCCTAAACGCTCGGACGTATGCGCCGCCATGACCATTCCTGCCGCCACAGCTTCGCCATGTAGCCAGTTACCGTAGCCCATTTCAGCTTCGATAGCATGGCCAAATGTATGTCCCAGATTCAGTAAAGCACGTAACCCGGTTTCGCGCTCGTCAGCAGCGACAACTTCGGCTTTTAGCTCACAACAACGGCGAATACAGTACGCCATCGCTGATTCATCCAGCGCCATCAGCGCATCGATGTTGTCTTCAAGCCAGCAGAAGAACTCGCCGTCGAGGATAATGCCGTACTTAATAACCTCAGCCAGGCCGGAGGAGAGCTCACGCTTCGGCAAGGTTTTGAGACAATTAAGGTCGACGACCACGGAAACCGGCTGCCAGAAGGCGCCAATCATATTTTTACCGAGGGGATGGTTTACGGCCGTTTTGCCGCCAACCGAAGAGTCCACCTGCGAAAGCAGCGTGGTGGGAACTTGAATAAAACGTACGCCGCGCTGATAGCTCGCCGCGGCAAAACCGGTTAAATCGCCAACCACGCCGCCGCCGAGCGCCACGAGTGTGGTGTCGCGGCCATGTGGTTTTTGCAACAGCGCGGTAAATACCGTATCCATCACCGCCAGGCTTTTATACTGCTCGCCATCCGGCAGGATCACACTGTCAACGTTGACACCCGCTTGCTCCAGTACGGAGCGAACGGTATCAAGATAAAGCGGCGCCAGCGTTTCATTGGTGACCAGCATGACCTGGTCGCCTGATTTCAGTGGCAGAAAAGAAGCTGGATCGTTAAACAAACCAGCCGCGATGGTAATCGGGTAACTACGTTCCCCGAGAGTTACAGTCAGCTTCTCCATAACGCGACGTCCACCTCAGTTGCTTTACTCTGACGCACTTTATTAAGCCAGAATTAGTTGCTTTCCAGCATGTGAATAATCTGGTTTGCAACGACTTTCGCGCTTTGATCGTCGGTGCGGATAGTGACATCGGCGATCTCTTCATACAGTGGATTACGTTCATCTGCCAACGCTTCAAGAACTTCACGTGGCGGCGCATCTACTTGTAATAAAGGACGCTTTTTATCGCGCTGCGTACGAGCAAGTTGTTTTTCGATCGTTGTTTCCAGGTAGACCACCACGCCGCGGGCGGAGAGACGGTTACGCGTTTCACGGGATTTTACTGAGCCGCCGCCAGTGGCGAGTACGATTCCCTGTTTTTCCGTCAACTCATTGATGATTTTTTCTTCACGATCGCGGAAGCCTTCTTCGCCTTCGACATCGAAGACCCAGCCGACGTCTGCGCCAGTGCGTTTCTCAATCTCTTGATCAGAATCGTAAAATTCCATGTTGAGCTGTTGGGCTAACTGGCGCCCAATAGTGCTTTTGCCGGCACCCATAGGCCCAACCAGAAAGATATTGCGTTTCTCTGCCATTTTTTCGGTACTACTAAGACTATTCGTTAATGATAAACCCGCTTCGCAGACACCCAGCGCAGCAGGACATGAACTGAAACCTCATATGCAATAGAGCGAGAGTCAGACTAAAAATTATCTCAATACTCCGGCTGGTTTGGCAACAGAATAAAATCGCCGGACATAAAGGGAGGATTGATGTCGTACCCGACTCTCAAATCGGTACCCCTTGTATGCTAAATCCGTCCCCGCGTCAAACACCTGAAACGTGTTTAGCATGAAAAACCCGCTTAATGTACTGCCAGAATACGCGGCGTGATGAAGACAACCAGTTCACGTCGTTCATTATCTTTACCATCATGGCGAAACAGCTGCCCGAGCAAGGGGATTTCGCCAAGCAACGGCACGCTGTCGCGCGCCGACTTATTCTTTTGCGAAAAAATACCGCCCAGCGCCAGGGTCTCGCCGCTTTTCACCTCGACTAAGGTTTCAATTTCTTGCTTATCAATTGCCAACACTTCACCATTCTCCTGCTGCAGTACCTGGCCTGGCGTATTTTCGCTAATGCGCAGCTTCAGGCGCACGCGATCCTGCTGTAGCACCGTCGGCGTCACTTCCATCCCCAGGACCGCCTCTTTAAACTCAACCGAGGTGGCGCCGCTTTCTCCGCTGGAGACCTGATAGGGGATTTCGCTGCCCTGTTTGATACTAGCGGGTTGCAAATGCGACGCAAGCAAGCGTGGACTGGCGATGATGTCCACCTGCTGCTTTTGCTCCAGCGCGGAAAGCTCCAGCTCCAGTAATCGCCCGTTGATCCGGCCGATATTAAAGCCGCCGCGGGTGGTTGCATCTGACACCGCCAGGTTGCTACTCAGGTTGGTCATTTTCCCCATCCCCGGCGTACTGCTGGCCTCCGCCAGGCTCCACTTCACGCCAAGCTCACGCAGGCTGGTCGCGCTCATTGACACAATGTGCGCCGCCAGTTCCACCTGCCCGACCGGCAGATCCATCTCTTCAGCCCACGCCTTCAGCGCCGGCAAATGACGATCGTCGTCGCGGATTAGCAGACGATTAGTACGCCGATCGACAGTCATCGTGCCGCGGGCGCTCAACAGCTTGCCCCCGGATTTCGCCAGTTCGTCTGCGTCGGCATAGCGCAGCGGGATACTGTGGTTACGTAATGGCAGATTCTGCCAGCGTCTGGCCTGCTCGGCTTCCTGCTGCGCCCGTTTTGCTTGCTGCCACGCCTGTGTATGGATGTACAACACCGTGCCCTGCCGGGCCATTGTCAGCCCGGCGCTATCGACAACCGACTGGAGCGCCTGTCGCCAGGGAACGCTGTTTAAGTGGAGCGACAATGTACCACTGACCTCCGGCGCCACGATTACATTAAGATTTTGCATTTCCGCCAGGCTTTGCAGTACCTGGACCACCGGTACATCATCGACCACCAGCGACACCGGCGGTTCTTTTTTCGTCGCCGCGGCCAGCAACGGCAACAGCAGAAGTAGCAACGGGCTTATCCTTCGCATCATGTTGGCTTCCCTTACGTGGCCAGACCCAGCTTGCGGGTTCACACCCGGCGCTGGCCTCCAGAGTTAATGTTTCTGCCGTTAGCTGTCGAATTCGCCAACCGCCAGGCAAAACGTCGTTGCGTCGTACACGCCGCCACTGACCGGTGTGATCCTGAATAAGAGCCAGCCACAGCGCCGGGTGGCCAGTTCCGCCGCCGTAGCGCCACTGTGTCAGTGGCGTGATCTGGCAGCGATCCTCGACGGGTAAAAAAGGATCCCGCGCCCCTGTCAGCAGAGGACAAACCAACAACAGCATGTATCCTTTATGTTTCATCGTCCCTCTCCAGCTGCAGCGACAACTGCAACGCTCCTTTTTCGGCATTCAATGAAAAAGCGCCAGGGTGTACCCCGCAATCGGCAAGCCAGGCAAACAGCGGCGGCACCGCCTGCCAGTCAACCACAGCAAGCATTTCGCCACCGCGCCCCCTCGGTTGCCAGGCCTGTAAGGCGACGCCGGCGACAGGCGGCTCCAGCGGCGAAAAATGCCGGGCCGTCCAACTATGGACTACGCGTTGCTGCAGCGTGGCGCGCAGCGGCAATATTCGCCGCCATTGCGCCTGTAGCGGCACATTCGCGGGCGGTGAAACGCTGACAGCAGCAAGCGAAAACGCCAGACACATTGCCGCAGCCAACACTGCGCCGCAGAGTAACATCAACGACCACCCACGCAGCGCCAGCAGGCATTCAATCGCTACCCGCATCGGTGGTTTCTCCTGCAAGGAAAAAGCTGAATGACCAGCGCCCCTGTGCATCACGCTGCGTCGCCCCTGGCGTAACCGGTTGAAAATCCTCCAGCTTGCTGAGCGCTTTTTCCAGCGCCGCCACCGCCTTGAGGTTCAGCGCCAGGCCGTTGAGGGTGATTCCCTGCGGCTGGTAGTCCAGCCTGGTCAGCCACAGCGGCTCCGGCAATAGTGCAGCCAGCGATAACAGTCGCGGCTGCCAGGCATGCGTCGCCGCCCGCCGCTGCGCTCGCCGTGCCTGCCGCTCACCGCGCTGTATTTCCTCACGCATCTCCCGCTCGCGTTGCAACAGCGCGGAATAAAGCAGATTGTCGGCCTGGGTGCGCATTACCTGCTGCGCCACATCCATCTGACGTAACGTGCGCGTCGCTATCGTCAGAGTGGCGATGCTTAGCGCCATCGCCGCCGCCAGCAGCCCGCCCAGGCGCAAGCGTTGCCGCCGTCGCGTCTCGCGCCACGGCAGAAGATTAATCTGCTGCGCCATGATTATTTACCTCCCAGCGCCAAACCAAGCGCGATAGCAAAGCGATCGCCGCAGGCGGGAAGCGGCGGCTGCAGGCGGTGGATCGCGCTCCAGCAATCGAAGCTATTTTCCGCCAACGGCAGGCTGCTACAGAGCTGGAACTGTTCATCATTGAGGCGCGAGGTTAAGTGCGAGAAAGAGGGGGCTTCAGCGCAAGGACAATAGCCCCAGCGCTCCTGGGTCGCCCATAACCACTGCGCGTCCCCCTGCCAGACCAGGCCCTGAGTCTCGTCAGTAAGCCAGGGAAAAAAAGAAGTGAGAGCAGCCGCATCCGGTACGATAGCCGCCAGGCGCAGCTTAAGCCGCCGCGCCAGCTGACGCAGGGCGTCGATATCCAAACGCTGAGCCGCCGTCGCCTGCCAGCCATCGTTTGCCGCGCGGGCGGCGTAATCGATACACAGCGAAGAGGCAGGCATTTCCAGCTGACGCGCCATCGTGCCCGCTATCCATGTCGCTCTTTCGCTTTCCCGCAGCGACACCTGTGGCGCGGGCAACTGCTTTTGCAGCGTACGGCTGGCGGGAAGCGCAATGCACACCTGATGCTGTAACGGCAGCTCGCGGCGCCATTCACGTAACCGCTTCACCATCTCATTAAGGTCAACGATGCTGCCCTGCGCCACCAGGCCGGGCGGTAGCGGAATTCGCCACCAGCGACGCAAAGCCCAACGCCCGCGTTCGTACAACAGCGCCACGATGGCGACGCTATCCTGTTGAATGTGAATTCCTATACGCCAATTTCTGAAAGTCATGCTTAGATCTCCTTATCCGCGATTGCGATTCAAGGAGCAGCCTGGATATACCATGTGGCGAGATATACCATGTGGCGAAATGGGGGCTTTTAGCGTCGATCGACACGCCGTCCGGAAGGCATAGCGCCAGCAAGCCGCCCCGTAGGGGTATATCAATGCTCCTGGCTTGCCTTTATACTACCGCGCGTTTGTTTATAAACTGCCCAAATAAAACTAAATGGGAATTCTCCGGTGAAGTTCGTAAAGTATCTTTTTATCCTTGCAGTTTGTTGCGTTCTGCTGGGAGCAGGCTCGATTTATGGCCTCTACAAATTTATAGAGCCGCAACTCCCCGATGTCGCGACCTTAAAGGATGTGCGCTTGCAGATCCCGATGCAGGTGTATAGCGCGGACGGCGAGCTTATTGCGCAATATGGCGAAAAGCGCCGCATCCCCGTCACTCTGCAGCAGATGCCGCCGGAGCTGATAAAAGCGTTTATCGCGACTGAAGATAGCCGCTTCTATGAGCATCATGGCGTCGATCCGGTGGGGATTTTCCGCGCCGCCAGCGTGGCGATGTTCTCAGGCCATGCCTCGCAGGGCGCCAGTACCATCACTCAGCAGCTCGCACGTAACTTTTTCCTCAGTCCGGAAAAAACGATAACGCGTAAGATCAAAGAAGTTTTCCTCGCAATCCGCATCGAACAGCTGCTGAATAAAGACGAAATTCTCGATCTTTACCTCAACAAAATTTACCTCGGCTACCGTGCCTATGGCGTCGGCGCCGCCGCGCAGGTTTACTTCGGTAAATCAGTCGATCAGCTGACGCTGAGCGAAATGGCGGTTATCGCCGGTCTGCCGAAAGCGCCTTCCACCTTTAACCCGCTCTATTCGCTGGACCGCGCGACCGCGCGTCGTAACGTGGTGTTGTCGCGAATGTTAAGCGAAGGCTATATCACTCAGACACAGTACGATCAGGCGCGCAGCGAAGCGATTGACGCCAGCTACCATACGCCGGAAATCGCCTTCTCCGCCCCGTATCTGAGCGAAATGGTGCGTCAGGAGATGGTCAACCGCTACGGCGAGCAGGCCTACGAAGACGGCTATCGCGTCTACACCACCATCACGCGTAAAAACCAGCAGGCCGCCCAGCAGTCGGTGCGTAAAAACGTGCTCGATTACGACATGCGCCACGGCTATCGTGGCCCGGCCAATGTGCTGTGGAAAGTTGGCGAGACCCCGTGGGATAACAAAAAAATCCTCGATACGCTGAAAAAACTGCCGGGCGTCGGCCCGCTGGCCCCGGCGGTAGTCACCTCCGCGAACCCGCAGGAAGCGGTCGCGTTGCTGGGCAACGGCACGTCGGTGGCATTAACGATGGATGGCGTCCGCTGGGCGCGTCGCTACGTTTCCGATACGCAACAAGGCTCGACGCCGCGCAAAGTGACCGACGTCATTCAGACCGGGCAGCAAATTTGGGTGCGCAAAGAGGGCGACAAATGGTGGCTGTCGCAGGTGCCGGAAGTAAACTCCGCGCTGGTATCTATCAACCCGCAAAATGGCGCGATTATCGCTCTGGTCGGCGGCTTTGACTTCAATCAGAGTAAGTTCAACCGCGCTACCCAGGCGCTGCGTCAGGTTGGCTCCAATATCAAGCCGTTCCTTTATACCGCGGCGATGGACAAAGGCTTAACCCTCGCCAGTATGCTTAACGATGTGCCGATCTCCCGCTGGGATGCCGGAGCGGGCTCCGACTGGCGGCCGAAAAACTCGCCGCCGCAGTACGCCGGCCCTATTCGTCTGCGTCAGGGATTAGGCCAGTCGAAGAACGTGGTGATGGTGCGCGCGATGCGCGCAATGGGCGTCGATTATGCGGCAGAGTATCTGCAGCGTTTCGGCTTCCCGGCGCAGAACATCGTCCATACCGAATCACTGGCGCTGGGTTCCGCTTCCTTTACCCCGCTACAGGTCGCCCGCGGCTATTCGGTAATGGCCAACGGCGGCTTCCTGATTAATCCGTACTTTATTAGCAAGATTGAGAACGATCAGGGCGGCGTGCTGTTTGAAGAGCGGCCTAAGATCGCCTGTCCGCAGTGTAATTCGCCGGTGATCTACGGCGATACGCCGAAATCCAATGTGCTGGAAAACCAGGATGTTGAAGAGGTCGCCACCTCTCAGGAGCCGCAAAACGGCGACGTTCCGCCACAGCCGCAGCTTGAGCAGGCTAATCAGTCGCTGGTCGCGCAAAGCGGCGCGCCGGAGTATGCCCCGCATGTCATCAACACGCCGTTGGCCTTCCTGATTAAGAGCGCGCTGAATACCAATATTTTCGGCGAACCGGGCTGGATGGGCACCGGCTGGCGTGCGGGCCGCGACCTGCAGCGTCATGATATCGGCGGCAAAACCGGTACCACCAACAGCTCAAAAGACGCGTGGTTCTCCGGCTACGGTCCTGGCGTCGTGACGTCGGTGTGGATTGGCTTCGATGACCACCGCCGCGATTTGGGCCGTACCACCGCTTCCGGCGCGATTAAAGATCAGATTTCGGGTTATGAAGGCGGCGCTAAAAGCGCCCAACCGGCCTGGGATGATTTTATGAAACGGGTACTGGAAGGCGTGCCGGAAGAGCCGTTAACGCCGCCGCCGGGTATTGTGACGGTGAATATCGACCGCAGCACAGGTCAACTGGCTAACGGCGGCAACAGCCGCGCCGAGTACTTCATCGAGGGCACGCAGCCTACCCATCAGGCGGTGCGCGAAGTTGGCACCACCATTACCGATAGCGGTGGCGAAACCCACGAGTTGTTCTAATGCAAGCCACCTTCTAAAAGGTGGCCTGAGAGCAGCAAAAAAACCACCGAAATGAACTGCACCCAAAAAGTTGGATACCCAACGAAGTAAGGTGCAGTTTTTTATGAGCAAAGAATTCCAGCAGGCTCAGGTTGATGATGACCTTCTATCATTGCTATCTCAGACAAAAAAAGGCTTACTGTTCTAAAAAACTTCCGATGTCCCTTTCCATGGAAGCAACTAAGACAAGGATTTTTTATGTCAAGAAAACTAGCTCCTGGTTACTGTATCGTCGAACAGCCGGGCTCTATATCTCTTCAGGCTGGGTTGTTATTCCGAAACCGCAATAGCAGTGCCGCGCGTTACTTTGAACAGCTAAATGCAGGTACGCCTTGGGTCAAACCTGGGCAAATACTCATTGTCGCCGACCCAAATAGCACGATGACAGAACAGACAATCCGTTTGCTCCATCAGGCAAAACAACAGGTAAATAACAATCTGGTAGGAGTCAGTACCGATGAGGCCAGTTTTCTTCAAAGAAACTATGGAATGATTGCCGGAATAACGACTGCAGGAGATAAAATTTTTGGTGCTGTCGGGGATGCTGGAGAAAAATACTTCAAAGCTATAGAAACCACGCTAAAAAAAATAGAGGCCAGCTATCAAAATCAGTTTCGGACACAAGGTACACTTATAGGACAACAGTTCTTTGTTGAGAGAAATCAACTACTGGCTGAACTTAAAATATTAGTTAATAAACCTATTATTAAATATTTAGCAAAACACTCAATCAAATTCCGACCATATGAGGATATGCGAAGAGCATTAAACCTATCCAGTCGTTCAATTGTCCATGAATGGTCAACGGTTGGAGTAGGTGCTATCCCTGGATATTCCACCTATACCGGTAATGCTGCCAGAGCGGCCCGTTTTTTAAAGTATGGCGGATATATTGGCATTGCATTTTCGTTTGCTGGGGCAACAAATAACGTTATAAAATCTTGTACTACTGGAAGAGAAAGTGAATGTGGTAATACAGCATTTAAAGAATATTTTAAATTTGGTGCAAGTACGACGTTAGGTTTAGCCGGAGGTGCTTATGGCTCCACCGGCGCAGTAGCCCTTTGCGTGGGCGTAGGGCTAGCAACAGCTGGAACAGGGGCATTGCCATGCGCGATTATCGGGGGTCTTGCCGGAGGATATATAGGTGGTAAGTTCGGCGAGTACTCGTCAAAAAAAATATTGGAATTAACAGGATACTAGTAATATGCAATACCTGAGCTATGCGTTATTGATTTGTTGTGTGATAGGCATCCTGTTAATGATCGTCTCGTATTTCATATTCATTTCTCACAGAAAAGAATATAGTGCCATCTTAGAAAGTTATTTAGCAAGCAAGCTTGAATTTCCAATGCTATACAACATCCAATCGATGACTGGTTTTTTTGGAGCTTATCCTGTATCATGTTTCTTTCTGGGATTAAAAGAAAATAAAAAAATCCTTTTCATCACAAAAGAAAGCAACGCATATTCATTCTTCTTACAAAAACCAACATTATCAATAGAATGGATGAAGAAATTCTGTTTTTTCTGGAAGACATCTGTAATGTTAGTTCTTATTCCTTGTATTACCGCTTCAATTATTCACGTACTAAGTTTGGCATAACTTTCGTTTTCTTCACCATCAGTAAAGCGCCAGCAATGTTTCCAGCAGGTTTAAGTCAAAGCCACTTTCAGCGAAAATGGCTTTGACGATGGCGACAACAATGTTAGCCACTTACAAACGCCCCTGCGCCTGTAGCCATTCGCGCACCAGAAACAGCGCGCTGACGTTACGCGCTTCATTGAAGTCTTCTTCTTCCAGTAGCGACATCAGCTGCGACAGCGGCCAGCGCACCTGCGGCAGCGGTTCCGGCTCATCGCCCGGCAGCGATTCCGGATAGAGATCTTCCGCAACCATAATGTTCATTTTGCTGGAGAAATAAGATGGCGCCATGCTGAGCTTCTTCAGGAAGGTCAATTGACGGGCGCCGAAACCCACCTCTTCTTTCAGCTCGCGGTTGGCGGCTTCCATGGCCGTCTCGCCGGGGTCGATAAGCCCTTTGGAGAAACCCAATTCGTAGGATTCGGTACCGACCGCATATTCGCGGATTAAAATAATGTGGTCGTCAACAATCGGCACAATCATTACGGCTTCACGCGCGGTGGGCCGCATGCGTTCATAAACGCGACGCACGCCGTTGCTGAACTCCAGGTCCACGCTTTCAACATTAAAAAGACGCGAACGCGCTACCGTTTCAACGTTGAGAATGGTGGGTTTTTGTAATGATTTGCTCATTGTCATCGGTCTATGCTGTGATTACAGAAGTCATTGTGCGATACGCAGCACGGTTTCGGCAATCCAAATTGCCACTAATTTACATAGTTGCAACGTTTTGCTTGCAATGCAAAGATTCATAAAGATAAAAAAGTCAATAGGTTGAATTTGTTTTGAGAATTTACCGATTCCTGAGTTTTCCCGTTTTTGATAAGCTTACATGCTGCTGCATTGCACAATAAAATTTCCTGCATTAGACAACATGTGCCGATAAACAATTAAAATTACTATGACGATGGGATGGGCATGGGCACCTTTCTGACCTTTTTCACAGCTCTGCTACTCTGTGTCTTGCTTATCGGGTGGTGGTATCGATCTCATGCCAGACGTCGTCGCCTCCCCTTACTGCAAGCCTTTAGCGACGCGACGACCCGCAAGCTTTCTGATGATGAACGCCAGGCGGTCGAAAAGTATCTCGATGGCCTCAGCCAGTCGCAACAGGTACCGGCGACCGGCGCCAGCGTCGCGCCTGTCGCCCTGAAACTGAATGAGCAGAGCGACACCGTTTATACCGTCACCCGCGCCGTCACCCGCTATGGCATTTCGTCTGATGAGCCCAACAAATGGCGATACTTCCTCGACTCGGTGGAGGTTCACCTGCCGCCGTTCTGGGAACAGCATATCAACGACGAGAACAGCGTCTCGCTGATCCCAACCGACAGCCTGCCGCTGGTGATTGTTCTCAATGACCACACCTTGCGCGACTATCCGCAGGAAGCCCGCAGCTACGCGCTTGAACGCGCATCGGCTACCCAGGCGTCGATTCGCGGTGAGGAGAGCGAGCAGGTCGAGCTGCTGAACATCCGCCATGAAACTCAGGAAGAGCATGCTCTCAGCCGTCCTGACAGCCTGCGCGAAGGGATTATGATCGTCGCAGCCTTCCTGCTGTTCTATTGCTGCCTGATCTCCCCTGACGTCTTTGCGCCGTGGCTGCTCGGCGGCGGCGTACTGTTGTTGGCAGCGGGCTTATGGGGCATCTATGCGCCGCCGCTGGCCGGTTCGCTACGCGAGATCCACTGCCTGCGCGGAATGCCGAAACGCTGGGGACTGTTTGGCGAGAACGATCAGGAACACGTCAATAATATTTCGCTGGGGATTATCGACCTTATCTATCCGCGCCACTGGCAACCGTGGATCGCCCAGGACCTGGGGCAGCAAACCGATATTGATATTTATCTTAACCGCCATGTGGTTCGCCAGGGGCGCTTCCTGTCGCTGCACGATGAAGTGAAAAACTTCCCGCTGCAGTACTGGCTACGCAGCGCGATTATCGCCGCCGGCGCGCTGCTGGTCGTCATCATGCTGTGGATTAGCGTCCCGCTGAATATGCCCTTTAAATTCACGCTCTCCTGGCTTAAGGGGGCGCAGACCATCGAAGCCACCACCGTCGGCCAGCTTGAGAAGGCGAAAGTCCGCATCGGCGACACGCTGCAGTTAAAAGGTACCGGAATGTGCAACATCCGTACGCCGGGCGCCTGGAGCGCGAAAGAAGCCTCACCGTTTACGCCGTTCGATTGTTCGCAGATCATCTGGAACGACGCGCCTCCCCTGCCGCTGCCGGAGTCCGATATCGTCGGTAAAGCCACGGCGCTGGTCCAGGCGGTACAGCGCCAGTTGCATCCTGACCCGGACGACGATTCACACGTTAGCCCGGCATTACGTTCGGCAATTCAAAAATCAGGAATGGTACTGCTGGATGACTTCGGCGATATCGTGCTGAAAACCAACGATCTCTGCTCGGCGAAAGATGACTGCGTGCGTCTGAAGAACGCGCTGGTCAACCTTGGCAATACCCGCAACTGGGAAGCGCTAACCAAACGCGCCACCGCCGGTAAGCTCGATGGGGTAAACGTGTTGCTGCGGCCGGTGAGCGCCGAATCGCTGGAGAATCTGGTGACCACCTCAACCGCGCCGTTTGTGATGCGTGAAACCTCCCGCGCGGCGCAGGCGCTAAATAGCCCGGCGCCTGGCGGATTCCTGATCGCCAGCGATGAAGGCAGCGAACTGGTCAATCAGCCGTGGCCGGCTATCAGCCTGTACGATTATCCCGCCCACGAGCAGTGGGGAGAGCTACAGCGTCTGGCGGGTATGCTGATGCATACACCATTCCATGCGGAGGGGATTGTCACCAATCTTTATACCGACGCCAATGGCACCCAGCATATCAACCTGCACCGCATTCCCGATCGCAGCGGGCTGTGGCGCTATCTTGGCACCACTCTGCTGCTGCTGGCGATGCTTGGCTGTATGTCGTGGCACGGCGTGCAGGCGATCCGCCGTTATCAGCGCCAGCGTCAGCGCATGGAAGAAATTCAAAAATATTATGAAAGCTGCCTGAATCCGGTTCTCATCCCTTCCCCGGATCATCAAGATTAATTCCTGCGCGGCAGGGTGTGATACCCTGTCGCGCATTTCCCCCCTCGCTGGAGACTCACCATGCAAATCAATATCGCGTGGCAGGAGGTTGATACCGTTCTGCTGGATATGGATGGCACGCTGCTCGACCTCGCCTTCGACAACTACTTCTGGCAAAAACTGGTCCCGGAAACCTGGGGCGCCGCGCGCGGACTCAACCTGCAGGAAGCCAAAGCGGCAATGCATCAGGAGTATCACGCCGTGCAGCATACGCTAAACTGGTACTGTCTTGATTACTGGAGCGAGCGACTGGGTTTGGATATTTGTGCGATGACCAGCGAGCAGGGGCCGCGGGCAAAACTGCGGGAAGATACCGTGCCATTCCTTGATGCGCTGTGGGCCAGCGGCAAGCGCCGCATCCTGTTGACCAATGCGCACCCGCATAATCTGGCGGTGAAGCTCAAGCACACCGGTCTGGACGCGCACCTTGATTTATTACTTTCCACCCACACATTTGGTTATCCGAAAGAGGATCAGCGCCTGTGGCGCGCGGTGGCGGAAGAAACCGGCCTTGATGCGCGCAAAACGCTGTTTGTCGATGACAGCGAGGCTATCCTGGACGCGGCGGCGCAGTTCGGTATTCGTTATTGCCTGGGCGTCACCAATCCGGATTCCGGCCTGGCGGAAAAACAGTATACCCGCCATCCCGGCGTGAACGATTACCGGCGGCTGATCCCTTCCCTGACTCCGGAGGAGAGGCCATGAAAGATAAGCCCGCAGAAAGCGTCAGGCTGGACAAATGGCTTTGGGCAGCCCGCTTTTATAAAACCCGCGCCATCGCGCGCGAGATGGTTGAAGGCGGCAAGGTGCACTACAACGGACAACGTAGTAAGCCGAGCAAAATCGTCGAGCTGAATGCCACCCTGACTCTGCGTCAGGGCAACGACGAGCGTACCGTTATCGTCAAAAGCGTTACCGAACAACGCAGGCCAGCCAGCGAAGCCGTTATGCTGTACGAAGAGACGGCGGAGAGTATCGAGAAACGCGAAAAAGTGGCGCTGGCGCGTAAGCTGAATGCGCTAACGATGCCGCACCCAGACAGACGTCCGGACAAAAAAGAGCGCCGCGACCTGATGAGATTTAAACACGGTGACAGCGAATAGCGCTGCCGCCAGCAAGAGAGATGATTATGACTCAACACGATCAATTACATCGTTATCTGTTTGAAAACTATGCCGTGCGCGGTGAACTGGTCACCGTATCGGACACGTTGGAACAGATCCTGGCCAACCATAGCTACCCGCAGCCGGTGAAAACCGTGCTGTCGGAGCTGCTGGTCGCCACCAGCCTGCTGACCGCCACGCTGAAGTTCGCCGGCGATATTACCGTTCAGCTGCAGGGCGACGGCCCGCTCTCGCTGGCGGTGATCAACGGTAATAACCAGCAGCAGCTGCGCGGCGTCGCTCGCGTTCAGGGCGAAATCCCGGAAGGCGCGGACCTGAAAACGCTGGTCGGCAACGGCTACCTGGTCATTACCATCTCTCCACAGGAAGGCGAGCGCTATCAGGGCGTTGTTGGCCTGGAAGGCGATACCCTGGCGGCATGCCTGGAAGATTACTTCCAGCGTTCCGAACAGCTGCCGACCCGACTGTTCATTCGTACCGGCGAGCACGACGGTAAAGCGGTGGCTGGCGGCATGCTGTTGCAGGTGATGCCGGCTCAGGACGCGCAGCTTAACGACTTCGAGCATCTGGCGACCCTGACCGAGACCATCAAGGCGGAAGAGCTGTTCACCCTGCCGGCGACCGATGTATTATGGCGCCTGTACCATGAGGAAGAGGTGACGGTATACGACCCGCAAGACGTCGAGTTCAAATGCACCTGTTCTCGCCAGCGCTGCGCCGATGCGCTGAAGACGCTGCCGGATGAAGAAGTCGACAGCATCCTCGCCGACGAAGGCGAAATTGATATGCATTGCGACTACTGCGGTAATCATTATCTGTTCAACGCGATGGATATCGCCGAGATCCGCAATAACGCCTCGCCGGCGGATCCGCAGGTACACTAATCGCCCTTCTCGCCGGGCGTTGCCGGGTTTTTCTGGCCCGCCGCGCCTGGCGTCAATTATTTCGACCGCGTGTTGAATCGATTTTCACTGAAAGAGTTACGTAACTTTCTTTCAAGAAAGCGATTACATTCACATTTCAGCAGTTTTTTTAATTACTTTTTAACCATTCGGAAACATCTATCGCCACCTGCGGCCGTTTTCCTGAGATAATCACGCGCACTTCGTGACAGGAGTCACTGTGTTTTTCGTAAGAAAGGCGTTTGTCGAGATACGTAAATCTATGAGCCTGGTCGCGGTCTATTCCCTGAAAGAAACCCTACAATTTAAAGCAGTACATATTGGCTAAGGAGCAGTGACATGCGCGTTAATAGTTTAACCCCGCAGGATCTCAAGGCTTACGGTATCAATGACGTCCAGGAAATTGTCCACAACCCGAGCTTCGATACGCTGTATCAGGAAGAGCTCGACCCGAAACTGGAAGGTTATGAGCGTGGCGTATTAACCAATCTTGGCGCCATCGCCGTCGATACCGGCATTTTCACCGGCCGTTCGCCGAAAGATAAATATATCGTCCGTGACGATACCACTCGCGATACCGTGTGGTGGTCTGATAAAGGCAATGGCAAGAACGATAACAAGCCGCTCTCCCAGGAAACCTGGCAGCACCTGAAAGGCCTGGTGACTCACCAGCTGTCGGGCAAACGCCTGTTTATCGTCGACGCCTTCTGCGGCGCCAACGCCGACACCCGCCTCAGCGTGCGCTTCATTACTGAAGTCGCCTGGCAGGCACACTTTGTTAAGAACATGTTCATTCGCCCGAGCGAAGAAGAACTGGCAGCCTTCGAGCCGGACTTTATCGTCATGAACGGCGCGAAGTGCACCAACCCGCAGTGGAAAGAGCAGGGTCTGAACTCCGAAAACTTCGTGGCTTTCAACCTGACCGAACGCATCCAGCTCATCGGCGGCACCTGGTACGGCGGCGAAATGAAGAAAGGGATGTTCTCGATCATGAACTACCTGCTGCCGCTACAGGGCATCGCTTCGATGCACTGCTCCGCTAACGTCGGCGAAAAAGGCGATGTCGCCGTGTTCTTCGGCCTCTCCGGCACCGGTAAAACCACCCTCTCCACCGACCCGAAACGCCGCCTGATTGGCGATGACGAGCACGGATGGGATGATGACGGCGTATTTAACTTCGAAGGCGGCTGCTACGCGAAGACCATTAAGCTGTCGGAAGCCAACGAGCCGGATATCTATCACGCGATCCGCCGCGATGCGCTGCTGGAAAACGTCGTGGTACGGGCTGACGGCACCATCGATTTTGATGACGGTTCGAAGACCGAGAACACCCGCGTCTCCTACCCGATCGACCATATCGAAAATATCGTTAAGCCGGTGTCGAAAGCCGGTCACGCCACCAAGGTTATCTTTCTGACCGCCGACGCCTTTGGCGTATTGCCGCCGGTTTCACGCCTGACCGCTGACCAGACTCAGTACCACTTCCTGTCTGGCTTTACCGCCAAGCTGGCCGGTACCGAGCGCGGCGTCACCGAGCCGACCCCAACCTTCTCCGCCTGCTTCGGCGCCGCGTTCCTGTCGCTGCACCCGACGCAGTACGCTGAAGTGCTGGTAAAACGCATGCAGGCTTCCGGCGCCCAGGCCTACCTGGTCAACACCGGCTGGAACGGTACCGGCAAACGTATCTCAATTAAAGATACCCGCGCGATTATCGACGCTATCCTCGACGGTTCGCTGGATAACGCCGAAACCTTCACTCTGCCGATGTTCAACCTGCAGATCCCAACCGAGCTGCCGGGCGTCGATACCCATATCCTCGACCCGCGTAATACCTACGGTTCTCCGGAGCAGTGGCAGGAGAAAGCCGATCAGCTGGCGAAACTGTTTATTGAGAACTTCGAGAAGTATACCGATACCCCGGCCGGCGCTGCGCTGGTTGCGGCCGGTCCGAAGCGTTAATCAGGTCACAGAGACAACAAAGCCGGGCGATGCCCGGCTTTTTTATATTTCAACTCTCTTTCGCAGGCTTCGCCGGCGACAGCGCGCGATGCACCGGAATTGGTAGCCAGGCGCGGATCAGCAGGCCGCCGCGTTCGCTGGTGCCAATCTCCAGGCGACCGTTATGATTGTCGATAATACGCTGCACTATCGCCAGCCCCAGCCCGGTGCCGCTGGTGCTACGGGCGCTATCGCCACGCACAAACGGCTGGAACAGATGTTCGCGCTGTTCCGGTTTAATTCCCGGGCCGTCATCTTCCACCTGGAACCAGGCACGGCTGGCTTCGCTGCCGCTGCTGACTTTAATCCAGCCCTTACCGTAACGAGCGGCGTTCACCACCATATTGGCTAGCGCACGTTTAATCGATAGCGGATGCAGGCGCAGCGGAATTTCTCCGGCCTGCAGATCGGTGGCGATTTCCCGCTCGTAGCCGCTTTCGGCGGCGATCACTTCGCCTAACACGGCATTGAGATCCGCAAGCTCCATCGGCATCTCCTGGCCGGTGCGCAGGTAATCAATAAACTGCTCGATGATGGCGTTGCACTCTTCGATATCTTTATTGATCGACTCGGCAAGATAGCCGTCCTGTTCGCCCATCATCTCCGTCGCCAGCCGGATCCGCGTCAACGGCGTGCGCAAATCGTGGCTGACCCCGGCCATCAGCAGCGTACGGTCATCCGCCAGCTGTTTGACCCCGGCGGCCATATGGTTGAAGGCGCGGGTTACCGAACGCACTTCCGACGCGCCGTACTCGCGTAGGGGCGGCGGAATAATCCCACGTCCGACCTGCAGCGCGGCGTGCTCCAGATCGACCAGCGGCCGGTTCTGGATACGGATGAATAGCCACGCGCCGCCAATGGCCAGCAGCATTATCGCCAGCGTATAACGGAATAGCGGCGAGAAATCGCCCTGATGGATTTCAGTCAGCGGCACCCGCACCCAGATATTCGGCGAAAGCCAGGTCTTCAGCCACACCACCGGCGAGCTTTTGTTGACCTCAACCCGCACTTCGGTCGGCCCGCCAAGCTGGTGCGCCATCTGCTGGCTTAAGAATTCATAATGCTGCGCCCAGCGCAGCCCTGCGTCTTCCGCCGCCTCATTGGAATAGAGCGAAATCCCCAGCTCGCGGTAAATTTCGCGGCGAAACGCCGGCGGAACCACCAGTTGGGTGCCGTCTTCCAGCTGCAGTTTATCGGTCATCAGCATACGGACTTCGTATGCCAGCACCTTATTAAACTGCTGCAGACTCGGCAGGATCGCGAAATTCAGCACCACCAGATAAGTCGTCACCAGGCTGACGAACAGCAGGGTGACGATCAGTAACAGGGTGCGGGCAAATGAGCTTCGCGGCGAAAAACGCACGCGCTTCATGCCTTAGAACCGTCCGGCACGAAGACGTAGCCCAGTCCCCAAACGGTCTGGATGTAGCGCGGATGCGCCGGATCTTCTTCCACCATGCGACGCAGGCGGGAGATTTGTACGTCGATGGAACGCTCCATCGCCGAGTACTCGCGGCCGCGGGCAAGGTTCATCAGCTTATCGCGGGACAGCGGTTCACGCGGATGGCTAACCAGCGCTTTTAATACCGCGAACTCACCGCTGGTGAGCGGCATCGGCTCATCTTCACGGAACATCTCGCGGGTGCCGAGGTTCAGTTTAAATTTGCCAAAAGCGATCACCGCTTCTTCTTGCGATGGCGCGCCCGGCAGCTCGTTCGCCTGGCGGCGCAGCACGGCGCGGATACGGGCCAGCAGTTCACGCGGGTTAAACGGTTTAGGAATGTAGTCATCGGCGCCGATTTCCAGGCCCACGATACGGTCCACTTCTTCCCCTTTCGCCGTCACCATAATGATCGGCATCGGGTTGCTCTGACTACGCAGACGGCGGCAGATAGATAAACCATCTTCGCCCGGCAGCATCAGATCCAGCACCATCAGGTGGAAGGATTCACGGGTCAGCAGGCGATCCATCTGTTCAGCGTTCGCCACGCTACGAACCTGGAAGCCCTGCTCGGTCAGATAACGTTCCAGCAGCGCGCGCAGGCGCATGTCGTCATCCACAACCAGAATCTTATAATTCTCTTGCATTGTTTGTACTCCCAAAGGTTCACTGCAATCGTTAGTGCGTATTCTTAAAAACCCACGCTAATACGACCAGCCAAATCTGGTATATATTCTAGTCGAAATTGTTACAAAGCATATTAAACAGCAGTTTATACCCGTCATTCTGAGCAAAATTTACCACCGGCGCGACAAAAAAGAAAAAGGCGGAGGGTCTCCTCCGCCTTTTTAGCTAATTTTGCCGCTTACGCGCGTCGTTGGCTCATGCCGTACCACAGCACCACCAGGAAGCATAGCAGCGGCAACCCATAGGCCAGCGCGGTGCTGTAGCGGTCGGCCAGCGCCCCCATAAAGTAAGGCATAATCGCCCCGCCGACGATGGCCATAATCATAAACGAGCTGGCGCGTTTGGTATGGCTGCCCATATTTTTAACGCCCAGCGCGAAAATGGTCGGGAACATAATCGACATAAAAAAGAAGACCGCAATCAGCGCCACCACCGACACGCCGTCGATACTCATCATCACCAGACCGCAGAGCACGATATTGACCAACGAATACACCATCAGCAGCGTCGCCGCCTGCACCCGCCCCATCAGCCAGGTACTGAAGAAACGACCGACCATAAAGCTAATCATCGCAATCGACAGCAGATAGGAAGCGTGCTGGTTTGTCACGCCATGCCAGTGCTCGGTCGCATAGTTGATAAAGAACGCACCCACGCCGACCTGCGCGGCAACATAAAAGAACTGGGCGATAACCCCGCCGGTAAAGTGGCGATGCTGCCACAGCCCCTGCGCCGCTTCTTGCTGACTGCCCTCCTCTTCGCGAATATCCGGCATCGGCGTGCGGCGGAACAGCAACGCGATGGCCAGCACCAGCACGGCGATAGCGACATAGGTGATTTTTACCGAGCTCTGATCGCCGGTATCGCCCTGAGTAGCTGAAAAGAACAGCGTGCCGCCGATCAGCGGGCCAATAAATTGCCCCAGTCCGTTAAACGACTGCGCCAGATTCAACCGCCGCTCGGCGCCTTTACTATCGCCAAGTACCGTCGCATAAGGGTTCGCCGCGGTCTCAAGACAACCTAATCCACAGGCAATCACAAACAGCGCGAACAGGAACAGCGCAAAGCTATTCACGCTCGCCGCCGGCACAAACAGCAGCGCGCCAAGCGCATACAGGCACAAGCCGACCAGGATCCCCGCTTTATAACCGCGTTTATCCATAAAGTAGCCGGCGGGCAGCGCCACCAGGAAGTAGGCGCCAAAATAGGCCGCCTGCAGTAAACCGGACTGCGCTTTGGTGACGTGCAGGGTCTCCTGAAAATGTTTATTGAGAACATCGAGCAGGCCGTAAGAGAGCCCCCACATAAAGAACAGGCTGGTGACCAGCATAAATGCCCAGCGCAGATTAGGGGTCGCCCCGGCGCGGGCCGCCAGCGGCTCCGCCGTTTTATTCACTAGCATGGTGAGATCCTCAGTAGAGTACAGAGTTGTTTTATTGATCCTGCAAAGAGAATATGCGCTCCATCGACACCCATTTTTCGCCTGCCGGCGTCCAGGGGGTGGGAACCTGGTATTGCCACATCAGCGCTTCCCAGCGCTGAATGACCGGGTGGTTCAGGCTGTGCTGAGCAAAGCGTTCGCCATCGAAATCCCCGGCGACCTCCATCACCATAAACAGCCGCGTGCCAAGCCGGTAAATCTCCATATCCAGCACGCCATGGGCGCGCAGATGCCCGGCGACTTCCGGCCAGATACGTTCATGCAGACGCTGGTATTCGGCAATTTTCTCCGCCGTATCGACCAAATCCAACGCCTGACACAGTCGCCGCCGCGCGGCGGTAACGCTCATGACAGCGCCCTGTCGAGATGCAAATATCCGCCGTCCACCGATAGCCACTGCCCGGTAGTGTGCGACGCACGCGAGGAGATAAGAAACACCACGGTATTGGCGATCTCTTCCGGCGTGGTCATGCGTTTGCCCAACGGGATGCGTTGGTTAATCGCCGCCATCTGCCGCTGCGGGTCAGGGAAGGTATTTATCCAGCGCTGGTACTGCGGCGTCAGCACTTCTGCCGGCACCACCGCGTTGACCCGCACGCCGCTCTCGCGCAGCGATACCGCCCATTCACGGGTTAATGCCAGCACCGCCCCTTTCGCCGCGGTATAGCCGCTGGTGCCGCCCTGGCCGCTGAGCGCGGTTTTCGAGGCGATATTGACGATAGCCCCCCGCGCCACCTCTAACGCTTCGCGGCATAGGTGGGCCATCTGATAGTAGTGGATCAGGTTTTTTTCAAGCGATCCGAGAAACGCCTCACGCCCGGCCTCGAGCCCTACGCCATCGTTCACTCCGGCGTTATTCACCAGCGCATCAATACGACCAAAGCGCGCCAGCACCTGGCTCACCGCCCTGGCGCATTCAGCCTCCTGGCACAGGTCGGCGATAATCAGCTCACTTTGCGGCGCGATTTGCTTCAGCCTATCCATAAACCCCTGCTCTGGCTGGGCGTTAGTGACGATGACCGGCACCGCCCCCTCTTCCGCCAGCAGTTGCGTTACCGCCGCGCCGATCCCCGAGCCGCCGCCGGTGACGATAACCACTTTGTCTTTAAGAAATAGATCCACGCTTCGCCTCCGTTAAACCATAAACCCGACAGGCAGTGCCGCCCCAGATAGCTGACCGCTGCGTTTCCGTCAGCGGGGCCAGCGCCGTTTCGCACAGCTGGTAAACCTGGCGGTACTCCGCCGCCAGCAGGCATACCGGCCAGTCGGAACCAAACATCAGCCGCTGCGGGCCAAACAGCTCCAGCGCGGCGTCGAAGAAAGGCAGCAGTTGCTGCTCGGTCCAGCATCCGCCCGCGGCCTCGGTCACCAGACCAGAAAGCTTAAGCGCCACGTGCGGTAGCGCCGCCAGCGGCCGCGCCTGTTCGGCCCAATGGGCCGCGCCGCGCGCGATATCCGGCTTGCCGAAATGGTCGAGTACCAGCCAGTGATCATCGTGGCGGGCGGCAAAGCGTGCCGCCGCCGCGAGATGACGATGGGTAACCAACAGATCCCAGCTATAGCCCTGGCGCTGCAACTGCTGCATTCCTCGCGAGACCGCCTCGCGCTCAAGCCACGCTGCCGGATCGGCTTCATCCTGCACCTGATGGCGCAACCCGCACAGCTGGCCGCGCCACTGCGTCAGCTTGTCCTCGAGATCCGCGGCGGTAATATCCAGCCAGCCCACTACGCCGCATACGCCAACCGCCTGAGAAACCTGCGCCACCAGCCAGGCGGTTTCGTTTTCATCATGACGCGCCTGCACCACCACCGCGCCATCGAGCCGGTGCTGCGCCAGCAGCGGCTGGAGCTGCGGAGGGTAAAAATCCCGGCGCAGTTGCGGCATGTCGTCATCAATCCACGGGTAATCCTGTGGCTGATAGCGCCAGTAGTGGTGGTGGGCGTCAATGCGCAACATGCGCTTCTCCACGGTAGCGGTACTGCTCGATAGAAGCCTGATGCATTTCAATCGAGTAGCCCGGCGCCTGCGGCGGCATATAAGCTGCGCCGCGGATTTCGCAAGGGTGCAGGAAGTGCTCGTGCAGATGGTCGACAAACTCAATCACCCGCCCTTCATGGGTACCGGCGATGCACAGGTAGTCAATCATCGACAGGTGCTGGACGTATTCGCACAGTCCGACGCCGCCGGCGTGCGGGCAAACCGGCAGGTTGTACTTCGCCGCCATCAGCATCACCGCCAGCACTTCGTTGACGCCGCCTAACCGGCAGGCATCGATCTGCACCACGTCAATCGCGCCGCGCATAATGAATTGTTTGAACATAATCCGGTTCTGGCACATCTCGCCGGTGGCGACCTTCACCGCGCCGATGTTTTCGCGGATCTTGCGGTGACCTTCGATATCATCCGGGCTGGTCGGCTCTTCGATAAACCACGGGTTGGCGAAGGCCAACGCTTTGACCCATGGAATGGCGGCGTCCACTTCCCATACCTGGTTGGCATCAATCATCAATTTCCGCTCGGGGCCAATCACTTCCCGGGCAATGCGCACGCGGCGGATATCATCTTCAATGTCGCGCCCGACCTTCAGCTTGATATGCGAGAAACCGGCGTCCACCGCCTGCTGACAAAGACGACGCAGTTTGTCATCACCGTATCCCAGCCAGCCCGCTGATGTGGTGTAACACGGATAACCCTGCGCCTGTAGCTGTTCGAGACGCTGGGTTTTACCCTCCTGGCGGCTTTCCAGCAGGCGCAGCGCCTCCTCCGGGGTAATGCAGTCGGTGATGTAGCGAAAATCGATACAGCGTACCAGCTCGGCCGGGCTCATATCGGCGACCAGTCGCCAGACCGGTTTGCCTTCGGCCTTCGCCCACAGATCCCACACCGCATTGACCACCGCGCCGGTCGCCAGGTGAATCGCCCCTTTGTCCGGGCCAATCCAGCGCAGCTGGCTATCGCTGGTAAAGCGCCGCCAGAAGGCGCCCATATCGGCGGCGATCGTCTCGAGTTGCTCGCCGACGATTAAATGCTCCAGCGCCTGAATCGCCGCGCAGCAAATTTCGTTGCCGCGGCCAATGGTGAAGGTCAACCCGTGACCGGTGAGCTTAGGATTGTCGGTTTGGAGGATCACGTAGGCGGCGGAGTAATCCGGGTCGGGATTCATCGCATCGGAGCCGTCCAACTGCTGAGAAGTGGGGAAGCGAATATCCTCTACCCGCAGGGCGGTAATTTGCGTCATTGTTTGTCCTCCACGGTCAGCTGCTGCTGTTCGCCCAACCCTTCAATGCCCAAACGAATAGTCTGGCCGGCGCGTAAATAAACCGGCTGCGGTTTCTGGCCCATACCCACCCCCGGCGGCGTACCGGTGGAGATGACATCGCCCGGCTGCAGGCTCATAAAGCGGCTCAGGTAGCTGATGATATAGGGCACTTTGAAAATCATGGTGCGGGTGTTGCCGTCCTGATAGCGCTTGCCGTCGACCTCCAGCCACAGGTTAAGCGCGTTGGGATCGGGGATTTCATCGGCGGTCACCAGCCAGGGGCCGGTCGGCCCGAACGTGTCGCAGCCTTTGCCCTTATCCCAAGTGCCGCCGCGCTCAATTTGATATTCACGTTCGGAGACGTCATTAATCACGCAGTAGCCAGCAACGTGCTGCATGGCGTCGCGCTCGTCGATATAGCGCCCGCCTTTGCCAATCACTACCCCTAATTCGACTTCCCAGTCGGTCTTTTGCGAACCGCGCGGGATAATCACGTTGTCGTTAGGCCCGACCACCGCGCTGGTCCACTTGCTGAATACCACCGGCTCCTGCGGAATATCGGCGCCGGTCTCCGCGGCGTGATCGGCATAGTTCAGGCCGATGCAGATAAACTTACCGATACCGCCAACGCAGGCGCCAATACGCGGATTGCCATCAACCAGCGGCAGGCTGTAGAGATCCAGCTGGCGCAGACGCGCCAGACTCTCCGGCAGCAGCGCGTCGCCGCGCAGATCGGTCACATAGTTCGATAGGTCGCGCAAGCGGCCGTCGTTATCGAGTACGCCCGGACGCTCGCTGCCGGGATTGCCAAAACGAAGTAATTTCATGCGTTTTCCTGATAGTGAAATAAAGCGCCGCGCGGTTAGTTGCTCCAACCGCCGTCAATAATCTGCACCGTGCCGGTGGTGTAGGCGCTGGCGTCGGAAGCCAGGTACAGCGCCAGTTGGGCGATCTCTTCCGGCTTGCCGATGCGGCCAATGGGCTGGCGGGCGACAAACGCCTCATAAACCGCCTCTTCGCTCAGCCCCTGCTCGCGCGCCTGCTCGGCAATACGTCCGCGTAGGGAAGGTGAATCGACGGTACCCGGACAAATCGCATTACAACGAATGCCCTGGGTGACGAAATCCGCCGCTACCGAGCGGGTCAGGCCAATGACCGCCGCTTTACTGGCGCTGTAGGCGAAGCGGTTTGGTACTCCTTTCACGCTGGAAGCTACCGATGACATGTTGATAATCGAGCCACCGCCGCGGGCGATCATCGCCGGCAAAAAGGCGCGAATCGTGTGGAACATGGCGGTGACATTCAGATCGAGGGCGAACTGCCACTCCCGCTCGCTACATTCAAGAATGCTGCCGCTATGCACCACCCCGGCGCAGTTGAACAACACATCCAGCGGGCCCAGCGTTTCCGCGGCGGCGGCAATCGCATCCGCGCGGGTGACATCCAGCTGCAGCGCCTGTACGCCGGGGATATCGCTCAATCCGGCAATGTTGATATCGCTGGCAATCACTTCCGCGCCGGCGGCGGCAAACAGCCGCGCGCAGCTGTTGCCAATCCCCTGCCCTGCGGCGGTAATCAAAACGCGTTTTCCGGTTAGTTCCATTTCTCTCCCCTGGTCTAAAGGACTAATGGTCAGGCCATTGGTGGTAGTCAAAGGCCTGACCTTTCGCATGACAAGTCAGGCATAACCCGCTATCGTGAAGCTTAGATGTTGCAAAAACGGCCACAAACGGCACATTGGTTAACCAATTAATTACACTCGACTAACAAACACTCAAGTGTGCTGGCCAATATTTGTGCGCTTTATCACTGTCTATCGCATGAGCAAAGGTGAAACATGCCGATTACCAGACTGGAAAACCCAAGGATTTACAGACAGATAGCAGACCAACTCAAGCGATTAATTGAGAACAACGAATTTCCGCCCGGCAGTCGTCTTCCGTCTGAGCGAGATTTAGCCCAGCAATTGAACGTCAGCCGCGCATCGGTGCGCGAAGCGCTGATTGCGTTGGAGGTGATTGGCCTGGTGGACGTGCGCGTCGGCAACGGGGTAATCGTCAAATCGCAAACGCCGCTCGTCGCCACCAAAGAGCCGGTGATGGCGCAGGCCGGTCGCGACCAGTGGACGGAGATCGACGACGAACTCAACATAGACCTCGATTTTAACGCCGAACTACCGCCCTTTTCTCTGCTGCAGGCGCGCCTGTTAATCGAACCGGAAACCGCCGCGCTGGCGGCACGCCACGCCAGCCCCGAAGAGCTGGCCGCTATCCGCGAGGCCTTTGAGCAAAACTGTCGCGATAACCGTGCCGGTTCAACCACCCATCCCGGCGACCGCCTGTTCCATATCCGTATCGCTCAGGCCAGCGGCAACCCGGCGTACGCGTTTATCATCGGCCACCTGCTCGGCCACCGCTACGGCAGTATGTTCCGCATGCTGCAGCGCCACTATACGCCGGACGATATGCCGCATCGCTCGGAACAGGAGCATCGCGCGATCCTTGAAGCCATTGAGGCCCACGACGTCCGTGCGGCAAAGAAAGCAATGAAAAATCATATTGATCAGGTGATTACCATTTTTACCCGCAGCCAGTAGCCGCGATTTCTGCGCCCACCGCTTTACCTTGCCGAAACGGCTGGTTAAGGTACGGCGGGACGAGATTATTTTGGATGAACCACAGATGAAAACGCCGCTGATCACCCGTGAAGGGTATGAAAAACTGAAGCAAGAGATGGATTACTTGTGGCGTACAGAGCGCCCGGAAGTCACCAAGAAAGTGACCTGGGCGGCGAGTCTTGGCGACCGCAGTGAAAACGCCGATTATCAGTACAATAAAAAGCGCCTGCGCGAAATTGACCGCCGGGTGCGTTATCTCACCAAGTGTCTGGAAAATCTCAAAATCGTCGATTATTCCCCGCAGCAGGAAGGCAAAGTGTTCTTCGGCGCGTGGGTGGAGATCGAGAACGACGATGGCGATACCAAGCGCTTTCGCATTGTCGGCTACGATGAAATCTTCGGCCGCAAAGACTATATCTCCATCGATTCGCCAATGGCGCGCGCTTTACTGAAGAAAGAGGTGGGCGACCTGGCTATCGTTAACACTCCAGCGGGTGAAGCCAGCTGGTACGTCAATGAAATTGAATACGTGAAATAGCGCCGGAACATTCCGAGAGAACCCGGTCGCGGCTGGCATTTTAGCCTGGCAGCCCGTATAACTATCCCCTGATTTTTGACCCTAATGATGAATAAAACCGATGATGAATGATTCGCTCTGCCGCATTATTGCGGGTGAACTTCAGGCCAGAGCCGAACAGGTAGAAGCTGCCGTTCGCCTGCTTGATGAAGGGAACACCGTGCCGTTTATTGCACGTTATCGTAAGGAAGTCACCGGCGGTCTGGATGACACGCAGCTGCGTAATCTGGAAACTCGCCTCGGGTATCTGCGCGAACTGGAAGACCGCCGCCAGGCGATCCTCAAATCGATCGGCGAACAGGGCAAGCTCAGCGAAGCGCTGGAAAAAGCCATCAACGCCACCCTCAGCAAAACCGAGCTCGAAGATCTCTACCTGCCGTACAAACCTAAACGCCGCACCCGCGGGCAAATCGCCATTGAAGCCGGTCTCGAACCGCTGGCCGATCTGCTGTGGAATGAGCCTTCCCACGATCCGGAAACCGAAGCGGCAAACTATATCGATGCCGATAAAGGCGTGGCGGATAGCAAAGCCGCTCTCGACGGCGCGCGCTATATCCTGATGGAACGCTTCGCGGAAGACGCCGCCCTGCTGGCGAAAGTACGTGATTATCTGTGGAAAAACGCCCATCTGGTGGCCAGCGTCGTCAGCGGCAAGGAAGAAGAAGGCGCTAAATTCCGCGATTACTTCGACCACCATGAACCGATCGCTTCCGTGCCGTCGCACCGCGCGCTGGCGATGTTCCGCGGGCGCAATGAGGGCGTGCTGCAGCTGTCGCTCAACGCCGACCCGCAGTTTGATGAGCCGCCGAAAGAGAGCCACTGCGAGCAGATCATTATCGATCATCTCGGCCTGCGCCTGAATAACGCCCCGGCGGACAGCTGGCGCAAAGGCGTCGTCAGCTGGACCTGGCGCATCAAGGTGCTGATGCACCTCGAAACCGAATTAATGGGCACCGTGCGCGAACGCGCGGAAGACGAAGCGATTAACGTATTCGCCCGTAATCTCCATGACCTGCTGATGGCCGCACCTGCCGGCCTGCGCGCCACCATGGGTCTTGACCCGGGCCTGCGTACCGGCGTCAAAGTGGCGGTAGTCGACGGCACCGGCAAACTGGTGGCCACCGATACCATCTACCCGCATACCGGCCAGGCGGCTAAAGCCGCCGTCGTGGTGGCGGCGCTGTGCGAAAAACATAACGTTGAGCTGGTGGCTATCGGCAACGGTACCGCTTCCCGCGAGACCGAGCGTTTCTTCCTCGACGTGCAAAAACAGTTCCCGAAAGTGACCGCCCAGAAGGTGATCGTCAGCGAAGCCGGCGCGTCGGTCTACTCGGCTTCCGAACTGGCGGCGCAGGAGTTCCCGGACCTCGATGTTTCCCTACGCGGCGCGGTCTCTATCGCCCGCCGTCTGCAGGATCCGCTGGCCGAGCTGGTGAAAATCGATCCGAAATCAATCGGCGTCGGTCAGTATCAGCATGACGTTAGTCAGACGCAGCTGGCGCGTAAGCTGGATGCGGTGGTGGAAGACTGCGTAAACGCCGTTGGCGTCGACCTTAACACCGCCTCGGTGGCGCTGTTGACCCGCGTCGCGGGCCTGACCCGCATGATGGCGCAGAATATCGTCGCCTGGCGCGACGAGAACGGCCAGTTCCTCAACCGCCAGCAGTTGCTGAAGGTAAGCCGTCTGGGGCCAAAAGCCTTTGAACAGTGCGCCGGCTTCCTGCGCATTAACCACGGCGACAACCCGCTGGACGCCTCGACCGTTCACCCGGAAGCCTACCCGGTGGTCGAGCGTATTCTGGCCGCTACCCAGCAGGCGCTGAAAGATCTGATGGGCAACAGCAGCGAGCTGCGCAACCTGAAAGCCTCTGATTTTACCGATGATAAGTTCGGGGTGCCGACGGTATCCGATATCATCAAAGAGCTGGAAAAACCGGGCCGCGATCCGCGCCCTGAGTTTAAAACCGCCCAGTTCGCCGACGGCGTTGAGACGATGAACGACCTGCTGCCGGGGATGATTCTGGAAGGTGCGGTCACCAACGTCACCAACTTTGGCGCCTTCGTCGATATCGGCGTGCACCAGGATGGCCTGGTCCACATCTCTTCGCTGTCGAATAAGTTCGTTGAAGACCCGCATACCGTGGTCAAAGCGGGCGATATCGTCAAAGTGAAGGTGATGGAAGTGGACCTGCCGCGTAAACGCATCGCGTTAACGATGCGCCTCGATGAACAACCGGGCGACAGCAACGCGCGCCGCGGCGGCGGCAACGATCGCCCGCAGGGTAACCGCCCGGCGGCAAAAGCGGCGAAGCCGCGCGGTCGCGATGCTCAGCCAGCCGGCAACAGCGCGATGATGGATGCGCTGGCCGCCGCGATGGGCAAAAAACGCTAATCCTTCCCTGCCCCTCTTCGAGGGGCAATTTTCCGCTTTTTAATGCCTGAGCCTCGATTAATATATTCCAGTAACCTTTCAATAAGTTCGAAATTTATAAAGTTTCATTCTGTTAACTAATGAAACCTTTATTAAACATTAAGTGAATAAATTAATTTTTCCCTTATTTTTAGCTACAGCAACGTTCTTGCGTCATATCAAAAAATAAGCAAATTCCCCGGAAAACCGCATTTATTATCCATGCCATGTATTGATGATACAAACCATTCTCATTATCATCGTTATCAGTTAAGTTTTATTCTTCTTCGTTGGCTATAGTCCCCAGCGCCGCTTTAATAGCCGCGCCTGGAAATTCTCTTTTCGGTTAGCGATAACAAGTAGGCCCTATGCAATTCACTCCTGATAGTGCGTGGAAAATCACCGGTTTTTCCCGCGATATTAGCCCGGCTTATCGGCAGAAACTGCTCTCCCTGGGAATGTTGCCCGGTTCTTCGTTTCATGTCGTGCGCATGGCGCCACTGGGCGATCCTATTCATATTGAGACCCGGCGCGTGAGCCTGGTATTACGTAAAAAAGACCTCGCGTTAATTGAACTGGAAGCGGTTGCGCAATAACACCTGACCCGGCACTAAGAGTCTGAAAAATGAAAAAATTAACCGTTGGTTTAATTGGTAATCCTAATTCCGGCAAAACAACGTTATTTAATCAGCTAACCGGCGCGCGCCAGCGGGTGGGTAACTGGGCGGGGGTCACCGTTGAGCGTAAAGAAGGCGCCTTCACCACCACCGACCACCAGGTTACTCTGGTTGACCTGCCGGGAACCTATTCGCTGACCACCATCTCCTCGCAAACATCGCTCGATGAACAAATTGCCTGTCACTATATTCTCAGCGGCGATGCCGACCTGCTGATTAACGTCATCGACGCCTCGAACCTGGAACGTAACCTCTATCTGACTCTGCAGCTGCTGGAGTTGGGTATTCCCTGCGTCGTCGCGCTAAACATGCTCGATATTGCCGAAAAACAGCAAATCCGCATCGACGTCGACGCGCTGGCGGCCCGCCTCGGCTGCCCGGTGATTCCGCTGGTCTCCACCCGCGGTCGCGGCATCGAAGCGCTGAAAATGGCGCTTGACCGCCATGAGCAAAATCAGCCGCTGGAACTGGTGCACTATCCGCAATCTCTGCAGCGCGAAGCCGATATGCTGGCGCAGGCGATGCCTGCTGATATGCCGCTGCGTCAGCGCCGCTGGCTGGGGCTGCAGATGCTAGAAGGCGATATTTACAGCCGCGCCTTTGCCGGCAACGCCGCCGACAAACTGGATGTGGCGCTGGCCAACCTGAGCGGCGAGATGGACGATCCGGCGCTCTATATCGCCGATGCCCGCTATCAAAGCATTGCCGCGGTATGCGATGCCGTCAGTAACACCCTGACCGCTGAGCCGAGCCGGTTCACCACGGCGATGGATAAAATTATCCTTAACCGCTTCCTCGGCTTACCGATCTTCCTGTTCGTGATGTACCTGATGTTCCTGCTGGCTATCAACATCGGCGGCGCCCTGCAGCCGATTTTCGACGCCGGCTCGGTGGCTATCTTCATTCACGGCATCCAGTGGCTGGGCTACACCCTGCACTTCCCGGACTGGCTGACCGTGTTCCTCGCGCAAGGGCTGGGCGGCGGTATCAACACCGTGCTGCCGCTGGTGCCGCAAATCGGCATGATGTACCTGTTCCTCTCTTTCCTTGAGGACTCCGGGTATATGGCGCGCGCGGCCTTCGTAATGGACCGCCTGATGCAGGCGTTAGGCCTGCCGGGGAAATCCTTCGTGCCGCTGATCGTCGGTTTCGGCTGTAACGTGCCTTCCGTTATGGGCGCCCGTACGCTGGATGCGCCGCGTGAACGCCTGATGACCATCATGATGGCGCCATTTATGTCCTGCGGCGCCCGATTGGCGATTTTCGCGGTCTTCGCCGCCGCCTTCTTTGGGCAGAACGGCGCGCTGGCGGTCTTCTCACTGTACGTGCTGGGCATCGTGATGGCGATCCTCACCGGCCTGATGCTCAAATACACCATTATGCGCGGCGAAGCCTCGCCGTTCGTGATGGAGCTGCCGGTGTATCACGTACCGCACATCAAGAGCCTGGTTATCCAGACCTGGCAGCGCCTGAAAGGCTTCGTCCTGCGCGCCGGTAAGGTCATTGTGATTGTCAGTATTTTCCTCAGCGCGCTGAACAGCTTCTCGCTTAGCGGCAAAGTGGTCGATAACATCAACGACTCGGCGCTGGCTTCGGTTAGCCGAGTGATCACCCCAGTGTTTAAGCCGATTGGCGTGCATGAAGATAACTGGCAGGCAACCGTCGGCCTGTTTACCGGCGCGATGGCGAAAGAAGTGGTGGTCGGTACGTTGAACACCCTCTACACCGCGGAAGATATCCAGAATGAAGAGTTTAACCCACAGGAGTTTAGCCTTGGCGACGAGCTGTTAGCCGCCGTCGATGAAACCTGGCAGGGGCTGAAAGACACCTTTAGCCTGAGCGTGCTGGCGAACCCGATTGAAGCAAGCAAAGGCGATGGCGAAATGGAAACCGGCGCCATGGGGGTGATGGGCAGTAAATTCGGCAGCGCCGCCGCCGCGTACAGCTACCTGATCTTCGTCCTGCTCTATATTCCATGCATTTCCGTGATGGGAGCAATTGCCCGCGAGTCCAGCCGCGGTTGGATGATGTTCTCGGTGTTGTGGGGGTTGAATATCGCCTACTCGCTGTCGACGCTGTACTACCAGACCGTGAGCTTTAGCCAACACCCGCGCTACAGCCTGGTGTGTATTCTGGCGGTAATTCTGTTTAACGTCGTGGTCTTTGGCCTGTTGCGTCGGGCGCGTAGCCGGGTGGATGTTTCCCTGCTGGCGACGCGTAAAACCCCGACGTCTTGCTGCCAGAGCCCAGCCGGCGACTGCCACTAAGGAGCAATCATCATGGCATCGTTAATTGACGTTCGCGATATGCTGGCTCTGCAGGGGCGCATGGAAGCCGCTCAGCTGAGCGCCCGCCTGCATACGCCACAGCCGTTGATCGACGCCATGTTGAGCCGCCTGGAAGCGATGGGGAAAGCGGTCAAGATGACCGAAGATGCCGATGGCTGCCTTTCCGGCAGCTGTAAAAGCTGCCCGGAAGGGAAAGCCTGCCTGCGGGAGTGGTGGTCTTTGCGCTGAATGGATATCCCCGGATAGCGACTAGCTCCTTATCCGGGGAGCACCTGATTTACTTATACACGTCGGCGTTCGCGTGAACCGTCTTCTCGTTCTTCTCGCCGGCAATCACTACGAAGTACTTACCACCCAACTCATCCGCTTTCTTCGACAGATCGCGCTTCGCGTCCATCGGCGACGTGGTACGGGAAGTCGTGATGCTACCGACCTTGGTCAGATTCATCTTCGCGACTTCATCTTTTTGAATCTCTTTCGCCGCGAACGCGCCAAAAGAGAGGGAGCCTATCACCAGAGATGCAACAATACCTGTAACAAGTTTCATAGCCTTTACTCTCCATAAGGTTGTTATTTTTAGTTTGCGGCGGCAAAAACGAAATAATCAACCACCGCAACAACCTAAGTATTGCCCGATCCTGATGATTTACCACGCAGCGCTAAAAATAATTATTCAGCCGGTTTTTCAGCGCGATGAGAGGCTCACAGAATGGCTGGGGATGCGAAATAAACGGTGCGTGGGCCGCCTTTTCGAAGACAACAGACTCACTTTGCGGCCACAGCTCATCCAACAGAGGAACGATTTTACGCGGCACCAGCCCATCCAGTCGGCCATAGAGGCGCAAAAACGGCATGGTCAGCGCGGCGAGCGGTTGACGCAAATCGGCGGTTTTGAGGATTTCCAGCCCGCCGTTGAGAACCTCAGCAGGCGGCATCGGCAGCGACAGAACGGTGCTTTTCAGCGCCCGGGCGTCCTGGCGCGCGCTTTCGGTGCCCATGGTTTGCAGGGCGAGAAAACGCTCGACGGTACGCTGGAAATCTTCACTCAGCTGTTGCTGGAAGCCGCTCAGCACTTCCGGTTTAATCCCCGGCCACTGGTCGCGCGCGCCAAAACACGGCGAAGAAGCGACGGTCACCAGCGCCTGCACGCGTTGCGGGTGCTGCAGCGCCACCAGGCTCGCTACCAGCCCGCCCAGGCTCCAGCCAAGCCAGATAGCCTGCTCCGGCGCTTTTTCAACGACCTGCTGCGCCATCTCTTCAAGCGTTAAGGCGCCAAAACCACCGCTGCGGCCATAGCCCGGTAAATCCACCAGGTGAAGGGTAAAATGCGTAGCCAGTTCCGGCGTGATGCAATCCCATACGTTGGCATTCAGCCCCCAGCCGTGCAGCAGCACAAGATGACAATTTCCTTCGCCCGTGGTTTGCCACCAGATGTCATTCATCAGTTACTGTTCTCTTTCCATCACTATGAGGGGAATTATGCTAACAGCACACAGCTTATGCTGGCTATGCCAAATGCCGCTGGCCATGGCTCACTGGGGGATGTGCTCGCGGTGCACCGCCTCGCTGCTCGTCACGCCATCGCTCTGCCCGCAGTGCGGTTTACCGGCATTGGCGCCCGCCTTGCCCTGTGGACGCTGCCTGCAAAAACCACCGCCCTGGCAGCGGCTGGTGACGGTGAATAGCTATGCCCCACCGCTAAGCGGGCTGGTACACCAGTTTAAGTTTGCCCGTCATCCGGAACTCGCGGCGGCGCTGGCGCGACTGCTTCTTTTACGCCTGCGCCTTAATTGCGGGCTGCCGCCAGTGGATCGGATTGTCAGCGTGCCGCTGTGGCAGCGCCGTCATTGGCGTCGGGGATTTAACCAAAGCGAGGCGCTATGTCGCCCGCTGGCGCGCTGGATGGGCTGCGCCTGGCGCGGCGATGCGCTGACGCGAAGCCGGCGTACCGCAACGCAGCATCAGTTAAGCGCCAGATTACGTAAGCAGAACCTGAAAAATGCTTTCCAGGTTGAATTATCCGTTCGGGGCCTCCATATCGCCATTGTGGATGATGTCGTCACAACCGGAAGCACCGTCGCCGAGATTTCCCGCCTGCTTTTGCGAAACGGCGCCGCGACGGTTCAGGTATGGTGTTTGTGCCGTACCTTGTAGACCCCCGCTGATGGGCGTATTATAACCCAGTAAAATAGTCAACTATTAGGCCAACGCTATGATCCGTATTTCCGATGCTGCACAAGCGCACTTTGCCAAACTGCTGGCAAATCAGGAAGAAGGGACGCAAATTCGCGTATTTGTGATTAATCCCGGCACCCCAAACGCTGAGTGCGGCGTATCCTATTGCCCACCGGATGCGGTGGAAGACACCGACACGGCGCTGAAATTTGAACAGCTGACCGCGTATGTTGATGAACTCAGCGCACCTTATCTGGAAGATGCTGAAATCGACTTCGTCACTGACCAGCTCGGTTCCCAGCTGACGCTGAAAGCGCCGAACGCCAAAATGCGTAAGGTTTCCGACGATGCCCCGCTGATGGAGCGCGTGGAGTACCTGCTGCAGTCGCAGATCAACCCACAGCTGGCCGGTCACGGCGGTCGCGTTTCGCTGATGGAAATCACCGAAGACGGTCTGGCTATCCTGCAGTTCGGCGGCGGTTGCAACGGCTGCTCAATGGTCGATGTGACCCTGAAAGAAGGGATCGAAAAGCAGCTGCTGAACGAATTCCCGGAGCTGAAAGGCGTGCGCGATCTGACCGAACACCAGCGCGGCGAGCACTCCTACTACTAAGCTTCCCCCTCTCGCCCGGCAACAATCCGTTTGCCGGGCGACTTCTCCCTTCAGCATGTTACCGCACAACATTTCTGACTAGCCATCACGGCAAAAACCCGGCAGAGAGTATGACTTAAGTCTCATATTTAAAATTTACCCCGCGCAGGGCATTCTCAAAGCTCACATGTTACCCGTATCATCCACAGCAAGCACCACCGACAAAAAAATAGCCAGCTATCCTTTCTCTGGGTCAGGAATAAGCCAGCTTTACGGTGCAAGACATCCTTGTTCCTCTGCGGAACGGATACTGTAGATGTTCAGACTTTAACGTTACCCATAACAAGTTAAGGCCAGGTAAATCATGCCATTAGTCATCGTAGCTATCGGGGTTGCCCTGTTATTGTTGCTGATGATCCGTTTCAAAATGAACGGCTTCATCGCTCTGGTTCTGGTGGCGCTCGCCGTCGGATTAATGCAGGGTATGTCTCTGGATAAAGTCATCGTATCCATCAAAAACGGCGTGGGGGGCACGCTCGGCAGCCTCGCACTGATCATGGGCTTCGGCGCTATGCTCGGTAAAATGCTGGCGGACTGCGGCGGCGCGCAGCGTATCGCCACTACCCTGATTGATAAATTCGGTAAAAAACATATTCAATGGGCCGTTGTACTGACCGGTTTCACCGTCGGTTTTGCCCTGTTCTATGAAGTCGGTTTCGTGCTGATGCTGCCGCTGGTCTTTACCATCGCCGCTTCCGCGCGTATCCCGCTGCTGTACGTTGGCGTACCGATGGCCGCGGCGCTCTCCGTCACCCACGGTTTCCTGCCGCCACACCCGGGCCCGACCGCTATCGCGACAATTTTCCACGCCGATATGGGCAAAACGCTGCTCTACGGGACAATTCTGGCTATCCCGACGGTTATTCTCGCCGGCCCGGTTTTCGCCCGTTTCCTGAAAGGTATTGATAAACCGATCCCGGAAGGCCTGCACAACCCGAAAACCTTCACTGAAGAAGAGATGCCGGGCTTTGGCGTCAGCGTCTGGACCTCTCTGGTACCGGTGATCCTGATGGCGATGCGCGCCGTCGCCGAGATGGTTCTGCCGAAGGGCCACGCCTTCCTGCCCGTTGCCGAGTTCTTCGGCGACCCGGTGATGGCGACCCTGATTGCGGTGCTGATCGCGCTGTTCACTTTCGGCCTCAATCGCGGCCGTTCCATGGAGCAGATCAACGATACGCTGACCTCCTCTATCAAAATCATCGCCATGATGCTGTTGATCATCGGCGGCGGCGGCGCCTTCAAGCAGGTGCTGGTGGATAGCGGCATGGATAAGTACATCGCCTCTATCATGCACGAATCCAATATGTCACCGCTGTTTATGGCGTGGTCTATCGCTGCGGTGCTGCGTATTGCGCTGGGTTCGGCTACCGTTGCCGCTATCACCGCAGGTGGTATCGCCGCGCCGCTGATTGCCACTACCGGCGTTAGCCCGGAGCTGATGGTTATCGCCGTGGGTTCCGGTAGCGTTATCTTCTCCCACGTGAACGACCCAGGTTTCTGGCTGTTCAAAGAGTATTTCAACCTGACCATTGGCGAGACCATCAAGTCCTGGTCGGTACTGGAAACCATTATTTCCGTGTGCGGCCTGGTTGGTTGTCTGCTGCTGGGGATGGTGGTGTAACCCTCTCTCCCTGAGATAAAAAAGGCCGGGTGCGCATCATGCGCCCCGGCCTTTTTTGTTCTTCGTTTCCCGGATAGCGGCGCAAAGCGCCTTATCCGGGCTACCCGCGGTGCCGTTTTTTGTCGGATGGCGGCTAACGCCTTATCCGACCTACGATCCTGGGGATGGTGGTGTAATCCTCGTTCCCTTTTTGTTCTTCAGCTCTCAACCGTAGCCCCGGTAAGCGCAGCGCCACCGGGGAATTCTCTCTGGATTAGCGGGCTTTGCGGCGCTTATCCAGATCTTTAATCAGCTTATTCACCTGCGCATCGGCAAACATCTGCTCGAGCGTCACGCTAAGCTTACGCCGCCAGTTGGGATACTCGGTACTGGTGCCCGGGATGTTGACCGGCGAAGCCATCTCCAGCCAATCTTCCGGCTGCAGCCCAAGCAGGGCGCTGTTGCTGTCGGCGATATAGCGCTGCATCCCGCGATTGAGCGTTGAGGTCATCGCCATCAGCGAGGCTTTATGTCCGGCGCGCTTCGGCAAACAGCCGTGCCGATGCAGCGCATCCAGCAACCCCTGCTTTGCTTGTTCGCGATCGGCATATAAGCCGCGCAGCACCACTTCATCCGGATACAGACCCAGCGTCTTCCCGAGCGTCAAATCACCGCTCTCCCAATAGCCGCGCAGCGTCGGGAGATCGTGGGTCGTTGCGACCGCCATCGACTGCTGTGGATAAGCCTTCGGCGCGCGGAACGTTTTATCAGGGCCATTTTCGAAATAGAGCACTTTATACGAGTAAACGCCGCTTTTGCGCAGCTTGCCGACGATTTCAACCGGTACGGTACCGAGGTCTTCGCCAATGACCATGCAGCGGTGCCGCTGGCTCTCCAGCGCCAGGATCGCCAGCAGGTCATCCACGGGATACTGCACATAGGCGCCATGGTCGGCGGTTTCGCCATACGGTATCCACCATAAACGCAGCACCGACATCACGTGGTCAATACGCAATGCGCCGCAGTTTTGCATATTCGCTCGTAGCAGTTCGATAAACGGCTCGTAGGCGCGGGCAACCATTACATGCGGATCCATCGGCGGCAGGCCCCAGTTCTGTCCCAGCGGGCCGAGGATATCCGGCGGCGCGCCGACGGAAGCCTTGAGGCAATACAGCTCGCGATCGCACCACGTCTCCGATCCGCCTTCGGCGACGCCGACCGCCAGATCGCGATACAGGCCAATCGGCATCCCGTCCTGCTGGCTGGTGTGCCAACAGGCGGCGAACTGCGTATATGCCAGCCACTGCAGCCATAGATAAAAGCTCACCTCATCGGCATGCTCCGCACAGAAGGTTTTCACCTGCGGGCTGCTCGTGCTCTGATACGCTTCCGGCCATGCCGGCCAGCCCCAGCGCATCGGATCCTGACGGCTTTGCCAGGCATGCAGCGCATCAAACGCCGCCTGCCAGTAGAGACTTTCGCCCTCGCGCAGCACGAACTGACGGAACTCCGCCATTTGCTCATCTTCACGCGTAGAAAACTCGGCCCACGCCAGACGCAGCGCGGTCAACTTCAGCGCGGTGACAGCGGTATAGTCGACATCAGCGGTCTGCCGCGCGGCCTGCAAGGCCTGCTGGGTTTCCGCAAGCTGCCACCATGCCTGCGCGGCAGGGCTACGCTGGAAATCCTCCACCGCGTTGACGTCGATATAGATGACGTTAAGCCAGCGGCGCGAGGACGGACTGTACGGACTGGCGCTCTCCGGGTTCGCCGGATAGAGCGCGTGAATCGGGTTGAGGCCGATAAACGCGCCGCCGCGACGGGCGATTTCCGGCAGCATGGCGCGTAGATCGCCGAAGTCGCCAATGCCCCAGTTGTCCTCAGAACGCAGGGTGTAGAGCTGGACGCAGGCGCCCCATAGCTTTTTGCCCTCTTTGAGCGCCTGCGGTTCGTAGCAGCGCGCCGGGGCGACGATCGCCCGGCAGTGCCAGCGTTCGCCGTCCCGCGTGAGGGTCAGGGTGTGATAGCCCGTCGGCAATCGCCCAGGCAAAGCGAGCGTTTCGCCGCCGCGCGTCTCACCCTGATACTGCTTACCTTCTTCGGTCGTCAGCAGCCAGTGAAACGCGCCGCTTCCCGCTACCGGCAACTGCATTTTTTTACCGTGGGTAAAAACCTTGACGCTGGGCAGCGGTTCTACTGCCGCTTTCGCGGCAGTAGACGTACGATGCATAGCATCCAGCAAACGTTGTTTGGTGGCCGCCGCGATCGACTGCGGCTGGCCGTGCGCGTTGATATAGCTGGGGCTGATCCCCGCCGCCAGCGCGGCATTATCAAGGCGTTTATTCTCCATAGGCCTGTCCTTAGCGTTTTGCCTGCCAGATACGTTGCTGATAATCACGAATAGAGCGGTCGGAGCTGAACATGCCGCAGCGCGCGGTGTTGAGGATCGCCGCACGGGTCCAGGCTTCCTGGTCGCGATACAGTTCGTCTACCTGCTTCTGCGCCGCGACGTAAGCGCTAAAGTCAGCCAGCACCAGGTAAGGATCGCCGCCTTGCAGCAGGCTATGCAGCATCTGATCAAAGGCGTGTTTGTCGCCGCCGCTATATTTACCGCTTTCCAGCTCTTTCAGCACCGCGTCCAGCAGCTTATCTTTTTTGCGCCATTTCAGCGGATCGTAGCCTTTCGCCTTCAACGCCTTAACTTCTTCCACGGTATGGCCGAAGATAAAGATATTGTCCTCGCCAACCTGCTCAGCGATTTCAACGTTGGCGCCGTCAAGAGTGCCGACGGTCAACGCGCCGTTCAGCGCCAGCTTCATGTTGCCGGTACCGGAGGCCTCTTTACCCGCCGTGGAAATCTGCTCGGAGACGTCAGCCGCCGGGATCAGCATTTCCGCCGCCGATACGCAGTAATCCGGCAGGAAGACCACTTTCAGCTTATCGCCCACCAGCGGATCGTTATTGATCGCCTCGGCCACTTTGTTGATCGCCAGAATAATATTCTTCGCCAGGTAGTAGCCCGGCGCGGCTTTAGCGCCAAACAGGAAGACGCGCGGTACACGGTCGGCCTGCGGGTTTTCGCGGATCTCTTTATACTGCGCCAGAATATTCAGCAGGTTGAGATGCTGGCGTTTGTATTCGTGCAGGCGCTTAATCTGGATATCGAAAATCGCCTGCGGGTTGATGTCGATACCGGTACGCCGCTTCACGAACTCAGCGAGACGCACTTTATTCGCCTGCTTAATGTCACGATAAACCTGACGGAATTTGGCATCGTCGGCGTACTTCTCCAGCTTGATCAGCTGGTCGAGATCGTTGGCCCACTCTTTCTTCAGCGTCTTATCAAGCAGGGCAGCCAGCGCCGGATTACACTGTTTAATCCAGCGACGCGGCGTAATGCCGTTGGTCACGTTATGGAATTTGTTCGGCCACAGCTGGTGATATTCCGGGAACAGATCCTTCACCACCAAATCGGAGTGCAGCGCCGCGACGCCGTTCACCGCAAAGCCGCTCACCACGCACATGTTGGCCATGCGAACCTGTTTATCATGGACCACCGCCAGCTTCGCCCACACCTGCTTATCGCCCGGCCAGGTTTTCTCCACCAGCAGTTTAAATCTGTCGTTAATCTCTTTGATTATCTGCATGTGGCGCGGCAGCAGCGCCTTGACCAGCTTCTCATCCCAGCACTCCAGCGCTTCCGGCATCAGAGTATGGTTGGTGTAAGCGAAGGTTTTGCTGGTGATGGCCCACGCATCGTCCCAGCTCATCTGGTGCTCATCAAGCAGCACGCGCAGCAGCTCCGGGATGGCGATGGTCGGGTGGGTGTCGTTCAACTGGATCACTTCATAATCCGCCAGCTCATGCAGCTTGCGGCCAGCCAGATGGTGACGACGCAGAATATCGGCCACCGAGCAGGCGCACTGGAAGTACTGCTGCATCAGGCGCAGTTTTTTCCCCGCCAGATGGTTGTCATTCGGATACAGCACCTTGGTCAATTTTTCGGCGTCGATACCTTGCTGCTCCGCGCGCAGGAAATCGCCGTCGTTGAATTTGGTCAGGTTGAACGGATGGGCATGTTTTGCCTGCCACAGACGCAGCGGCTGCGCGACGTTATTGCGATAGCCAAGCACCGGCAGATCCCAGGCTTCGCCGGTAATCACGAAAGCCGGTTGCCATTCGCCGCTTTTGCTGACTTTACCGCCGATGCCCACCTGCACATCCAGCGCTTCGTTGTGGCGGAACCACGGATAGCTGCCGCGTCCCCAATCATCCGGCGCTTCCATCTGCTGACCGTCAGCGAAGGATTGACGGAACAGACCGTACTGGTAGTTCAGGCCGTAACCGGTTGCCGACTGGCCGACGGTGGCCATAGAATCCAGGAAGCAGGCCGCCAGACGGCCCAGGCCGCCGTTGCCCAGCGCCGGATCGGTCTCTTCTTCCAGCAGGTCGGTCAACTGGATGTCGTACGCCTTCAGCGTCTCGCTCACTCCTTCATACCAGCCCAGGTTGAGCAGGTTATTACCGGTCAGGCGACCGATCAGGAACTCCATCGAAATGTAGTTAACGTGGCGCTGTCCTTTAACGGTTTCCGCCGCCGGTTGCGCCGCCAAAAGCTCCGCCAGCGCGCCGCTGACCGCACGCCACCACTGGCGTTGGGTCATCTCTGCGGCTGACGATAAACCGAAACGCTGCCACTGACGCGTCAGTGCAGCCTGAAACTGAGCCTGGTTAAAAGAAGTCTGTGACATAAGAAATCCTGGTCCTTTACTAAAACGTTAGCCTTAGTGTGCCGACCTCCCGAGGCCGCTGCCTCCTCCCGAGGGGGATTAGACAGGGAGGAGTAGCGGGGATGAGCGAAAATTGTGATCGCGGCCACTTTAACGTTAGCTCGTCGACGGGAATTCGCCGCCCTATTGCGCGTGTAGAACAATAATTTCGCCAGCGCAACGAACGGCAAATTTGTTACAGCGCAATTCATAGCGCAAAGCAAAATTCGCACAGGCCATTATCGTGAAATAAAAAATAAACTACTGACAGAATAAAAAGATGCCATGACAAAAATACGTGAAATAGATTAAACCTAAGAATCCACTGACGATAATTTAATAAAAACAATCAACTACAAAAAATGCCGGGTAAAGTAATTTCGTCCCGGACGAAACCGTCGTAAACCGAGGCATGACGCGTTCTGGTACCGGTTTAAAGCTAATTAAAAACCGAAGCGAGAAATTGTGACCGAGAGCAAATTCAAGAGCATCAATTTTGGACATAACTTGCAATAACTTTCATTATCGCCGACCTTAGGAGTCATTAATTACGAAGCGCAAAAAAAATCCCCATCCCTTTCTTGCACAGCGAAAAAGTGAACTATGTTGATTCCGTCAAAATTAAGTCGTCCATCCCGTCTTGAACACACTGTGGTTCGCGAACGGTTGCTGGCGAAACTTTCCGGCGCGAACAATTATCGTCTCGCGTTGGTGACCAGCCCGGCAGGTTACGGCAAAACCACGCTCGTTTCGCAGTGGGCTTCGGGTAAACATGACCTTGGCTGGTTTTCGCTTGATGAAGGCGATAATCAACAAGAGCGCTTCGCCAGCTATCTGATTGCGGCGATTCAACAGGCGACAGGCGGCCACTGCGCCGCCAGCGAAGCCATGGTGCAAAAGCGCCAGTACGCCAGCCTGCCGTCGCTGTTTGCGCAGCTGTTTATTGAGCTTGCCGACTGGCAGCGTCCGCTGTACCTGGTCATTGATGATTATCACCTGATTACCAATCCGGTGATCCACGATGCCATGCGCTTCTTCTTGCGCCATCAGCCAGAGACCATGACGCTGGTAGTGCTGTCGCGCAACCTGCCGCAGTTGGGGATCGCCAACCTACGGGTGCGCGAGCAGTTACTGGAAATCGGCAGCCAACAGTTGGCTTTTACTCATCAGGAAGCGAAACAGTTCTTTGACTGCCGCCTCGCCTCCCCCATTGAAGCCGATGACAGCAGTCGCCTGTGCGATGACGTCGCCGGTTGGGCCACCGCCCTGCAGCTCATCGCCCTCTCCGCCCGGCAGAAAAACACCTCAGCCCAGCACTCCGCCCGTCGTCTCGCCGGGATTAACGCCAGCCACCTTTCCGACTATCTGGTCGATGAAGTGCTGGATAACGTCGATGCCCGTACCCGCAGCTTCTTGTTAAAAAGCTCGCTGCTGCGCTCGATGAATGACGCGCTTATCGTCCGCGTCACCGGCGAAGAGAACGGCCAGATGCAACTGGAAGAGATCGAACGTCAGGGGCTGTTTCTGCACCGGATGGATGACTCCGGCGAGTGGTTCCGCTATCACCCGCTATTCGGCAACTTCCTGCGCCAGCGCTGTCAGTGGGAAATGGCCACCGAGCTACCGGAAATTCACCGCGCCGCCGCCGAAGCGTGGATGGCGCAGGGGTTCCCCACCGAAGCCATCCATCATGCGCTTGCCGCTGGCGATGCCGCCATGCTGCGCGATATTTTGCTCAACCACGCCTGGGGCATGTTCAACCATAGTGAGCTGGGTCTGCTGGAACAATCGCTGGCGGCGCTGCCGTGGTCGAACCTGCTGGAAAACCCGCGGCTGATCCTGTTACAGGCCTGGCTGATGCAGAGCCAGCATCGCTATAGCGAAGTGAATACCCTGCTGGCCCGCGCCGAGCAGGAGATGGATGTCGAAATGGATACCGCGATGCACGGCGATTTCAACGCCCTGCGCGCGCAGGTCGCTATCAACGCCGGCGATCAGGACGAAGCCGAGCGTCTGGCAATGGTGGCGCTGGATGAACTGCCGCTGGCGAGCTATTACAGCCGCATCGTCGCCACTTCCGTTCACGGCGAAGTGCTGCACTGCAAAGGCCACCTGAGCAAATCGCTGGCGGTGATGCAGCAAACAGAACAGATGGCTCGCCGTCATGACGTCTGGCACTACGCCCTGTGGAGCATGATCCAGCAGAGCGAGATTCTGTTTGCCCAGGGCTTCCTGCAGGCGGCATGGGAGATTCAGGATAAAGCTTTCCAGCTTATCCGCGATCAGCATCTTGAACAGCTGCCGATGCATGAGTTCCTGTTGCGCATCCGCGCGCAGCTGCTGTGGGCGTGGGCGCGTCTTGATGAAGCAGAAGAAAGTGCCCGCAGCGGCATCGCTGTGCTGGCAAACTACCAGCCGCAGCAGCAGTTGCAGTGCCTGGCGTTGATGGTGCAGTGCTCGCTGGCGCGCGGCGATCTCGACAACGCCCGCAGCTTATTAAACCGCCTGGAAAATCTGCTGGGCAACGGCCACTATCACAGCGATTGGGTCTCTAACGCCGACAAAGTGCGGGTGATCTACTGGCAGATGACCGGTGATAAAACCGCAGCGGCCAACTGGCTGCGCCAGACGCCGAAACCTGAATTCGCCAATAACCACTTCCTGCAAAGCCAGTGGCGCAACATTGCCCGCGCACAGATCCTTCTCGGTGATTTTGATTCCGCCGAAATGGTGCTGGAAGAGTTAAATGAAAATGCCCGCTCGCTGCGGCTGATGAGCGATATCAACCGTAACCTGCTACTGTTGAACCAGCTGTACTGGCAGGCGGAGCGCAAGGGCGAGGCGCAAAAAGTGTTAATGGAAGCTTTAACCCTCGCTAACCGCACCGGCTTTATCAACCACTTCGTGATTGAAGGCGAAGCCATGGCCCAGCAGCTGCGTCAGCTGATTCAACTGAATACGCTGCCGGAGCTGGAGCAGCACCGCGCCCAGCGTATCCTGCGCGATATTAACCAGCATCATCGACATAAATTCGCCCATTTCGACGAGAGCTTCGTCGAACGGCTGCTGAACCACCCGGAAGTGCCGGAGCTTATCCGCACCAGTCCGCTGACCCAGCGCGAGTGGCAGGTGTTAGGGCTTATCTATTCCGGTTACAGCAACGAGCAGATCGCCGGCGAACTGGATGTCGCGGCCACCACGATTAAAACGCATATTCGCAATCTATATCAGAAACTGGGCGTCGCGCACCGCCAGGATGCCGTTCAGCATGCCCAGCGGTTGCTCAAAATGATGGGATACGGCGTATAACGCCGTTTAGCACAGCTCCAGCTGCAGGTTGTTGTCTTTAATCACCTTCAGCACGCCTGCGGGCGGCATGATATCGGTATAAACCGCATCGACCATACTAATGCTGCCCATGTTCACCATCGCATTACGGCCAAACTTCGAGTGATCCACCACCAGCATCACGTGGCGCGAATTTTCGATAATCGCCCGCTTGGTGCGCACTTCATGGTAATCAAACTCCAGCAGCGAGCCGTCGCTATCAATACCGCTTATACCGAGAATGCCGAAGTCGAGGCGGAACTGGGAGATAAAATCGAGCGTCGCTTCGCCGATGATCCCGCCGTCGCGGCTACGCAGCTCACCACCGGCGAGGATAATGCGAAAATCGTCTTTCACCATCAGCGTATTCGCGACGTTGAGATTGTTGGTCACAATCCGCAGGTCATTATGATCGAGCAACGCATGGGCCACTGCTTCCGGCGTCGTGCCAATGTCGATAAACAGGGTTGCGCCGTCGGGGATTTCGCTCGCCACTTTCCGCGCGATGCGCTCTTTTTCCGCCGTCTGGGTCGCTTTCCTGTCGTGCCACGAGGTGTTGACCGAGCTTGAAGGCATCGCCGCGCCGCCGTGGTGGCGCATGATCATTTTTTGTTCCGCTAAATCATTCAGATCGCGACGAATAGTCTGCGGGCTGACGGCAAACTGCTCCACCAGCTCTTCGGTACTGACGTATCCCTGTTTTTTTACCAGCTCGATAATCGCGTCATGACGTTGTGTTTGTTTCATGAAATATCCCTGGGAATCTCTACGTTCGTTTTCGCACATTTAGCGTATCGACAAACGCCATCGCCAGCCCGACTGCCAGGCCCGCCACGTGCGCGCCATTGGCGATCGACATGCCGAAAACATCAAACCATCCAGCCACTAACCACACTAAAGAGAAGAGGATCAGACCGCGTTGCAGATAAATACCGCTCTGCGGGTCGCGCTCGCCACGCAGCCAGACATAGCCCATTAATGCATAGACCACTCCCGACAAACCGCCGAACCACGGGCCGCTAACCTGATGCTGGACGAATCCGCTCAGCAGAGCGCTGATAATGGTAATCACCACCAGTTTGCCGCTACCGATGCGCTTCTCCACCGCACCGCCGAGGTACCACCACCATAGCAGGTTAAACAGAATATGCATCAGCGAGAAGTGCATGAAAGCATGGGTAAGATAGCGCCAGGCTTCGAATTTCAGCGATGGATCGTAGGGCCAGGCAAGCCAGATCATCATCGTCTGATCGCCCAGAACGTTTTGCAGTATGAAGACCAGGATACAGGCCAGCAAAATCGCCCACGTAAACGGCCCGGCGTTGTTACGCAAGGTAGCTAAAAACGGGAAGCGTTGATAATGCAATCCGCTATTGGTATGCCCCGATTGCCAGCTGGCGGCGAGATAGCGCGGGTCGGCCGGGTTTTCGAGAAAACGGGCCAGCTCGGCCTGCACCCGCGCGGCCTGGCTTTCATCAGCCAGCCAGACATCGCTCTGCGTGTGCTGTTGGATAGTCAGGATGACCCCCTGCGTCGCCATATAGTCGACAAACGCCTGGGCCACGCGCGGGTTGGCAAAAGAGGTAATCATTAACATACAGCGGATCGCTTATTCCACACAAAGGGGGCTAGTATATACCGTACCGCGCTTATAGCGAGCCGTGCGCGACTTCCGCCGGGAAATGACGATGCCAGGCGTCAAAACCGCCATCGACGCTGTAGACGTTCTCGAAGCCCTGCTGCAGCAGATACTGCGCGGCGCCTTTACTGCTGTTGCCGTGGTAGCACATCACCATCACCGGCGTCTCAAAATCGTTATCGCGCATAAAAGCGCCCAGGGTATCGTTGGTCAGATGAAACGCGCCCGGCGTGTGCCCCATGGCATAGCTTTGCGGATCGCGGATATCGACCAGCACCGCCTTCTGCTGATGCAGTTTCTGATGCGCTTCTTCTACATTGATACATTCAAATTGTTCCATGGTTCTCTTCTCTATTGCACTTCATGACGGGCGGTGACCGACCCTGATTTTACCCGCTAGTGTACCGTCAGGCGGTAAATAAACGCCAATATGTTACATGCATCACTCTGAAATGTTTTTTTGATGTTACCAAAAGCGCGTTTGTTTGCTATAGTGAGCGATATCGAACATTTATGAGCTTAAACGAAAGTGAACGAGGTGCGAGCGTGGAAATCAAAGATCTGATTGTGATAGGCGGAGGCATCAACGGTGCCGGTATCGCGGCAGACGCCGCCGGGCGCGGTTTATCCGTGCTGATGCTGGAAGCGAGAGACCTTGCCTGCGCCACCTCGAGCGCCAGCTCAAAACTGATTCACGGCGGCCTGCGCTACCTGGAACACTACGAATTCCGCCTGGTCAGCGAAGCGCTGGCGGAGCGCGAGGTGTTATTAAAAATGGCGCCGCATTTGGCCTTCCCGATGCGCTTTCGCTTACCACATCGCCCGCATCTGCGCCCGGCGTGGATGATTCGTATCGGTCTGTTTTTATACGATCACCTCGGCAAACGTACCAGCCTGCCGGGCTCGACCGGTTTGCGCTTTGGCGCGGAATCGGTACTTAAGCCGGAAATCGTGCGCGGTTTCGAATATTCCGACTGCTGGGTCGACGATGCGCGTCTGGTTCTTGCCAACGCCCAGATGGTGGTACGTAAAGGCGGCGAGGTTCGCACCCGCACCCGCGCTATCTCGGCAAAACGCGAAAACGGCCTGTGGGTGGTGGAAGCGGAAGATATCGATAGCGGCGAAAAATTCACCTGGCACGCGCGCGGCCTGGTTAACGCCACCGGCCCGTGGGTGAAACATTTCTTCGACGAAGGCATGCATCTGCGCTCGCCGTATGGCATCCGTCTGATCAAAGGCAGCCATATCGTGGTGCCGCGCGTGCACACCCAGAAGCAGGCCTATATCCTGCAAAACGAAGATAAACGTATCGTGTTTGTCATCCCGTGGATGGATGAGTTCTCAATTATCGGCACCACCGACGTCGAGTACAACGGCGATCCAAAAGAGGTGGCGATCGATGATAAAGAGATCAACTACCTGCTGAACGTCTACAACGCGCACTTTAAAAAGACGCTGTCGCGCGACGATATCGTCTGGACTTACTCCGGCGTGCGTCCGCTGTGCGACGATGAATCCGACTCGCCGCAGGCGATTACCCGCGACTATACCCTCGATATTCACGATGAGAACGGTCAGGCGCCGCTGCTGTCGGTATTCGGCGGCAAGCTCACCACCTACCGTAAACTGGCGGAACATGCGCTGGAAAAACTGACGCCGTATTATCAGGGGATTGGCCCGGCGTGGACCAAAACCGCCGTTCTGCCCGGCGGCGATATCGGCGGCGACCGCGACGACTACGCGGCGAAACTGCGCCGTCGCTTCGCGTTTATCAGCGAATCAATGGCCCGCCACTACGCCCGCACCTACGGCAGCAACAGCGAGTGGATCCTTGGCGAAGCGACTTCGCTTGCCGATCTGGGAGAAGATTTTGGCCACGAGTTTTATGAAGCCGAGCTGAAGTACCTGGTCGAACACGAGTGGGTTCGCAGCCTGGATGACGCTATCTGGCGCCGTACCAAACAGGGGATGTGGCTGAATGCCGAGCAGCAGGCGCGTATCAGCGAGTGGCTGGCGCAACATACGGGAAAGTCTGAACTGTCGTTAGCGTCCTGACATGCCCCGGGCTGCGGCTGACGCCTGGCCCGGGCTACATCACCGCACACACAAAAACGGGGCCAACTGGCCCCGTTTTACTGATGCTTAACCGATTACAAACGAACCGGGTCGATATGCCAGATATGTTTGGCGTACTCCTGGATCGTGCGGTCGGATGAGAAATAGCCCATATTGGCGATGTTCATCATCGCTTTATTGGCCCACTCCTCCGGATGGCGGTACAGTTCGTCCACCTTATCCTGGCAATCAACGTAGCTGCGGTAGTCCGCCAGTACCTGATAGTGGTCGCCAAAGTTGATCAGCGAATCCAGCAGGTCGCGGTAGCGGCCAGGCTCCGAAGGACTGAACAGGCCGGTGCCAATCTGCGTCAACGCCTGATGCAGCTCCTCATCCTGCTCATAATAGTCGCGCGGTTTATAGCCGTTGCTGCGCAGGGCTTCTACCTGTTCCGCGGTATTACCGAAGATAAAGATATTGTCCTCGCCGACGTGCTCCAGCATTTCAACGTTAGCGCCATCCAGCGTACCAATGGTTAGCGCGCCGTTGAGCGCAAACTTCATATTGCTGGTACCGGACGCTTCCGTTCCCGCCAACGAAATCTGCTCGGAGAGATCCGCCGCCGGGATAATCAGCTGCGCCAGGCTCACGCTGTAGTTGGGGATAAACACCACTTTTAGCTTATCGCCAATCTGCGGATCGTTGTTTACCACCGCCGCTACATCGTTGATCAGATGAATAATATGCTTCGCCATGTAGTAAGCCGACGCGGCCTTGCCGGCGAAGATATTCACCCGCGGCACCCACTCCGCCTGCGGATCGGCTTTGATCCGATTGTAGCGGGTGATGACGTGCAGGATATTCATCAGCTGGCGTTTATATTCGTGGATGCGTTTGATCTGCACATCAAACAGCGCCTTAGGATTGACCACCACGTTCAACTGCTGGGCGATATAGTTCGCCAGCCGCTGCTTATTCTCAAGCTTGGCGCGGCGCACCGCCTGGTTCACCGTCGGATAATCAATATGCTGCTGCAGATCGCTTAGTTGGCTTAAGTCGGTGCGCCAGGTGTGGCCGATATTCTCATCCAGCACCTGCGACAGCGGCGGGTTCGCCAACGCCAGCCAGCGTCGCGGCGTGACGCCGTTGGTGACGTTGGTAAAGCGCATCGGGAAAATCTTCGCAAACTCGGCAAACAGCGACTCGACCATTAAGCGAGAATGCAGCTCTGACACGCCGTTGACTTTATGGCTGACGACAACCGCCAGCCACGCCATGCGCACCCGGCGACCATTGGATTCATCAATGATCGAGGTACGGCTCAGCAGAGCAGTATCGTTGGGATACTGCTCCTGCAGCGTCTTGAGGAAGTAATCGTTAATCTCGAAGATAATCTGCAGATGGCGCGGCAGGATTTTCCCCAGCATATCGACCGGCCAGGTCTCCAGCGCTTCGCTCATCAACGTATGGTTGGTATAGGAGAAGACCTGACAGGTCACCTCGAAGGCTTCATCCCAGCTAAATTTGTGCTCATCGATCAGCAGACGCATCAGCTCAGGAATCGACAGCACCGGGTGGGTGTCATTGAGGTGAATGGCGATTTTCGCCGCCAGATTGTCGTAGGTGCGGTGCAGCTGATAGTGGCGGCTGAGGATATCCTGTACCGTCGCCGAGACCAGGAAATACTCCTGACGCAGGCGCAGCTCGCGCCCGGAATAGGTGGAGTCATCCGGGTACAGCACCCGCGAAACGTTCTCGGAGTGGTTCTTATCTTCCACCGCCGCAAAGTAGTCGCCCTGGTTGAATTTACCGAGGTTGATTTCGCTACTGGCCTGCGCGCTCCACAGACGCAGGGTGTTGGTGGCATCGGTATCGAAACCGGGGATAATCTGATCGTAGGCTTCAGCGATAATCTCTTCGGTCTCTATCCAGCGGGTATTTTTCCCTTCCTGCTGCACGCGGCCGCCGAAACGCACTTTATAGCGCGTATTGTGGCGTTCGAACTCCCACGGGTTGCCGTACTCCAGCCAGTAATCCGGCGACTCTTTCTGCCGCCCGTCGACGATGTTCTGCTTGAACATCCCATAGTCGTAGCGGATACCGTAGCCGCGGCCCGGCAGGCCCAGCGTTGCCAGAGAATCGAGGAAGCAGGCGGCCAGGCGCCCTAAACCGCCGTTGCCTAAACCGGGGTCGTTTTCTTCATCAATAAGCTCTTCCAGATCGAGCCCCATATCGGCCAGCGCATTATTCACATCTTCATAAATCCCTAACGACAGCAGCGCGTTAGAGAGGGTGCGGCCAATCAAAAACTCCATCGACAGATAGTAAACCTGCCGCACTTCCTGCGACAGCTGGGCGCGGTTTGAACGCAGCCAGCGCTCGACCATGCGGTCGCGAACGGCGAACAGGGTGGCGTTCAGCCATTCGTGTTTGTTGGCGATCGCCGGATCTTTGCCGATGATAAACATCAGCTTATACGCGATAGAATGCTTTAACGCCTCAACGCTCAGCGTGGGTGATGCATAACTAAAGGGTGCATTCATAGCCATAGCTCCTGTGGTTACATCAAGCGTTGATAGAGTTCACGATAGGATTTCGCCGCCACCTGCCAGCTAAAGTCCATATTCATCGCCTGACGCTGAACGTAGCGCCACAGCGATGGCCGCGACCACAACACAAAGGTGCGCCGGATGGCCCGCAGCAACGACACCGCGTTACTGTCCTCAAAGACAAAGCCGCTGGCGACGCCGTCGGCGAGGTTTTCCAGCGAACAGTCGGCCACGGTATCGGCGAGACCGCCGGTGCGGCGCACCAGCGGCAGGGTGCCGTATTTCAGGCCATACAGCTGAGTCAGGCCGCACGGTTCAAAGCGGCTGGGAACCAGAATCACATCGGCGCCGCCCATGATGCGGTGCGAAAACGCCTCGTGATAGCCAATCTGCACGCCGACCTGGCCCGGATGTTCGGCGGCGGCGGCGAGGAAGCCCTCCTGCAGGACCGGATCGCCGGCGCCCAGCAGCGCCAGTTGCCCGCCCTGCTCCAGCAGGCCCGGCAGCGCCTCCAGCACCAGATCCAGCCCTTTTTGGCTGGTCAGGCGGCTCACCACGGCGAACAGCGGCGCTTTGTCATCCACCTTCAGCCCCATGGCGATTTGCAGCTGCCGTTTATTCTCGGCTTTCTCTTCCAGGCTATCGCGGTCATAGCGCGCCGCCAGCAGCAGATCGCTTTGCGGATTCCAGATAGCATCATCGACACCGTTAAGGATGCCGGACAAGCGGCCCTCGTGTTGGCGCTGGCGCAGCAGCCCTTCCATGCCGTAGGCATATTGCGGTTCGGTGATTTCCCGCGCGTAGGTTGGACTCACCGCCGTGATATGGTCGGCATAGTACAGCCCGGCTTTGAGGAACGAGATCTGACCGTTAAATTCGAGGCCGTGCATGTTATAGAACGACCACGGCAGCTCTATCTCATTCATATGCCAGGAGTAAAACATTCCCTGGTAGGCGAGATTGTGCACCGTAAACACCGATTTCGCCGGACGGCCGCGCGCCGCCAGATAGGCCGGCGTCAGGCCCGCGTGCCAGTCATGGGCGTGCACCACCTCCGGGCGCCAGAATGGATCCAGCCCGCAGGCCATTTCGCTCCCCACCCAGCCGAGCAGCGCAAAGCGCAGCACGTTGTCGGTATAGGCGTTCATGTTGGCGTCGTGATACGGGCTCCCCGGACGATCGTAGAGATGCGGCGCGTCGATCAGATAGATACCGACGCCGTTAAAATGGCCGAACAGCAGGGTGATGCGCCCGGCAAAGGTATCCCGGCGGGTGACGACCTGCGCGTCGGTAATCCCGCGGCGGATATCCGGATACCCCGGCAGCAGCACGCGGGTATCCACGCCGTCTGCGATCTGCGCCGCAGGCAGCGCGCCGATAACGTCAGCCAGACCGCCGGTTTTTAACAACGGGAACATCTCTGAACATACGTGTAAAACCTGCATTATCGCTCCTGTTTGTGCCCCAGTTTCCGCAGCATGTCGCGCGTAACCAGCACGATCCCTTCTTCTGAACGATAGAAGCGGCTGGCATCTTCTTCCGCATTCTCCCCAATGACCATCCCTTCCGGGATGACGCAGGCGCGATCTATCACGCAGCGGCGCAGGCGGCACGAGCGCCCGACCCAGACATCCGGCAATAAGACTGCCGAATCAATGTTACAAAACGAATTCACCCGCACTCGCGGGAACAGCACCGACTGCACCACCACCGAGCCCGAGATAATGCAACCGCCGGAAACCAGCGAGTTCAGCGTCATGCCGTGACTGCCGGAGCGGTCCTGGACGAACTTCGCCGGCGGCAGCGATTCCATATGGGTACGGATAGGCCAGTGCTGGTCGTACATATCCAGCTCCGGCGTCACCGAGGCCAGATCGAGGTTGGCCTTCCAGTAGGCTTCCAGTGTCCCGACATCGCGCCAGTACGGCTCGGCTTGCGGGTCGGATTGCACGCAGGAGAGCGGGAAAGGATGTGCATAAGCCATGCCAGCTTCGGTAATTTTCGGGATGATATCTTTGCCGAAGTCGTGGCTGGAGTTTTCGTCGAGATCGTCGGCGGCCAGCAGTTCATAAAGGTAATCCGCATCAAAGACATAGATGCCCATACTGGCAAGCGAGCGGGTAGCGTCGTTCGGCATCGCCGGCGGGTTGGCCGGTTTCTCGACGAACTCGATGATCTTCTCGCTTTCGTCGACCGCCATCACGCCAAAGGCGGATGCTTCTTCGATGGGCACCGGCATACAGGCGACAGTGCAGCGCGCGCCTTTTTCGACATGGTCGATCAGCATGCGCGAGTAATCTTGTTTGTAGATGTGGTCGCCGGCGAGGATCACCACATATTCGGCTTTATAGCGACGAATAATGTCGAGGTTCTGCGTCACCGCATCGGCCGTACCGCGATACCAGTTTTCACCATGTACCCGCTGCTGCGCCGGCAGCAGATCGACGAACTCATTCATCTCTTCGCTGAAGAAAGACCAGCCGCGCTGGATATGCTGCACCAAAGTATGTGATTGATACTGGGTAATCACGCCGATGCGGCGAATACCTGAGTTAAGACAGTTAGATAACGCGAAGTCGATAATACGGAACTTACCGCCAAAGTGGACGGCAGGCTTCGCGCGCTTAATGGTTAAATCCTTAAGCCGGGTACCACGCCCGCCAGCAAGGATCAGCGCCACCGATTTGAGAGGAAGTTGACGCGCCAGCATCAACGGATCGTTCTTTTCTAGCCCAACCATGATTAACTCCTTTTGATTCCCCTGCTTCACGGCCCATTCATCATGAACGCGCCGAAAACCCCCAGGGACTACGACCTTTGAAATACGCAAACTCCGTGCGCGGGCCCATGCCAGACAGCCATGATGACCGGATTATCCTCTCCGGCGAATGGAGGAACGGCGCGCCACTCCCCCGCGGGTAAAACCATATCCGCCACCTCCGCGGTGGCATTCAGCGCGATCAACCAGCGATCGGATAACAGGATTTGCAGCCGCGCGGCGCCATGTTGCCACTCGTCGGCGTTTAACGGTTCTCCGCGCTGATTGAGCCAGCTCACGTTGCCGTCCTGCTCCTGCCACCACTGATTACGGGTTAATGCCGGAATGCGCCGACGCAGGTGGATAAGCGCGGCGACAAAAGCGGTTAACCCGTGATTTGCCCGCCGCCAGTCCAGCCAGGTCAAGGCATTGTCCTGACAGTACGCATTATTGTTGCCGTGCTGGCTATGGCCATGCTCATCGCCCGCCAGCAGCATCGGCGTTCCTTGCGACAGCAGCAGCGTGGTCAGGAGCGCATGTACGCTATCGCGCCGCCGCTCAATCACGGCAAGATTGGCTTCTAATCCCTCTATACCATGATTATTGCTGTAGTTATTGTTAGTCCCATCGCGATTCTCTTCGCCGTTCGCCTGATTGTGTTTCTGATTGAAACAGACGCAATCACGTAGGGTGAATCCATCATGCGCCGTGATCAGATTGATCGTCGCCGCAGGCCGTTTGCCATCGCGGGCAAAGAGATCGCTGGAGGCGGCGAAGCGCTGGGCGAAGTCACCCAACGACACGTTTTGTTGCAACCAGAAACGGCGCGCGGTATCGCGAAAATGGTCGTTCCATTCGGCAAACAGCGGCGGGAAGTTCCCCACCTGATAACCGCCCTGGCCAATATCCCAGGGTTCGGCAATCAGCTTGAGCGCCGACAATACCGGGTCGCGGCGAATGGCCTCAAACAGCGGCGCGTCCTGACGAAATTCCGGCGTACGCCCCATCACCGACGCCAGGTCGAAGCGAAAACCGTCGACGTGGCATTCATCAACCCAAAAGCGCAGGCACTGCAGGGCATACTCCACCACGCCGGGATGACTGAGGTTGAGCGTGTTACCGCAGCCGGTCCAGTTGTGATAATCGCCGTCGTCCCTGATCCAATAATAGCTGCGGTTATCGATACCGCGCAGGGAGACTGTCGGCCCTTCAAGATCGATTTCCGCACTATGGTTCAGCACGATATCGAGGATCACCTCGATGCCCGCCGCGTGCAGCGCCTTCACCGCATCGCGGAACTCATCGAGCGCCCGCTGCGGCTGGCTGGCGTAGCGCGGCTCCAGCGCAAACAGCGCCAGCGGGTTGTAGCCCCAGTAGTTGCTCAGCCCCATCCGCTGCAGGCGAGGTTCGCTGGCGAACTGCGCCACCGGCATCAGCTCCAGCGCGGTAATACCCAGACGGCGAAAATAATCGATCATCAGCGGGTGGCCCAGCGCCTGATAGGTGCCGCGGATCGCCTCCGGCAGCTCCGGATGCAGCCAGGTCAACCCTTTGACGTGGGCTTCATAAATGACCGTTTCGCCCCAAGGCGTGCGCGGCGGTTTATCACCGAGCCAGTCGTAATGCAGATCGACCACCTGGGATTTTGGCGCAATGGCTGCGCTGTCGCGGGCATCCGGTTCATGCATACCGCCATGCAGACGCTCGTCGTCCAGCAGTTCACCCGCCACCTGATGCGCGCAAGGGTCGAGCAGCAGCTTGGCCGGATTGAAGCGATGCCCCTGCGCCGGATCCCACGGCCCGTGCACCCGATAACCGTAGCGTAGCCCCGGACGCGCATCGGCCAGCCAGCCGTGCCAGATGTCGCCGCTGCGCGCCGGGAGGTCGTAGCGCCGCTCGTTGCCCTGCTGGTCGAACACGCAGAGCTCCACCCGCTCGGCGTGGGCGGAAAACAGGGTGAAGTTCACCCCTTTGCCGTCATAGCTGGCGCCCAAAGGCGTCGGTTTTCCCGCGGCAAGCGTCGTCATCAGGCCTCCCGTACCAGCCAGATGGTCGCCAGCGGCGGCAGGGTAATCGACAACGAATGCTGACGGCCATGGCTGGCGACGGGCTCGCTCTCAACCACGCCGCCATTTCCGGCGTTACTGCCGTGATAATGCATCGAGTCGGTGTTCAATTCTTCGCGCCAGCGTCCCGGCTGGTTGATGCCGAAACGGTAGTTGTGCCGCGGCACCGGGGTAAAGTTGCTGGCGACGATAATCTCATTGCCGGCTTTATCGCGGCGCACAAAGATAAATACCGAACGTTCATGATCGTCGACCACCAGCCATTCGAAGCCGTAGGGATCGAAATCAAGCTCGTGCAGCGCTTTATGGTGACGGTAGGTGTGGTTCAGGTCGCGCACCAGTCGCTGGACGCCGTGGTGCCAGTTGTCGCCGCCCTCCAGCAGATGCCAGTCGAGACTGGCGTCGTGGTTCCACTCGCGGCCCTGGGCGAATTCATTGCCCATAAACAGCAGCTTTTTGCCCGGAAAGGCGAACAGCCAGCCGTAGTAGGCGCGCAGGTTGGCAAAGCGCTGCCATGCGTCGCCCGGCATGCGGTCGAGAATCGATTTTTTGCCGTGCACCACTTCATCGTGGGAGAGCGGCAGCACGAAGTTCTCGGTGTAGTTGTAGAGCATGCCGAAGGTCATTTTGTCGTGATGGTAGCGACGATGGACAGGATCGAGCTTCATATAGTCCAGCGTGTCGTGCATCCAGCCGAGATTCCATTTGAACCAGAAGCCGAGGCCGCCGTCGGCGGGCGGGCGCGTCACGCCGGCAAAATCGGTGGACTCTTCCGCCATCGTTACCGCCCCTGGCGTCTGCTCGCCGAGGATACGGTTGGTGTTACGCAGAAACTCGATTGCTTCAAGATTTTCCCGCCCACCGTATTCGTTGGGGATCCACTCACCCGCTTTACGGCTATAGTCGCGGTAGATCATCGACGCCACCGCGTCGACGCGCAGCGCGTCAATGCCGAAGCGCTCGATCCAGTACAGCGCGTTACCCACCAGGTAATTGCTGACTTCGCGGCGGCCGTAGTTATAGATAAGGGTATTCCAGTCCTGGTGATAACCTTCGCGCGGATCGCTGTGTTCATACAGCGAGGTGCCGTCAAATGAGGCCAGCGCAAAATCATCCGCCGGAAAATGACCCGGAACCCAATCGAGGATCACGTTAAGGCCTGCGGCGTGGGCGGCATCGATGAAATAGCGGAAATCTTCACGGGTGCCGAAGCGGCGTGTCGGCGCGTAGAGGCCGGTCGGCTGGTAGCCCCAGCTGCCGTCGAACGGGTGTTCGTTCACCGGCAGCAGTTCAAGATGGGTGAAGCCCATCCATTTTGCGTAAGGCACCAGTTGGTCCGCCAGTTCGCGGTAGCTAAGCCAGAAGTTATTGTCGGTATGGCGGCGCCAGGAACCGAGGTGCACTTCATAAATAGAGATCGGCGCATCAAACTGGTTCGCGGCTTTGCGCGCCGCCGGCTGTTCGACTTTCGGCGGCAAATCGCAGATAAGCGACGCGCTTTCCGGGCGCATCTGCGACTCAAAGGCGTAAGGATCGGCTTTGACGCGTAGATTGCCGTGGGCATCGATCAGCTCGAATTTATACAGTTGGCCATTAAGCGCGCCGGGGATGAAGAGTTCCCAGATACCGGACTCTTTACGCAGGCGCATCGGATGACGTCGGCCATCCCAATAGTTAAATTGCCCCACCACCGAGACCCGGCGGGCGTTAGGCGCCCAGACCGAAAAGCGCGTACCGGTGACGCCATCCATGGTGTCGGCGTGCGCGCCCAGGGTTTCGTAAGGGCGCAGGTGCGTCCCCTCGGACAACAGCCAGACGTCAACATCCTGCAGCAGCGGGCCGAAACGGTAAGGGTCGTCAATCAGGTTTTGCTGTCCGTGCCAGGTGACGGCCAGCTGGTAGCGAAAAGCGTTTTTACGCCGCGGCAGCAGGCCGCTAAAGAAACCGCGCGAGTCGAGGCATTCGAGTTTGCCGACTTTACGCCCGGTTTTCGGTTCAATAACCCACACTTCGGTGGCATCTGGTAATAATGCGCGAACTTCCAGCCCCGCCTCGGTGCGGTGCATGCCAAGCACGGAAAAGGGATCCGCGAAATGACCTGCAATAAGCGCATTAATCACGTCTCTATCGATTCGATTCGACATGCTTTCATCCTGTTGTAAGTGTCGCCCTTTCCTGTAACCGGCGACTTTTTTGACCTGAACGGCGCAGCACCAACGTGCATCCTCCTGCTCCGTCCCACCTTCAGGTAAGGAACTCCTTACTTAAAGCATAGCCAAGGCTGCGTTACCTCCGTGGGGAAAAATCCAACATCCGCGTTTACTCCTTGTATTACGCAAAAAAAAGGGGTGTATCCACACCCCTTATCGTTTGTCCTGCGTTTACGCCAGCTGTTGTAGCATGCGGCGCAACGGTTCGGCGGCGCCCCACAGCAGCTGGTCGCCGACGGTAAAGGCCGACAGATACTCAGGACCCATGTTCAGTTTACGCAGGCGCCCTACCGGGGTGGTCAGGGTGCCGGTCACCGCGGCTGGGGTCAGCTCGCGCATGGTGATGTCGCGATCGTTTGGCACCACTTTGGCCCACGGGTTATGCGCGGCCAGCAGTTCCTCAACGGTCGGGATAGAAACATCTTTCTTCAGCTTGATGGTAAACGCCTGGCTGTGGCAGCGCAGCGCGCCGACGCGCACACACAGACCATCGACCGGGATCGGCGACGCGGTGGCGAGAATTTTGTTCGTCTCCGCCTGGCCTTTCCATTCTTCGCGGCTCTGGCCGTTATCAAGCTGTTTGTCGATCCATGGGATCAGGCTGCCCGCCAGCGGCACGCCAAAGTTATCGACCGGCAGGTCGCCGCTGCGGGTCAGCGACGTCACTTTGCGCTCGATATCGAGAATCGCGGAAGCCGGGTTCGCCAGCTCGCTTGCCACGTGGCCATGCAGTTGGCCCATCTGGCTCAGCAGTTCGCGCATATGACGCGCGCCGCCGCCGGAAGCCGCCTGGTAAGTCGCCACGCTGACCCACTCCACCAGGTCATGGGCAAACAGGCCGCCGAGGGACATCAGCATCAGGCTCACCGTACAGTTGCCGCCGACAAAGGTTTTGATGCCGTTATTCAGGCCAGCGGTAATCACATCCTGGTTAACCGGGTCGAGAATAATGATCGCATCGTCTTTCATGCGCAACGAAGACGCCGCGTCAATCCAGTACCCCTGCCAGCCGCTTTCGCGCAGCTTCGGGTAAATCTCGTTGGTGTAATCGCCGCCCTGGCAGGTAACAATAATGTCCAGCGCCTTCAGCGCTTCCAGATCGAATGCATCCTGAAGCGTCCCCCCGGTACTGCCGCCGAATGACGGCGCGGGCTGACCCAGCTGAGAGGTGGAGAAGAAAACAGGGCGAATGGCGTCGAAATCACGCTCTTCCACCATGCGTTGCATGAGAACAGAGCCGACCATTCCACGCCAACCGATAAAACCAACATTTTTCATAACGTATTCCTGCGAGGTGTGTGCTGTTAGTGCCAGGCCAGTTTCCAACTGGGATGTCCTTCACATTACAAAATGCAGCTAAAGTCGCAAGTGAAATTAATCAATGATTGCGCGCCAATCAGAAAAGCAACTTATCCCACACTCCGCCCACCGTCGCTGGTAGTCATAAAAAGCGTAAAGATTATCGGGCAAATAACCCGCGTAATGGAATATTTTCCGTCGCTATTTTATTGATCCTGATTATGGATTCAGCACGAAAAATATCGCTTTCACGCTTGCGAAAAAAAACGGATGAAGCCTTGTGTCGCAAGGCCTGACGAGCGATACGATCATTGTCGTAGCGCTGATATTCACGGCAGAAGGAAGTGGAAAAGAGGGGAAAAAAGCGTGTTACCGAAGAGAATTCAGGATAAGCGGCATTACCCTGATTTTTCCCCGGATACCGTGGTGGTGTCCGGGGAAATTATTTTTGCTTAGCTCAGCAGCTGGAAGGCAATCATCCCGACGATGGCGCCGGTGGTGCCAAGGATGGTTTCCATCATCGTCCAGGTTTTCAGCGTCTGCGCTTCGCTGGCGCCGGTAAACTTACCGAACAGCCAGAAGCCGGCATCGTTCACGTGGCTCACTACAATCGAACCACCTGCGATACAGATGGAGAGAGCCGCCATTTGCGCGCCGCTGTAGTTCAGTTGCTCAATGACCGGCATCACCAGGCCGACCGCCGTCAGACACGCCACGGTCGCGGAGCCCTGAATAATACGTACGGCAGCCGCCAGCACGAAGCAGGTAATCGCAATCGGCAGACCCAGACCAGTCAGCGCTTCGCCGAGCGCCGGGCCGACGCCGGAGTCAACCAGTACCTGCTTGAAGACGCCGCCTGCGCCAATCACCAGCAGAATAATACCCGCCGGCTGCAGCGCCGCGCCGCAGATCTCCATCACGCGATCTTTCGCCATCCCCTGACGTACCGCCAGGCCGTAAATCGCTACCAGGCAGGCAACCAGAATCGCGGTGAATGGGTGGCCGATAAACTCGAACCATTCATAGGCGGTGGATCCCACCGGCACAAAGCGCGCGGCGATGGTTTTCAGGCCGACCAGCACCAGCGGCAGCAGGATCAGCGAGAGGCTAAAGCCGAAGGACGGCATTTTACCTTCGCCGAGATGCGGTTCGCTGATATCGTCAGGAATGTGCAGCTCAACATAGCGGCTGATGAAGTTACCCCACAGCGGGCCGGCGATAATCATCCCCGGAATAGCGGCGCAGAGACCAATCAGGATCATCCAGCCGAAATCGGCGTGCATCTGCGAAGCCAGCAGCATCGGCGCGGGCCCCGGCAGCAGGAATGCCGCGGCGGCGGCTACGCCTGCGAACAGCGGGATCACCAGCTTCACGAGGTTAGTGCCGGTATGGCGCGCCATGGAGAACGCGACGCTAATCAGCAGCACGATCGCCACTTCGAAGAACAGCGGCAGCGCGCAGATAAGGCCGGCCAGGCCAATCGCATAGTGCGCGCGGTTGTGGCCGAAGGACTTCAGCATTTTTACCGCAATTTGGTCGACCGCGCCGGTTTCATGCAAAATTTTACCGAACATCGCGCCCAGCGCGACGACTATCGCCAGGAAGCCCAGCGTGCCGCCCATCCCTTTTTCCATCGTCGCCGCGATTTTATCCAGCGGCATACCGGAAAAGAGACCTGCGCCAATAGAAACCACCATTAAAGCCACGAAGGCGTGCATACGCGCCTTCATGACTAAAAACAGCAGCAGCAATACCGAGCCGACTGCTGTTAAAACAAGCGTTAAAGTACTCACTAGTTACTGCCTTTGTTAATCACCTCAATGGTGCTGGCGACCACGCCTTCCAGTGACTGGTCGATATCGACGATAAGCACATCGCTTTCGTCAGCGCCTGGTTCCTGCAGTGTTTCAAACTGCGTCACCAACATTTGGGTTTTGAAGAAGTGCCCTTTACGCGCCTTCAGACGGCTTTCAATCACGTCGAAGTCGCCTTTCAGGTAGATAAAGGAGAGGTTCGGATTGCCCTTGCGCAGAATGTCGCGGTAGCTTTTTTTCAGCGCTGAGCAGACGATCAGCGAAACTTTGTTGGTGCGCTGCATGGCAAATGCCGCGTCATTCAACGCCTGCAGCCACGGGGTGCGATCATCGTCGTTCAGCGGCTCGCCGGAAGCCATCTTGGTGATGTTGCTGCGCGGATGCAGAAAATCGCCATCGAGAAACGCGGCTTTCAGTTGATGCGCCACTTCGCTGGCGACGGCGGATTTACCACTGCCGGAAACGCCCATCAGGACATAGACGTGGTGATCATGGTTAGTCGTGCTCAAAGCGTCCTCCCACTGGACTGGTACGCCGCGCCGGGGCTGACTGATACAGCGCGAAAGCGGCGTACTGGTTAATGATTACGGGCAAGTGTTACGGGTAACTGTTATCGGTAACATTGTCATGCCGGACCCTGGGAGAAGCAATAACCATTCGTGCCAGATGTGAATATGTGTGATCTACTTCAAACTTGTCGGTTTAAATAGATCCACCCGGTGACAATGTGAAACCTAAATCTAACATCTTAGGGGTAATCGTCTCACCGCGGATGCGCGCCAGCAGACGCTCGGCGCCGATGCGCCCCATGCGCTCACGCGGGGTCAGTACGCTGGCGAGACGCGGCTCCATCACCTGACCGATATCGTGACCGTGGAAACCGGCTATCGCCATGTCGTCCGGGATTTTCAGCCCCAGACGCTGGCACTCGAACGCCGCGCCGACCGCGAGGTCATCGTTGGTGCAGAAGATGCCGTCGAGCTGCGGATATTCGCGACGCGCTTGACGCATCAGCTCAATCCCTGACGAGTAGGAAGAGGATTGCTCCACCATCACGCTGTAGGGCGTCATGCCGGCATCGAGCATCGCCTGCTCGTACCCCTTCTGTTTGATGATAGTACGTTCATCCAGACGCGCGCCGAGATAAGCAACGTGGCGGTGACCGCGGGCGATAATCGCCGCCGTCATCTGCCGCGCCGCTTCGAAGTTATCGAAACCGACGGCAATGTCGAGGCACGGCGACTGGCTGTCCATCAGCTCAACCACAGGGATCCCGGCCACTTCAATCATTTTCAACGTGCGCGGCGTGTGGGTACGTTCAGTGAGGATCAGGCCGTCAATATTCCAGGAGAGCATCGATTCGAGGCGCTTCTCTTCCATCTCCGGCTTATAGCCGTAGTGCGCCAGCATGGTTTGATAACCGAAGGCGTCGGTGACGCTTTCAATGCCGCGTAGCACTTCCGAGAAGACCTGGTTAGTTAACGAGGGCAGCAGCACGCCGATGGCGCGGCTGGTGGCGTTAGAGAGAATATCAGGAGCACGATTGGGAATATAACCCAGCTCATCGAGTGCAACGGCAATCTTGCCACGCAGGGCCTCAGAAACCTGTTCCGGGTTACGTAAATAGCGACTGACCGTCATTTTGGTCACGCCGACAAGATCGGCTACATCCTGAAGTACGGGTCTTTTCTTTTTCATCGTCCTGACTGTGATCGGCTGGGAAACATTTTCTCAGTTTATCACGGACAAAGCGCAACCTTCCCCGATGTTGGAGAAGGTTGCGCAATTTATTTAACCTGGCGCAGATGACTATCAAACCGGCGGCAGATCGAAAAGTAAGATTTCGCTATCGCTGTCGGCGTGAACCGAAATCGCCTGCTCGTCCCAAATCGCCAGACCATCGCTGGTGGTGGCTTTGGTGCCGTTAATCGTCACTTCGCCTTTCACTACCTGGATCCACACGCGACGTTCCGCGGCAATCTGGTGAACCGACTGCTCATCTTTCAGCAGCGCCCAGCGATACAGTTCCATATCCTGATGCACTTTCAGCGACCCTTCGCGCGCATCTGGCGACAGCACCAGCTGTTTGCCCTGCGCGGCATCAAAGCGGCGCTGCTCGTAGCGCGGCGTAATGCCGGTTTCTTCTGGAATAATCCAGATCTGATACAAACGCAGGCGGTCGGTGCTGCTCGGGTTGTACTCAGAGTGACGCACGCCGGTACCCGCGCTCATGATCTGGAACTCGCCAGCCGGAACCTGCTCTTTGTTACCCATGCTGTCCTGGTGCTCAACCGCGCCTTCCAGCACATAAGTCAGGATTTCCATGTCTTTGTGCGGGTGGGTGCCAAACCCCTGGCCGGCGTCGATTACGTCATCGTTAATCACGCGCAGCGCGGAGAAACCCATAAAGTTCGGGTCGTAGTAGTTGGCGAAAGAGAAAGTATGCCAGGAATCCAGCCAGCCATGGTTAGCGTGGCCACGTTCGTTAGCTTTGCGTAAGTAGATCATGTTGCACCCCCGTATGTTTTCGATGGAGTAAGTGTGGACCCATTCCGCCGGCGATCATAGAGGGTGAAAATTGACTCCTCTGTTCAAAAAATATGAACAAGCGGCGAGGAGCCAGATTTTCTTATTTTGCGAGGGTAATAGTAGCCGGAGAAGGTTGTTCAAAGCCGCGCTGCAGAATCTCCATATTGGTGAGAACTTCAGATTCCTTGACGTAATTCGGCTGGCCGTTAACGAGGGTGTCATACAGCGCGTCATACACTCGTCCGTAGTCGCCGGTTTCCAGCGGCACCTCTTCACGTACCGCCACGCCCGCCTCGTTGATGTAGACCAGTTGCCCTACGCTGTCATCAGCGCCGAACCCCGCGTCGCCCGGCATAATGTTGGCCTTCAGGCTGGTCTCCTGCTGGTCAATGCCGTATTTCACAAACGAGCCTTTATGGCCATGAACGATAAATTTCGGGTAGTCAATCTGCACCAGATGGCTGGTTTTGACGATCGCTTTCAGGTCGCCATAAAACAGTTGAGCTTCAAACGTGTCATCGGGATTGGCTTTATTACGTAGTGAGCGCAGATCGTAGGAAACATGATCCGGGCGACCAAACAGCGAAATGATCTGGTCCATGGTATGCACCCCGAGGCCATAGAAATCGCCGCTTTGTGGTCCCCCCTGGATGGTTTCCGCCACCGGTCGGTAGTTATCAAAATGACTTTCAATTTCCACCAGTTCGCCGAGCTTACCGCTTTCAATCACCTTTTTGGTGGTCAGGAAACAGGAGTCGAAGCGGCGGTTCTGATAAGGCGTCACCGTCAACCCTTTGCTTTTCGCCAGCGTAAACAGGGCCTTCGCCTCTGCCAGCGTCGGGGTAAAGGGCTTTTCGACCAGTACGTTTTTCCCCGCTTCCAGCGCCCGCTTCGCATATTCGAAGTGGCTATCGGCATGGGTGCAGACCACCACCAGTTTGACCTGCGGGTCGTTCAGCACTTCATCGAGGTCGCTGGTGAAGTGGATATGGGAATACGCCGGCGCTTGTTCTTCCGGCCTGGCGCTGCGGCGATAAATATGCGCGACGTGCCAGCGGTCTTTGCGATGCAGGACGTAAGGAAGATGATAGCGGGTCGTGCTTTTACCAAAGCCAATAAATGCGCAGTGCAGAATCATAACGCTGTCCTTAGTTGATGTGCTGCCTTTAACCATAGCGCAAGCCGGGGGCTAACTTCATCCTCCTTTTCCTCTGAGCTGGAAAATTCACCGGCAAAATATTTCGGTTACCACTCATACACAATTATTAATAAGTGATTGATTAATAAGTCATTAAATTTCAGTTTTTCAACAGAAAGTCTTGATCCCAATGACGAAACTGCGGATAAGTGAAGGGCAAAACCAGGACGTTGCTAAAGACTAACGGAGTAGCCAGCCGCTGCTGATGGAAAAAAAGTATCTCGCCATAAACTGCGCCATTTTTTTCTGGCTTCTTGCACTGATCGCCTGGTTTAGCGATGAGGCCGCGCTGGCGCGCCTGGCGGCGGCCTGTACCCTTTTCGCTTTCCTTACTCATACCCAACGGGAAAAAATTAACGCTATGTTTATGAAGAAAAATAAAACCGAAGCGCAGGCTGCTGAAGTCGCGGCGCCAGCCGTGGCGGCAACAGAGCCAGAAACGGCAAGCGTCAAAAAACAGGAAACCACGGTGATCGCCAGCGGCGTGCATTTTGTCGGCAACATCGTCGCCAGCGGCCATGTCTATATCCACGGCCAGGTCACCGGCAACATTGAGGCCAAAGAACATCTCATTAAGGTGATGCGCGAAGGTGAGGTTGAGGGCAATATCAGTTGCCGCGAGCTGATCGTCGACGGCAAGGTTCATGGCCAGTGCCGTGGCGATAGCATTGCTATTGAGGAACATGGCAACCTCGACGGCACCCTCGCCTATCGCGCGCTGGCGATTAAAAAGGGCGGCCTGTTTACCGGCAGCGCGGAGGTGTTGGCCGCGGCGGAGAGCAAAAATAAAAGTAATATCGTCGGCCTGGTCGCGGAAGAAGCGGTGAAATCCGCCAAATCGCAACATGCCTGAAATGAGCGCAAAAAAAAGCCAGCACCCGGCTGGCTAAAGTAATACTGGAAGCAATGTGAGCAATGTCGTGCTTTCAGGCTTTCCGCAAGGGTCTCCCTGAATGCAGGACAATAATAATCATTCTCATTCGCACTTGTCTACTTTTTTTTGCAATTAATGCGTGTTGACTCGGACGCCGGAGTCAGTGATGTTTAAAGGGTCTTTTCAACCAAATGAGGAACAAGGAATGAGTGACATCGTGATACGCCATGCTGAACCGAAAGATGTTGACGCGATTCGTCAAATTCACGCCCAGCCGGAGGTGTATCACAACACGCTACAGGTCCCTCATCCATCCGAGCATATGTGGCAGGAGCGGCTAACCGATACGCCCGGCGTGAAGCAGCTGGTGGCCTGTATCGATGGGCAAGTCGTGGGGCATTTATGCATTGCTGTCGCCCAACGTCCTCGCCGTAGCCACGTCGCCGATTTTGGTATCAGCGTGGATTCGCGCTGGCATAACCGCGGCGTCGCCAGCGCCCTGATGCGTACCATGATTGATATGTGCGACAACTGGCTGCGCGTCGAGCGCATTGAGCTGACGGTGTTCGCCGATAACGCCCCGGCGGTCGCGGTGTATAAGAAGTACGGCTTTGAGATCGAAGGCACCGCCAAGGGTTACGCATTGCGCAACGGCGAGTATGTGGATGCGTATTATATGGCGAGAATGAAGTAGCGTGTTGCCGGGTGGTGGCTTCGCCTTACCCGGCCTACCGTTCGCACACTTGTCGACCCGGTAAGCGCAGCGCCACCGGGCAACACATCAATACCCCGCGGTCAAATCACCGGGCGAACGCGGATCGGAAGCGCCATACAGCGTGCCGTCCGGCCCCACCATAATGCTCTGGGTACTGCCCATCGCCTCTTTCAGCGCGACTTTCTGCCCTTTTGCTTCCAGCAATTTCACGGTATCCGGGCTAAAACCTTTCTCCACCCGCAGTTCATCCGGCAGCCACTGGTGGTGGAAGCGCGGCGCATTGGTGGCTTCCGCGACGTTCATCCCAAAATCAATGGTGTTGACCACCATTTGCAGCACGGTGGTGATAATTCGGCTACCGCCCGGGCTACCGGTCACCAGCCAGGTCTTCCCGTCTTTTACCACGATAGTTGGCGACATCGACGACAGCGGACGCTTTTTCGGCCCTACCGCGTTGGCGTCGCCGCCCACCAGCCCATAGACGTTAGGCACACCGGGTTTCGCCGAGAAATCATCCATCTGGTTGTTGAGTATAATGCCGGAGTCGCCGGCCACGATGCCGGTGCCAAAGGTGGTATTCAACGTATAGGTGACCGCCACCGCATTGCCGTCTTTATCGACTACCGAGAAGTGGGTGGTTTGGTTGCTTTCATACGGCGCCAGCTTGCCCGGACGGATCTGGCTGGAAGGCTTCGCCTTATTCACATCAATCTCGGCGGCTATCGCTTTAGCGTAAGCTTTGCTGGTCAGCGCCTGCCACGGCACTTTGACGAAGTCAGGATCACCGAGATATTCCGAACGGTCGGCATAGGCATGTTTCTCCGCCTCCGCCATCACCTGCATGGCGTCAGCGCTGCCAAAGCCATATTTCTGCATATCGAAGTTTTCGAGGATATTGAGGATCTGCACGATGTGGATCCCGCCAGAGGACGGCGGCGGCATGGAGTAAACCTCATAGCCGCGATATTCACCGCTAATTGGCGTACGCTCCACGGCCCTGTAGTTGGCGAGGTCGGCTTTGGTGATAAGCCCGCCGTGTTTTTTCATCTCACCGGCAATCTGGTCGGCGATAGCCCCTTTATAGAAGGCGTCCGGGCCGTGCTCGGCAATCAGCTCCAGGCTTTTCCCCAGATTCTTTTGCACCAGCCGGTCGCCTTTTTTCAGCGGCTCGCCGTTCTTCCAGAAAATCGCTTTGCTGTTTTCATGCTGCGGGATCACTTCGCTGCCATAGGTTTTTAAATCGTCAGCCAGCGCATCGTTAACGATAAAGCCCTCTTCCGCCAGCTTAATCGCCGGGCGGATCACCTTATTCAGCGGCATGGTGCCGTATTTTTCCAGCGCGAGAGAGAAGCCCGCGACGCTGCCTGGCGTACCGGAAGCGAGATGTGAAGTCAGCGATTTTTTACTGTCCGGATTGCCATGTTCATCGAGGAACATATCGCGGGTGGCCTGTTCCGGGGCCATCTCGCGGAAATCGATCGCCGTGGTTTTACCGTCTTTAGTACGCAGCATCATAAACCCGCCGCCGCCGATATTACCGGCCTGCGGATGCGTGACCGCCAGCGCGTAGCCGACAGCCACCGCTGCATCGACGGCGTTGCCGCCCTGACGCAAAATATCCACGCCGACGCGGGTCGCCAGCGCATCCACCGAGGCCACCATCCCCTGCTGGGCGCGCACCGGGTGAAACACATCTTCCTCAACGCCATACGAGACCGGCGGCGGGGGCGGCGGATTGGCGGCGACGGTAAAGCTGCCCCCCGCCAGTAACGCTGCGATGACCACCTGACGCCATATTGTTGTTTTTATCATTGTCTTACTCCTGAAAGGTAGGTTTTATATCCCGGCTTAAGCCTGGTTGATAACTCCTAAAAAATCATTGTTATGGCGAATTCGAGGTACACTTAAGTGATCCCACGCACGGGAGGAGAAAACATGAAAGCGATTTTATTCCTGGCGGCGCTGATGCCGCTCGGCGTTTTAGCACAGCCGATTAACATCGATAACAACCCTAACCAGCCGGGTTATGTGGTGCCCAGCCAGCAGCGAATGCAAAATGAGATGAAGGTGCAGCAACAGCAGCAGCAAAGCATGCTGAAGCAGAATCTGAATAATCAGACCCGCTCGCAGCAGCAGCATTTGCAAAATCAGCTGCAGACCAATCAGCAGCGCGCGGCGCAGGGCGGCAATCTCAATTCGCAGCCGCAGGTACTGCCGAACAACAACGGCGGGATGCTGCGGCAGACTAACCCGTAAAGATCGTCCGCCGCAAATCAGTATTAAGGCTGGAAATTCGGCCCGATGACGTCAATAGCATCGGTGCAGATGCAATCTACGCCCCAGCGCAGCAGTTCAGCGGCGCGCTGGGGTTTATTGACCGTATACACCAGAATATGCAGGCCGGCCTGTTTCAGGCTCGCTACCCGAGCCGCATCCAGCAGCTTGTGGTTGAGATGAATAGATACGCAGCCCAGCCGGGTGGTCAATTCGCGCCAGTCATCGCGCCACTCATCCAGCAGCAGCCCGCGCGGCAGCTCGGGCGCGGCTTCCTGCGCCGCTTCCAGCGCGTCGATTTCAAAGGATGAGAGTAGCGGCGCGGTCATATCGGCCCACAGATCGCGCGCGGCCAGCGCCACCACTTTGCCGGTCTGCGGCCCCTGCCCGGTGGTCGGCTTAATTTCGATATTGGCCATCATGTCGTGACGGCGGCAGCGTTCCGCTACCTGGGAGAGCAGCGGCAGCGGTTCGCCCTTAAATTCACGGCTGTACCAGCTGCCGGCATCGACCTTCAGCAGATCGTCCCACGCCAGCTCGCCCGCCACGCCCCAGCCGTTGCTGGTGCGTTCGAGATTATCGTCGTGCAGCAGAAAGATCTGCCCGTCCTTCGACAGCTTGGCGTCAAATTCAATCATCGTGTGCCCGTAGCGGGCGCCGACGTCGATAGCCGCCAGGGTGTTCTCCGGCGCCAGTTTACCGCCGCCGCGATGGGCGACGATGTGGGGATAAGGCCAGTTACTCATGCGCGTTGTCCTGTTTCACCATCAAAGAGGTGCAGATGTTCCAAAGGCAGATGCAGCCATAGCGTGCTGCCGCCCGCCGGGCGCTGCTGATGCGGCAATCTGACCACCAGCTTCTGCTCGCCCCAGCGCCCGTGGGCGAGGTTATCGGCACCTAAAATTTCCAGCGTATCCATCAGCAGCGGAATGCCGCCTTGCGCCTGCGAGCTTAAAATAAAGTGCTCCGGGCGGATACCGAGAGTCATTTTACGCCCGGCGTAACGCCGATGCTCGTGATTCATCGGTAGCTGTATGCCGCCTTCCAGCTCAAAGCGGCCGCCATCATCGCTCACCCGCCCCTCCAGCAGGTTCATGGCCGGGCTGCCGATAAAGCTCGCCACAAAGCGGCTGGCGGGCTTTTCGTACACTTCGACCGGCGTGCCGATCTGCTCGGCAATCCCCTTATTCATTACCATCACCCGCTGGGCAAGGGTCATCGCTTCGACCTGATCGTGGGTGACATACAGCGAGGTCGTTTTCAGGCGCCGATGCAGCTGCTGCAGTTCCAGACGCATCTGCACGCGCAGCTTGGCATCGAGGTTTGACAACGGTTCGTCGAACAGGAAAACCGCCGGGTCACGCACGATAGCGCGGCCCATCGCCACGCGCTGGCGCTGACCGCCTGACAGTTCCCGCGGTCGGCGCTTGAGCAGGCCATCCAGCTCAAGAATACGCGCCGCCTCCTGCACGCGCTCGGCAATCAATCCCTTACCCATGCCGCGAATCTTCAGCCCCCACGCCATGTTCTCTTCCACGCTCATATGCGGATAAAGCGCATAGTTCTGGAACACCATCGCGATACCGCGATCCTTCGGCTCCATCTCGGTCACCCGTTTACGATCAATCCAGATATCGCCGCTGGTCACCCGTTCAAGTCCGGCAACCATCCGCAGCAGCGTTGATTTCCCGCAGCCCGACGGGCCGACCATGACGATAAACTCCCCGTCCGCCACGTCCAGCGTCAGCGGTTGAATTACCTGGGTTTTGCCATCCCAGCTTTTGCTTACTGCCTGTAGTTTTAAACCAGCCATTTTATTTCTCACTATCGACCAGGCCGCGCACAAACGCGCGCTGCATGGCTAAAACGATGACGACCGGCGGGATCAGGGTCAGCAGCATCGCCGCCATCACCTGATTCCACTGGGTAGTACCTTCACCGGTGGCGATCATGCCTTTAATACCGGCGACGGCGGTGCCAAGATTCACATCCTGAATAATCAGCAACGGCCATAGATACTGGTTCCAGCCGTAGATAAAGGTGATGACGAACAGCGCGGCGAGGTTGGTTTTCGACAGCGGCAGCACGATGTCGCGAAAGAAGCGCATCGGCGAAGCGCCATCGATACGCGCCGCTTCAATCAGCTCGTCCGGCAGAGTCATAAAGAACTGGCGGAACAGGAAGGTGGCGGTAGCCGAAGCCATCAACGGCAGCGTTAACCCGGCATAACTGTCGAGCATTTTGAGGTTGGCGATCACTTCCACCGTCGGGAAAATACGCACCTCGACCGGCAGCATCAGAGTGATGAAGATCATCCAGAAGAACAGGTTACGCAGCGGAAAGCGGAACCAGACGATGGCGAAAGCCGAAAGCATCGACACCACGATTTTGCCTACCGTAATGGCGAACGCCATGATGAAGCTGTTGAGCATCATCAGCCAGAACGGCGCGCTGTTGACGCCGACGCCGTTCACCCAGATGGTCTTCATGTTCTCCAGCAGATGTCCGCCGGGGATCAGCGTCATCGGCGTTTCAAACACCGATTTGTTATCCAGCGTCGCCGCCACGAAGGCGACATACAGCGGGAATAAAATGACGGCAATACCCAAAATGAGCATGGTGTGGCTGAAAATCGTCAGCCCGCGACGGTTCTCAATCATTGGTAACGCACCTTACTTTCAACGTAACGGAACTGCACCACCGTCAGGATAATGACGAGGAACATCAGCACCACCGACTGCGCGGCGGAAGCGGAAAGATCGAGCCCGGCGAAACCTTCGCGATAAATTTTGTAGATTAGGGTGGTGGTCGCCTGCACCGGGCCGCCGGCGGTGGCGGCATCGATCACCGGGAAGGTGTCGAAGAAGGCGTAAACCAGGTTGACCACCAGCAGGAAGAAACTCACCGGCGCAATCAGCGGCAGCGCCAGCTTGAAGAAGCGACGAATCGGTCCGGCGCCGTCGATGGCGGCGGCCTCAACCAGCGAACGCGGGATCGACTGCAGCGCGGCGAAGAAGAACAGGAAGTTGTAGCTTATCTGCTTCCAGACCGAGGCGAAGACCACCAGAAACATCGCCTGGCCGCTGTTCTGCGCGTGGTTCCAGTCGTAACCCAATTCGCCGAGGAAATGGGTGATCAGCCCGCGTCCGGGATTGAAGAGGAAGATCCACAGCACCGCCGCGACGGCGGGAGCCACGGCATACGGCAACAGCATCAGCGTTTGATAAAAGCGGCTGCCGCGCACCACATAGTCGACCAGCGCGGCAAAAAACAGCGAAATAAGCAGGCCGCTGACGGTTACCAGAGTGCTGAATTTTATGGTCGTCCAGAACGAGTCCAGATAGTACGGGTCGTGGAACAGCGTGACGAAGTTATCCAGGCCGACAAACTGGCTGGAAAGGCCAAACGGATCGACGCTCTGCAGCGAGTACCACAGCGCTTCGCCCGCGGGCCAGATAAAGAAAATCAGCGTGATAATCAGCTGCGGCGCGACCAGCACATAGGGCAGCCAGCGCGAGCGGAATACCGGACGGGATGATGACATTGAGATTTGGTTCCTGAACAATGCCGGGCGGCGGCTACGCCTTACCCGGCCTACATAGGGCACATCGTAGGCCCGGTAAGCGCAGCGCCACCGGGCAAGTTACAGATTACGATTTGGTGGCTTGCTCGAAACGGCGCAGCAGTTGATTCCCGCGCTGAACGGCGGAGTCCAGCGCCTGTTGCGGGGTTTTCTTGCCGGTCCACACGCTCTCCAGCTCTTCATCAACGATGGTGCGAATTTGCGGCATGTTGCCCAGGCGCAGGCCTTTGGTGAACGGCAACGGCGGCTTGTTCAGCATCTGGCGAGTGGCGATATCAGCGCCTGGATTCTTATCATAGAAGCCCTGCTGGCGCGTCAGATCGTAGGCCGCGGTGGTAATCGGCAGGTAGCCGGTTTTCTGGTGCCACTCGGCGGCGTTTTCCGGTTTGGTCAGGAAGTCGAGAAACTTCGCCACGCCGGTGTAGGTCTCTTTGTCCTTGCCCTGCATCACCCACAGGCTGGCCCCGCCGATGATGGCGTTCTGCGGCGCGCCTTTCACATCAGCGTCGTAAGGCATCATGCCGACGCCGTAGTTGAATTTCGCGTACTGACGAATATCCGCCAGCGAACCGGATGAGGCGGTAGTCATCGCGCAGTCGCCGTTATAGAACTTCTCGGTGGATTCATCCTTACGCCCGAAATAGCTGAAATCGCCTTTCTTGTTCATCTCTTCGAGCAGCGCGATATGCTTCACCTGCTCCGGCTTGTTGAACTCAAGAACCGCGTCGGTACCGTCAAAGCCGTTATTTTTCGTGGCGACCGGCAGGCCGTTCCAGGCGCTGAAGTTCTCAATCTGGATCCAGCCCTGCCAACCGCTGGCGTAGCCGCACTTCATTCCGGCCGCTTTCAGTTTGGCGGTGTAAGCCGCCAAATCCTGCCAGGTTTTCGGCGGCTGCTCAGGGTCCAGACCCGCTTTCTTGAAGGCGTCTTTGTTGTAGTACAGCACCGGCGTGGAGCTGTTAAACGGCTGGGAGAGCAGATGGCCGGTTTTTGAATCGGTGTAATAACCGGACACCGTCGGTACGAACTGCGATTCATCGAACTTAATACCCGCATCGCTAAAGACCTGGTACACCGGCTTAATAGCTTTTGACGCCATCATGGTGGCGGTGCCGACTTCATACACCTGCAGAATCGCCGGCGCGTTGCCGGTACGGAAGGCGGCGATACCGGCGCTCAGGCTCTGCTCGTAGTTGCCTTTGTACATCGGAACAATTTTGTAATCAGGATTGGCCGCGTTGAAACGTTGCGCCAGAGAATCAACTTCTTTACCCAGTTCCCCTTCCATCGAGTGCCAGAAAGGGATGGTGGTTACTGCCAGTGCCTGGCCAGCAAATGCCAGGCTCAGCGCCAGTCCTAAAGCTGTATGTCGTAACGATATCATCGGTTATCTCTCTTGTTGTTCCGGATGCGCGATTTCACGCGTTTTATGTTCGCGGGGTAACATGACATGTTCGAATTACAGAAAAATAACTTTTTTATTACAAAAAAAAGATAGTAACGGGTCAGAGAGATGACAAGCCGATGAAAGGACGGGGGAAGTAAAGTGGGAGCTGAGACACGGATAATATCCGTGCGATCGGCTCCCGGGGTCGGCGCAAGCGCCTCGCCCGGGCTACAACGGCTTGGGTAGCCCGACCAAGCGAAGCGCCGCCGGGTTGCAACGAGTTAACCGTCATCCGCGCAAACGCGCGACAATCTGTTCCAGGGTAAGTTGCCCCGCTGCAGCCTCGACGGTCATGCCGACGAAGTCTGGATTCGCCGGCAATATAATTCCATTTCGCTTTAAAAAAAGCAGGGTGATAAACAGTGCCGTACGCTTATTACCATCATTAAATATATGACCGCGAGAAATCGCCAGCAGATGCATCGCAGCGAGTCGCCACACGTCTGTCACACCTTCATATTCAATTTTGTTTAGCACCCTATACATTATCGCTTCGGCACGCCCCGGATCGGGCATACCGGCAACGCCAGGCGTGACGCGGAGCAGCCTGTCGTGAAACTGTATTATCTCTTCCGCTGAGATAATCTGCAGCGTCATTTATCCGCAAGCTCCCTGATCTCATCACCATGAACCGCCATGATAGCCGCGAACTCATCATCCATTCTGGCCGCCTGGTAGCGTTCAAACTCTTCTGCACTAATGATGACCGCAGATTTATGCCCACGACGGGTAATGGTCACAGGTACACCTGTCACTGCGCTTTCCAGCACATCAGCCAGATTTTGCCGGGCTTCGCTATAGTTAACCGTTCTCATAAAAACCTCCAAAGCTGTACTCTTTTATTGTACAACATACATGTACAAAAAAAGAGCCAACAGGCTCTTTTAAATGTATTCGTGCGATCGGCTCCCGGGGTCGGCGCAAGCGCCTCGCCCGGGCTACAAACCGGCGAAGTGAATAACGCCGGGTTACGATGAACTAACCGCCGAGATAGGCGCTGCGCACCGCCTCGTTGGCCAACAGCGCGTCGCCGGTATCCTCCAGCACCACGTGACCGTTTTCCAGTACGTAGCCGCGATCGGCCAGCTTCAGCGCCTGGTTGGCGTTCTGCTCAACCAGGAAGATCGTCATCCCCTGCTCACGCAGCTGTTCGATGGTATCGAAAATCTGCTGAATGATAATCGGCGCCAGCCCCAATGAGGGCTCATCAAGCAGCAGCAGGCGCGGCTGGCTCATCAGAGCGCGACCGATCGCCAGCATCTGCTGCTCGCCGCCGGACATGGTGCCGGCGCGCTGAATACGGCGTTCATGCAGACGCGGGAACAGCTCATACACCCATTTGATGCGGGTATGGAACTGGTCGCGGTCGGCAAAGAAACCGCCCATCGCCAGATTCTCTTCCACCGTCATGCGCGAAAAGACGCGTCGCCCTTCCGGCACTATCGCCACCGCTTCACGCATGATTTTCGCCGTCTGCCAGTCGGTAATATCCTTACCGTCAAAGACAATGCGCCCGCTGGAAGCCCGCGGATCGCCGCACAGCGTACCAAGTAGGGTGGTTTTCCCTGCGCCGTTGGCGCCGATAAGCGTGACGATCTCACCCTGTTTGATATGCAGGCTGACGTTGTGCAGCGCCTGAATCTTGCCGTAGTGGGCGCTGACATTGTCAAAAGTTAACATCGCTTTTTCCATCTTATGCGTCACCACCATTATGCTTCACCTAAATAGGCGCGGATCACGTCCGGGTTATTACGAATCTCTTCCGGCGTCCCGTTGGCCAGCGGCGTCCCCTGGTTCACGACGTAGATGCGATCGGAAATGCCCATCACCAGCTTCATATCATGTTCGATAAGCAGGATGGTGGTGTTGTGATGGCTACGCAACTCGGCGATAAGTTCATCCAGCTCTTTGGTCTCTTTCGGGTTAAGCCCCGCCGCCGGTTCATCAAGCATCAGGATCTCCGGCTGCGTCACCATACAGCGGGCGATCTCCAGCCGGCGCTGGTCGCCGTAGGCCAGGTTACTGGCCTGGCGGTTGGCGTGCTCCAGCAGGCCGATACGCTCAAGCCAGGTGGCAGCCCGATCCAGCGCTTCGCTCTGTGCGCGACGGAAGGCCGGCGTTTTCAGCAGCCCGGAGAAGACGCCGGTTTTCAGCTGTTGATGCTGCGCCACCAGCAGATTTTCAATCACCGTCATTTCGCGGAACAGACGCACGTGCTGGAAGGTTCGTACCACCCCCATCCGCGCAATCTGCTGCCCCGGCAGCCCTTCCAGGTGCTGGTCGCGCAGCATAATGGTGCCACCGGTAGGTTTATAGAAACCGGTCAGGCAGTTAAAAACGGTGGTTTTTCCCGCGCCGTTTGGGCCAATTAAGGAAACGATCTCCTGCGGGCGCAGCTCAAGGGAGACGTTATTGACCGCCAGCAGGCCGCCAAAACGCATCATCAGGCCGTTCACGGATAATATTGGCTGACTCATGCCTGCTCTCCTTTCGCCTGACCGTTTTTCAGCTTCAGCTGCGGGCGCGTCATCGGCAGCAGCCCCTGCGGACGCCAGATCATCATCAGCACCATCAACCCACCGAGCATTAACATGCTGTATTCGTTGAAATCACGCATCAGCTCGCGCGATACCACCAGCAGAATAGCCGCCAGGATCACTGCAAACTGCGAGCCCATACCACCCAGCACCACGATCGCCAGCACAAAGGCCGACTCGGCGAAGGTAAAGGACTCCGGGCTCACGAAGCCCTGGCGCGCGGCGAACAGCGTGCCGGCAAATCCGGCAAACGCGGCGCTGATAGTAAAGGCGGTCAGCTTGATGCGCGTCGGGCTCAGGCCCAGCGAACGACAGGCGATTTCATCTTCACGCAGCGCTTCCCACGCCCGCCCGAGCGGCATCCGCAGCAGACGGTTAATAACGAACAGGCTGAGCACCACCAGCAGCAACGCTACCAGATAGAGGAAAATCACCCTATCGCTGGGATCGTACTTCAGACCGAAGAAGTTGCTGAAGGTATCCCAGCCGCCTTCACGGGCGGTACGGCTAAATTCAAGACCAAAGAAAGTCGGTTTCGGGATCTGGCTGATACCGTTTGGCCCGCCGGTGATCTCGGTATTGTTAAGCAGCAGAATGCGCACGATCTCGCCGAAGCCTAAGGTCACAATCGCCAGATAGTCGCCGCGCAGACGCAGCACCGGGAAGCCCAGCAGGAAGCCGGCCGCCGCGGAAACCAGGCCGGCCAGCGGCAGGCAGGTCCAGAAACCGAGACCGTAATAGTGGTTAAGCAGCGCAAAGGTATAGGCGCCGATGGCGTAAAACCCGCCGTAGCCCAATACCAGCAGGCCGGAAAGCCCAACCACCACGTTAAGTCCGAGACCAAGGATGATATAAATCATCGTCAAGGTGGCGATATCCACCGTACCGCGCGACACCATAAACGGCCAGGCCACGGCAATCACCAGCAGGGCTATCAGAAAGAGCTTCTGCTTGACCGTCGACCCGTCAATCGCCGGCATAATAAATTTCGGCCCGGAAACGTTCTTAACCGCTTTCTGGAACAGCGGGCGCAGCAGTTGGAAGAAAAAGACCACCGCGGTGCCGATGAAAATCCACTGCCAACGAATATCGGCGGCGGTATCGACCACCAGTTTGGTGCCATTCAGCTCCAGCTGCACGCCCATAAAGACGCCCGCCAGAACAAAGAACATCGCGGCGGAAAGCAGCGCCATCGCAATTTGCATCGGTTTCATACTTTTTCTACCTCCGGGCGGCCCAGAATGCCGGTCGGCATTACTAACAGCACCAGAATCAGCAGCGCGAAGGAGACGACGTCCTTATATTCGGTGCTGAGATAGGCAGAAGAGAGCGCCTCGGCGATACCCAGAATCAGGCCGCCGATCATCGCGCCAGGGATACTGCCGATACCGCCGAGCACAGCTGCGGTAAAGGCCTTCATCCCGGCCATAAAGCCGATGTAGGGGTTAATTACGCCGTAGAACTGCCCCAGCAGGACGCCCGCGACCGCCGCCATCGCTGCGCCAATGACGAAGGTCAGCGCAATAACGCGGTCGGTATTGATGCCCAGCAGGCTCGCCATTTTCAGATCTTCCGCACAGGCGCGGCAGGCGCGGCCCATTCGCGAATAGCGAATAAACAGCGTCAGCGCCAGCATGGCGATAAAGGTAACGACCCAGATGACCAGCTGCATGGTAGTGATAGTGGCGGAGAAATTATCGCTGTGGCCGACAATCCACTGGCCGTTAAAGAGACTCGGCAGCGCGACATCGCGCGAGCCTTCGGTCAGGCTGACAAAGTTCTGCAGGAATATCGACATCCCGATGGCGGAAATCAGCGCGATCAGACGTTTGGAGCTGCGCACTGGCCGATAGGCCACGCGCTCGATACTCCAGCCGTAGGCGCTGGCGATAATGATGGCGCCAATAAAGCCTGCGGCGACCAGCAGCCAGCCGGTATCGATCCCCAGCATCATCAGGGCGGCGATAATCATGAACGAGACGTAGCTGCCGATCATGTAGACCTCGCCGTGGGCGAAGTTAATCATGCCGATAATGCCGTACACCATCGTATAGCCGATGGCGATCAGCGCATAGGTACTGCCCAGCGTGACGCCGTTAAACATCTGCTGCAGAAAATAGAGAAACTGCTCGGACATAAGGTAACCTTTTTCATGCCGCCCGCGCGGTGCGGGCGGTGGGATAACGCGTCTTACTTAGCGACGGTGGATGAACCATCCGCGTGCCACTGGAAGACACCAAATTCAAATCCCTTCAGATCGCCTTTTTCATCCCATTTCAGCGGCCCAATCACGGTCTTCGCGCCGTGAGCTTTCAAATCTTTAATTAAATCCAGCGGCTGCTGGCTGCCGGTTCTGTCCATTGCTTGCGCCAGCGACTGAACGGCGGCATAGGTGATCCAGACGTACGGACCACTCGGATCTTTTTTATCCGCTTTCAGCGCATCAACAATAGCGCTGTTGGACGGATCCTGGTCATAGCGTTTTGGCATCGTCACCAGCATACCTTCCGCCGCCGCGCCGGCGATGTTGGACAGCGAGGCGTTACCGACGCCTTCCGGCCCCATAAACTGCGTTTTCAGGCCGACGGAGCGCGCCTGGCGCAGCATCTGCCCCATTTCCGGGTAGTAGCCACCGTAGTAGACGAAGTCGATATTCTCTTTCTTCAGGCGCGCCAGCAGCGCGGAGAAATCTTTCTCACCGGCGGTAATACCGTCAAAAAAGACGATATTGGCGCCGGCTTTCTTCAGGTTGTCCTGCACGGAACGCGCCAGTCCTTCACCGTACTGCTGTTTGTCATGAATAATCGCAATACGCTGCGGCTTCACCTGTTCGAGGATATATTTCGCGGCGGTCGGCCCCTGGGAAGAGTCAAGACCTGCGGTACGCATAATGTACTGGTAGCCACGCTGGGTCAGTTCCGGGTTGGTCGCCCCGGGGGAGATCATCAGGATGCCTTCATCTTCATAGATGTCAGACGCCGGCTGGGTGGAGGAGGAACAGAGGTGGCCAATAACGTACTGAATGCCATCATTGACGATTTTGTTGGCGACCGCGACCGCTTGTTTCGGATCGCAGGCGTCGTCATATTCGACGCCAACCAGTTTGTCGCCTTTAATGCCGCCGCTGGCGTTAATGTCTTTAATCGCCTGGCGCGCGCCGTTGAATTCCATATCGCCCCACTGGGCAACCGGGCCAGACATCGCGCCGACGACGGCGACTTTAATATCCTTTGCCAACGACGCGTGGGAAATCGCTAATGCAACGACTCCCGCGATGATCGTTTTCGCGTTCCTTTTCATGCTTCAGAACCCCGTTCGTGATGTGATGTAAATGTTTTGTATTTTTATGGTTAAAAAGCATTCTGTGCTTTTGTTAAACAACGCCATTTTTACCATGAACTTTAATGGTTTAGCGCAGTTTTTTACCTGAATTATGATTAAAATCTCTATTTTTCAGGTGATTAAGAAAAGATAATATTCTGGTTTAAGGCGAAGATAAACAAAAAAAAGTCCAGTTCACAGCATAAAATAACGGCATATAAGGCGGAATAAAACGCTACATATCAGATTAAAATTCTGCTTATTTTTCGATCCATAATGTATTGCGCTACCCCCACGCAACCAGGAAAACGAATCCCCTAATGAATGAGTTGAAAACAGCGCCCCGCCGAACGAGAAATTTGAGTACACTGTCGCATCTGTTTTGACTGGAACTGCCGCGTATGAAGCTCACCATTATCCGTTTACAGCACTTCAGCGATCAGGATCGCATTGATTTAGGCAAAATCTGGCCGTCGCAGGATCCTGCGGCGCTGATGCTGGACGATAACCATCGTATTTACGCCGCCCGCTTTAACGAACGTCTGCTCGGCGCCGTACGCGTTACCCTGCGCGGCGTCGAAGGCGAGCTCAGCGATCTGTGCGTGCGTGAAGTCACCCGCCGCCGCGGCGTGGGGCAATATTTAGTAGAAGAGACGTTAAGCGATAACCCGAATATCAATAGCTGGCGCGTTGCCGATAGCGGGGTGGAAGACCGCGGCGTGATGGCGGCATTTATGCAGGCGCTGGGTTTCAGCGCCCAGCAGAATGGTTGGGAGAAGCATTAAACCGTAGCCCCAATAAACGCAGCGTGACCAGGGAAGAACCCGGCGGCGCTTCGCTTAGCCGGGCTACCTGGAAATTGTAGCCCCGGTAAGCGCAGCGCAACCGGGGTCAGACAACGCATCTGCGGCGTGAAAGGCTCCGCAGACAACGCATCTGCGGCGTGAAAGGCGCCCTCACATTTAACCCAGCATTTCGCGTTGCAGGAAGGCGTCAAGACCCGAAATCCCCGGGAGCTTACTTCAGTAAGTGACCGGGGTTGAGGGCCGCAGACAACGCATCTGCGGCGTGAAAGGCGCCCTCACATTTAACCCAGCATTTCGCGTTGCAGGAAGGCGTCAAGACCCGAAATCCCCGGGAGCTTACATCAGTAAGTGACCGGGGTTGAGGGCCGCAGACAACGCATCTGCGGCGTGAAAGGCGCCGGTTAAATTATTTGGCGTCGGTTGCCGTACCGTTAGCATGCCAGGTAAACACGCCGAACTCGAACCCTTTCAGGTCGCCTTTCTCATCCCACGACAGCGGCCCCATGACGGTATCCACCTTCGCCCCTTTCAGGTATTTCGCGATTTCCGCCGGATCTTCAGACTGATTTAACCCCGCCTGCAGCGACTGCAGCGCCGCATAGGTGGTCCACACGAAGGCGCCGCTCGGATCCTGTTTCTTCGCTTTGATAGCATCCACAATCGGTTTGTTTGCCGGAACCTGATCGTAGTTCTTCGGTTTGGTGACCAGCAGGCCTTCTGCCGACTCGCCGGCGATGTTAGACAGGGAAACGTTAGCCACGCCTTCCGGGCCCATAAACTGGGTTTTCAGACCGGCTGCGCGCGCCTGGCGCAGGATCTGCCCCATTTCCGGGTGATAACCGCCGTAGTAGACGAAGTCGATATTTTCTTTCTTCAGGCGCGCCACGAGGGTAGAGAAATCTTTCTCACCGGCGGTGATCCCGTCAAAGAAGACCACGTTGGCGCCGCCTTTCTTCAGGTTTTCCTGAACTGAGCGCGCCAGCCCTTCGCCATATTGCTGTTTGTCATGAACCACAGCGATGCGCTGCGGCTTCACCGTGCCGAGAATATATTTAGCCGCCGTCGGTCCCTGATCGGAGTCGAGACCGGTGGTGCGCAGAATCAGCTTATAGCCGCGCGCCGTCAGCTCCGGCGCGGTTGCCGCCGGGGTAATCATCAGGATGCCTTCGTCTTCATAGATGTCAGACGCCGGCTGGGTGGATGAGGAACACAGGTGACCGATAACGTATTTAATGCCGTCATTCACCACTTTGTTCGCAACAGCCACCGCTTGTTTCGGGTCGCAGGCATCGTCATATTTTACGATCTGCAATTTATTGCCTTTGATACCGCCCTTGGCGTTGATATCCGCTACCGCCTGCTCCGCGCCGGTAAACTCCTGGTCGCCATACTGGGCAACCGGGCCGGACATCGCTCCCACGACGGCAATTTTAATGTCTTCCGCCAGCGCGGAACCGCTCATAATTAAAGCAATACATCCTGCCAGTAACGCTTTACCCTTCATATTCATCCTGAGGCTCCCCATTATTATGGTTTTTGCATTTGTTGTGATGTTGTTTGTCAGCGCATTATTCTGATTTTTTAGTCATAATAAGTGTAGTATGACTGCATTTGGGTCTGCCGCCTGCGCTTTTGCAGCACACTATGCCAAAACATACCCCATTTTTCAGAATTTGAAACAACAATTTGCAAGAGATGTAAAAGTTATGTGACTGAAGCTAAAGGTCGCGACAAATCGCGCGGAGAGGGGAAACGGGTATGACGGGGATATAAAACAAAAAGCCCCCGCTGAAACAGCAGAGGCTTAATTCACTACGGCGCAGAAAGTCGAAGATTAAGCTTCGATAGCGGCGCGTAGTTTTTTCATCGCGTTCTTTTCCAGCTGACGAACACGTTCAGCTGAGACGCCATAACGATCCGCCAGCTCCTGCAGCGTGGACTTGTTGTCCTCGTCCAGCCAGCGAGCGCGGATGATGTCCTGGCTACGCTCGTCCAGGCCCTGCATCGCATCAGTCAGTTTATTAGCAGCCTGCTCTTCCCAGTTATCGTCTTCGATACCGTCGGCAAAGTTAGACGTTTTGTCCTGCAGATAGAGCACCGGCGCCATCGGCTGGCTATCGGATTCGTCATCGGACGACATATCAAAGGTCATGTCCTGCGCTGCCATACGTGATTCCATCTCACGTACGTCTTTGCTCGACACACCCAGCTCGCGGGCAACCATCTCTACTTCGTCCTGGTTAAACCAGCCCAGACGCTGCTTGGTTTTACGCAGGTTGAAGAACAGCTTACGCTGCGCTTTGGTGGTTGCGACTTTAACGATACGCCAGTTACGCAGCACGTATTCGTGGATTTCCGCTTTAATCCAGTGCACGGCGAAGGAAACCAGTCGCACACCCACTTCCGGGTTGAAACGACGTACGGCTTTCATCAGACCGATGTTACCTTCCTGAATCAGGTCCGCCTGCGGCAGGCCATAGCCCGAGTAGTTACGAGCAATATGAACAACAAAGCGCAGGTGAGACAGAATCAGCTTTTTCGCTGCTTCCAGATCGCCCTGGTAATGCAGCTTTTCAGCAAGCTCCCGCTCTTCATCAGCCGATAACATCGGCCAAGTGTTAGCAGCCCGGATGTACGATTCCAGGTTACCAACGGGGGCTAAAGCTAAAGTTTGCATTTCTTTGGTCATTCAAATCCTCTCAATCGATAGTGTCTGACATGATCTTGTCCCCATCAGGCAACAAACATGCCAGCATTTATGAGCAACGAGAATATCACCCACAGTAGTATCAGACAGTGATTTTATCCACAAGTTCCATGCAACGTTGTGAGTAAATTACGCACAAAATGTGACATGGAGATGAAAGATTAGGGAAGAGGCGAACAGGGACTCTTTCCCTGCAGAGAGATATTCAGTGCAGGGAAAGATTATACCAGAAAATTTTTAGTCGGGGGTAAAGTGACGTAAATGTTGCACCGTCGCCAGCCATGCTGCGACCCAGCCAATCATCGAGCAGACGATTAGCATCAGCAGGCATTCATCGAAGCCTAAGCCGCTGAGTTCAAATTTAGTACCAAACACTTTCGCCACTTCGGTCACCGCCGAGGAGAGGCGCATCACCAGAATCTCCGACAGAATCAGCGACAAAAACGCCCCGGCGAAGCCCAGCAGCGCGCCGCCATAGAGGAACGGACGCAGGATGAAACCGTCGGTAGCGCCGATCAGCTTCTGGACGTTAATGGTATCGCGACGGGCGAAGATGCTCAGGCGCACGCTGTTGCCAATCACCAGGAACACCGCGGCGATCATCAGCACGCCGATCATCGCCGACACCCGGCCGACCAGCCCGGTCAGCGACGCCAGGCGCGCAAACCAGCTATCGTCCATGCGCACTTCGTCTACCCCCTGAATACGGGAGACGCGATCGCGCAGGGTGTTAAGCGAATCGGTATTCTGGAAATCGAGCTTCGGCACCACAATCGCTACCGCCGGCAACGGGTTCTCTTCCAGCATATCCAGCGCGCCGCCAAACCCGGACCAGTTGCGGAACTCGCCCAGCGCCTCATCTCGCGACAGGTAATTTACTTTCTCAACGCCCTGCTCCGCCTGCAGTTGGCCAACCACCCGCGCCGCCGCATCGTCATCCAGCGTTTTTTCCAGATAGACGGTGATCTGCGGCGACGGATAATACTGCGACGCCGCGCTGTTGACGTTTTTGTAGACCATATAGCAGACGCTCGGCAGCGTCAGCGAAATGGCGATCACCATGATGGTGAGGAAGGTCGCCAGCGGCGTGCTTTTTAAATCCTGTAACGCGCCGTGCCAGGCGTAGCGCACCTGCTCGTTAAAGACGTTACTCTTCCGCGATGCCGGGTTCGGCGCCGCTTTTGGCCGTTTTGGCGCATTGCGCCCGCCGTTGCCGCCGCCGGTGGCGTTACGGAGACGATCGAACTTGCTGCCGAACTGGCGAATCTGGTTCACTGCGTCGCGCTTATTCACCCCGATGGCCTCCATGCATATGACCGTCGCTTAGCGTCAGGACACGGTACGGACGGCTGGAAATAAGCCCCAGGTCGTGGGTCGCCATCAGTACCGTTACACCTACGCGGTTAAACTCTTCAAACAGACGTAAAATCCCTTCCGAGAGCGCCTCATCGAGGTTACCGGTTGGTTCATCCGCCAGCAGCACCGCCGGCTTGTTGACCACCGCGCGGGCAATGCCCACACGCTGTTGCTCACCGCCGGAGAGTTGGATGGGGAAATTTTTCGCTTTGTCCAGCAGCCCGACTTTATCCAGCGCTGCGGATACGCGGCGGCGAATATCATCGCCGCTGGCGCCGGCGATAATCAGCGGGATCGCCACATTATCGAACACGGTGCGATCCATCAGCAGGTGGTGGTCCTGGAAAATCATGCCGATTTGGCGGCGCAGGAACGGCACCTCGCGGCTCTTCAGGCGGGTGATATCATGGCCGCTGAACAGAATTTTCCCGGCGCTCGGCCGTTCGATACCACAGATAAGCTTCAGCAGGGTACTTTTCCCCGCGCCGGAATGGCCGGTCAGGAACGCCATCTCGCCCTGCTGCAGGTGGAACGTCACCCCCTGCAGCGCTTGTCTCCCACCGAGATAGGCTTTGCTGACTTGTTCAAAGCGAATCATTCTTAATCCTCTCGGGCAAAAAGTGCCTCAATAAAGTCGCCCGCATTAAACGGACGCAGATCTTCAATACGTTCGCCGACGCCAATATAGCGAATCGGAATACTGAACTGGTCAGCCACTGAGAAGATAACCCCGCCCTTCGCGGTTCCGTCAAGCTTAGTCAACGTAATGCCGGTCAGCCCCACGGCTTCGTGGAACAGTTTGGCCTGGCTAATCGCGTTCTGCCCGGTGCTGGCGTCGATGGTTAGCATGACTTCATGCGGCGCGTCGACATCCAGTTTCTTCATTACGCGGACAATCTTCTTCAGTTCTTCCATCAGATGCGATTTATTCTGCAGACGCCCCGCGGTATCGGCAATCAGCACATCAATATTGCGCGCTTTCGCCGCCTGAATGGCGTCAAAAATAACCGAGGCTGAATCAGCGCCGGTATGCTGGGCAATCACCGGGATCTCGTTACGCTGGCCCCAGACCTGTAACTGTTCCACCGCCGCCGCGCGGAAGGTATCCCCCGCCGCCAGCATCACGGATTTGCCCTGCTGCTCAAACTGACGCGCCAGCTTACCGATGGTGGTGGTTTTACCCACGCCGTTAACGCCGACCATCAGAATAACAAATGGCGTTTTCCCTTCAACATTCAGCGGTTCCTCAACTTTCGTCAGGATCTCGCTCATCTCTTCTTTCAGCAGACCGTATAACGCCTCGGCATCACGCAGCTGCTTACGGCTCGCCCCCTCGGTAAGATTGGTAATAATCTTACGCGTGGTTTCCACCCCAACGTCGGCAATCAACAGCTGTTCTTCCAGCTCTTCAAACAGATCGTCGTCGATTTTTTTACCGCGGAACAGGCTGATAAATCCGGACCCCAGATTCTGTTTGGTTTTCACCAGGCTGCGTTTTAAGCGGGCGAAGAAACCTTCTTTGGTCGGTTTTTCCTGCTCCTGCGGCGCCGCTTCCTGAGTTTCCGCTTCTTCTTCTGGCGTCTCTTCTACGCCTTGCGCCGCCAGAGCTTGTGCTTCGAGCTCTTCATCGCTTAGTTCGGCTTCGGGCTCTTCCGGGAGGATCTCATCTTCGATGACCTCAGTCTCCGCGACGATAACCTCTTCCGGCGTCTGTTCAGCGACCGCTTCGGCGATAACCGGCTCGGCTATTACCTCTTCAACCAGCGGTTCAGCGACTTTTTCTTCTACCGCAGGAACAACCGGCGCTTCTTCAACTACGATTTCCGACGCCGCGGTCTCTTCCGCCACCGGATGCGACAGTTCGCTTTCAACAACCTGTTCGGTGACTTCTACGACCTCAGCGGCAAAGGCCTCGGGGTCTTCTTTTACCGTTTCCGCCGCGGGTACGGCTTCCGCAAGCATTTCCGCCGCCGGAGCCTGTTCCGCAACCTCTTGTTGTTCTTCTACTTTTTGTTCTGTTTCGCTTTCCTGAGCCTGTTCTTTTTGCCCAAAGCCCAGCCAGGAAAAGAAGCCACGTTTTTTCTCTTTTGCCATTTGCGACCACACTCCTCGCTGTTTATTCATGGCGCAGCTTCGACACAACCGCTTCAGAAGCTGAAAAAATGATGAAATTAGTTGGATAGTCTATCACTTAACTTAACTCGCATCACCGCCCCCGGATTAAGGTTTCGTCAATGGTCTTCGATCGTTAGAATAGCAGGCTGGAAGTTGAGACTTGAGCAAAGAGATGAAGAAACCAAATCACGCAGGCAGCGGCCAGATCCGCATTATCGGCGGACAGTGGCGGGGCCGTAAATTACCGGTGCCGGAGAGCCCGGGTCTGCGCCCGACCACCGACCGGGTTCGGGAAACGCTATTTAACTGGCTGGCGCCGTCGATGGTCGACGCCCACTGCCTTGACTGCTTCGCCGGCAGCGGCGCGCTGGGGCTGGAAGCGCTGTCACGCTATGCCGCCAGCACCACGCTACTGGAGATGGAGCGCGGCGTCGCGCAGCAGCTACAAAAAAATCTCGCGACGCTGAAAGCCAACAACGGCAAGGTGGTCAACACCAACACGCTGGCGTTTCTCAGCCAGCCGGGTACGCCGCACCATATTGTCTTCGTCGATCCTCCCTTCCGCAAAGGGCTGCTGGAAGAAACGCTCAGCCTGCTGGAAAAAAACCACTGGCTCGCAGATGAAGCGCTGATTTATGTCGAGAGCGAAGTAGAAAACGGACTACCGCCGGTTCCGGCAAACTGGCAGCTGTATCGCGAAAAAGTCGCCGGACAGGTCGCCTACCGCCTGTATCAACGCGAGGCACAAGGAGAAAACCATGCTGATTAATTTAGGCCGCCTGCTGATGCTATGCGTTTGGGCGTTTTTGCTGTTGAACCTGTTTCAACCTTTCCCAAAACCGCTGAATATCTTCGTTAACGTGGCGCTGATTTTTATGATTCTGATGCATGGCCTGCAGCTGACGCTGTTGAAAGCGACGCAGACGAAAGATGCGCCGCCGCTGAGCCGCTTTGAGCAGATTCGTATTTTCATCTTCGGCGTATTTGAACTGGTGGCCTGGCAGAAAAAGCTGAAGGCCACGCTGAAGAAGAAGTAACGGTTAATCGAGGGCTCAGTTATCGGCGACGAACTCGACGAATTTTGAGCCCTTATAGCTCAGCATTCCCCGGTCGCCAACGCTCAGCGCGTGGTATTGCGGCGCATCAAGGCGGAACACCACTTCCAGTCCGCCATTTTCCGGGCGGAAGCTCGCTTCATAACGCATCTCGCTGCCGGCTGGCGTCACCGTCTGCTGGCGCGAGCGGCGATCGTTAATCACCTTTTCCCGCTTATTGCTGACCACCACCCGCTTCTGCAGCAGCGGCGCGGCGTCGTTATCCATTTTCTCCCGGCGCTGCTGCACGTAGCGAAACGAGGCCGCCACCACAATCACCGCGACCACCAGCACAAAAAATAGCGGAACTTTACTCATTTGCGTACCCATAAGAATTATCAGGAATAAGGATAACGCGCATTGAATAACGTTGTCATCTTCTGGCCCAAACCACTACACTGAGATCCGGTACCGTAAGCGTAATCGCTTATTTAATGATAACAGATACAGGGACTTACTATGCTTTGGTCGTTTATTGCTGTCTGTTTCTCCGCATGGCTGTACGTCGATGCGTCCTATCGTGGGCCGGCCTGGCAGCGCTGGGTCTTTAAACCGGTCACCCTGCTTCTGTTGCTGCTGTTAGCCTGGCAGGCGCCGATGTTCAACGCCATTAGCTACCTGGTGCTGGCGGGCCTGTGCGCTTCACTGCTCGGCGATGCGTTAACCCTGCTGCCGCGCCAGCGGGTGATGTACGCGGTTGGCGCATTCTTCCTCTCTCATCTGCTGTATACGATCTGGTTCGCCAGCCAGATGACGCTTTCGTTCTTCTGGCCGCTGCCGCTGGTACTGCTGGTGCTCGGCGCGCTGCTGCTGGCGATTATCTGGACCCGACTGGAAGAGATGCGCATGCCGGTGCTGACCTTTATCGGTATGACTCTGGTGATGGTGTGGCTGGCGGGCGAACTGTGGTTCGTGCGGCCGACCGATACCGCGCTCTCCGGCTTCCTTGGCGCCGCTTCGCTGCTGTTGGGTAACGCCGTCTGGCTGATTAGCCACTATCGCCGTCGCTTCCGCGCCGATAACGCCATTTCCGCGGCCTTCTACTTTGCCGGGCACTTCCTGATCGTTCGCGCACTGTATCTGTAATTTACTGCTTGACTCTGGAGTCGACTCCAGAGTGTATCCTCCGGGTAATGAGAAAATTATCATTACCCGGAGGGTGCCATGTCGACACCAGAATCTCAGGACAAAAAAGTCCCCCAGTTCTCGTCATTCAAATTTACCCCGGCGACAGCGCCCGCGGAAAGCTGCTGTACCGATCATAACTGCGCCGGAGAAACCGCCTCCGCTGAGCAGCCGCTCAATGGCGCCCGCTATAGCTGGCAGGTGGAAGGGATGGACTGCGCGGCCTGCGCCCGTAAGGTGGAGACCGCCGTGCGCCAAATCGACGGGGTCAGCCAGGTACAGGTGCTATTCGCCACCGAGAAACTGCTGGTCAATGCCGACAGCGATATCCGTTCACAGGTTGAAAACGCGGTACGCGCCGCGGGTTATACCCTGCGCGATGCTGACGCGCCGCAGGAAGAGAAACCGCAAGGTTCATGGCTGCAGGAAAACCTGGCGTTATTGAGTCTGGTAGTGATGATGGCGCTCAGCTGGGGGCTGGAGCAGTTTAACCACCCGTTCGGCAAACTGGCGTTTGTCGCCACTACCCTCGTCGGCCTGTGGCCGGTTGCCCGTCAGGCGCTGCGGTTAATTAAAAGCGGCAGCTGGTTTGCCATCGAAACGCTGATGAGCGTCGCCGCCATTGGCGCGCTGTTTATCGGCGCCACCGCCGAAGCGGCGATGGTGCTGCTGCTGTTCCTGATCGGCGAACGACTTGAAGGCTGGGCCGCCAGCCGCGCGCGTCAGGGCGTGAGCGCCCTGATGGCGCTCAAACCTGATACCGCCGTTCGCCTGCGCAACGGCGAGCGTGAGACCGTCTCCCAGCGCGACCTGCGTCCTGGCGACGTGATTGAAGTCGCCGCCGGCGGGCGTCTGCCGGCCGATGGCGAGCTGCTATCGCCGTTTGCCAGTTTTGACGAAAGCGCGCTGACTGGCGAATCGGTACCAGTGGAGCGTAAAGCCGGCGAGCGCGTCGCCGCCGGCGCCACCAGCGTCGATCGGCTGGTGCAATTGAGCGTTATCTCCGAACCGGGCGACAGCGCCATTGACCGGATACTCAAACTGATTGAAGAAGCCGAGGAGCGCCGGGCGCCGATTGAGCGCTTCATCGATCGCTTCAGCCGAATCTACACTCCGGCCATTATGGTGGTCGCCCTGCTGGTTGCCATCGTACCGCCGCTATTCTTCGCCAGCGCCTGGCTGCCGTGGATCTATAAAGGCTTAACGCTGCTGCTGATCGGCTGCCCTTGCGCGCTGGTCATCTCTACCCCGGCGGCGATTACCTCCGGCCTGGCTGTCGCCGCACGGCGCGGTGCGCTGATTAAAGGCGGCGCGGCGCTGGAACAATTGGGCCAGGTGCGCCAGGTGGCGTTCGATAAAACCGGTACTCTGACCATCGGCCAACCGCAGGTCACCCACGTTATCACCACCGCCGACGTTGATGAAAACGGCCTGCTGGCGCTGGCGGCAGCGGTTGAACAAGGCTCCAGCCACCCGCTGGCGCAGGCTATCGTCCGCGAAGCGCAGCAGCGTAAGCTGACTCTTCCCGTTGCGCGCAACCAGCGGGCGCTGGCCGGTTCCGGGATAGAAGCCGAGGTCAACGGCAGCCGCATCTTAATCTGCGCGGCCAGTAAGGCCGCCCCCGCTGAGCATGAGGCACAGATCCAGCAACTGGAGGGCGCCGGACAGACGGTGGTACTGGTGATGCGCGATGATACCTTGCTCGGCATTCTGGCGCTGCGCGATACCCTGCGCGACGATGCGCGTCAGGCGGTGGAAGAGCTGCATCAATTGGGCGTACAAGGGGTGATCCTCACCGGGGATAACCCGCGCGCTGCGGCGGCTATCGCCAATGAACTGGGTCTGCAGTTCCGCGCCGGATTGCTGCCGGCAGACAAAGTGAACGCGGTGATGGCGCTTAACGCCAACGCGCCGCTGGCAATGGTCGGCGACGGTATCAACGATGCCCCGGCGATGAAAGCGGCGACCATCGGTATTGCGATGGGCAGCGGCACCGATGTAGCGCTGGAGACCGCCGACGCGGCGCTGACCCATAACCGCCTCACCGGCCTGGCGCAGATGATTTCGCTGGCGCGCGCCACCCATGCCAATATTCGCCAGAATATCGCCATCGCTTTAGGGTTGAAGGGGATTTTCCTCGTCACGACCCTTCTCGGCCTGACGGGGTTGTGGCTGGCGGTGCTGGCGGATACCGGCGCGACGGTGCTGGTAACAGCTAACGCCCTGCGGTTATTGCGTAAAAAGTAAGGTTGAACCGATATTCCCTGCTCGCGCAGCACGGTTCCAGATCGTTAGGTAGCCCGGATAAGGCGCAACGCGCCGCCATCCGGGGGTATTCCCTGCCCGCGCTGCGCTTAGCAGGGCTACGGTTCTGAGCGTTAGGTAGCCCGGATAAGGCGCAACGCGCCGCCATCCGGGGGTGTTCCCTGCTCGCGCTGCGCTTAGCAGGGCTACGGTTCTGAGCGTTAGGTAGCCCGGATAAGGCGCAACGCGCCGCCATCCGGGGGTATTCCCTGCTCGCGCTGCGCTTAGCAGGGCTGCGGTTCCGGGCCGTTAGGTAGCCCGGATAACGCGGATTCAGTGGCTTTTGCGGATCAGGTAGCGGTACGGCAGGGCTTCGGTTTCCTGCGCCACCAGTTCATGCTCCATAAAGAGGCAAAAACCGGGAATATCGCGGGTGGTGGCCGGATCGTCGGCAATAATCAGCAGGGTCTCGCCCACCGGCATGGTACGCACGGTTTTACGCACCATCATCACCGGCTCCGGGCAGCGGAGCCCAAGGGCGTCCAGCGTATGGTCAGGACTGGAAAAAAGTTCGCTCATTTTTATCTCACTTCAACAAAACGGCCCTAGTTTACCCCCACTTCGCCAGTACGCAAGCCAGGTTAACGTTTGCGCGAAAAACAACCATTGCATTACGCTCGCAACGCAGTATCATGCAGCCGTTTTTAATTGGGTTCCCTCACCCCAACGTTCCGCTCCCGATTCCTTCATTGGTATGAAGCATGACGGGCATAAAAAGGTCACAATATGAATCCCTTTACTACCGTACAGCGTAAGAAAGCGCTCGTCTGGCTTTCGCTATTTCATCTGCTGGTGATCACCTCCAGCAACTATCTGGTCCAACTGCCGATCTCCATTTTTGGTTTCCATACCACCTGGGGGGCGTTCAGTTTTCCCTTTATTTTTCTCGCCACCGATCTGACGGTGCGCATTTTCGGCGCCCCGCTGGCGCGACGCATCATCTTCGCAGTGATGATCCCGGCGCTGATTATTTCCTATGGCATTTCGGCGCTGTTTTATATGGGCGAGTGGCAGGGCTTTGCCGCGCTGGGCACCTTTAATCTGTTCGTCGCCCGTATCGCCGCCGCCAGCTTTATGGCTTATGCGCTGGGGCAAATTCTCGACGTCCACGTTTTCAACCGCCTGCGTCAGAATCGTCGCTGGTGGCTGGCACCGACGGCGTCGACCCTGTTCGGTAACGTCAGCGATACCCTGGCCTTCTTCTTCATCGCCTTCTGGCGCAGCCCGGATCCGTTTATGGCCGCCCACTGGGGAGAAATCGCCACGGTCGACTACTGCTTCAAAGTGCTTATCAGCATTGTCTTCTTCTTGCCGATGTACGGCGTGCTGTTGAATATGCTGTTGAAAAAACTGGCGGATAAATCTGATTTGTCGGCATTGCAGCCAGGTTAAAGGTACTCGCTAACGGTTGTGATAAGATAACCGGATGAGCCGTTAATGGCCGTTTATCGAAAGGAAGATGTCAATGCGCAATTTGGTTAAATATGTCGGTATTGGCCTGCTGGTTATGGGGCTTGCGGCCTGTGATAACAGCGATTCAAAAGCGCCGACCGTCGGGGCGGCAGCAGAGAGCAATACCAGCGGCCAGGCGATTAGCCTGCTGGATGGTAAACTGAGCTTCACTCTGCCCGCGGGCATGGCCGACCAGAGCGGTAAGCTCGGTACCCAGGCCAACAATATGCATGTCTATTCTGACGCCACCGGCCAGAAAGCGGTGATTGTGATTGTCGGCGACAACACTAATGAAGATTTGGCGGTGCTGTCCAAACGTCTGGAAGATCAGCAGCGCAGCCGCGACCCGCAGCTGCAGGTTGTGTCTAACAAATCGATTGAGATTAAAGGCCACACCTTACAGCAACTGGACAGCATCATCTCCGCCAAAGGTCAGACCGCGTGGTCTTCCGTACTGCTCGGTAAGATCGATGACAAATTGCTGACCCTGCAGGTCACTCTGCCAGCGGACAACCAGCAGCAGGCGCAGACCGAAGCGGAAAGCATCGTCAACACGCTGGTCATTAACTAATTTTATTGCCCTGATGCAGCGGCCTCCGGTTCAACCACCGGGGGCCGTTTTTTTAACCGCCAGCCCAACAGTAGCGCGGCCATCACCAACCCTGCAGCCGCCAGATAAATCGTCGGTATCCCGGTCCACGCCATCAAAAGCCCGGCCAGCGGCCCGGTTATCCCCAACGACAAATCCATAAATACAGTATAGGTCGCCAGCGCCGAGCCCTGATTATGCTGCGGTACGGCTTTTACCGCCACCACGCCCAGCGCCGGGAAGACTAGCGAGAACCCCGCGCCGGTGAGGAAAGTCCCGACTTTCGCCATCAGCGGCGTCTGTGCAAAGCCCACCAGCAGCAGGCCAATAACCTCCACGCTAAAACAGAGCATCGCCACGTTCAGGCCGCCAAGGCGGTTAATACCGTTGGGGAAAAGCAGCCGCGTGCCGACAAACGCGCAGCTGAACAGCGTTAACGCAAAGGCCGCGCCGTCCCAGCCTTTCGCGTCATAAAACAGGGTAATAAAGGTCGCGATAACCCCAAAGCCGGCAGAAGCCAACGCCAGCGCCATGCCGTAAGGCCAAACCCGGCCCAGCACCGCGCGAAATGACATCGCTTTCCCTTTCGTTGCCTTCACCGCCGTTCGCGGTAGCGCGCAAATGATAGCCACCAGAGCAACCGCCATAATGACCATCGCCAGGCCGCTGAGGCCAATATATGAATAGCACAGCACGCCCAGCGGCGCGCCCATCGCCATCGCGCCGTAGGTCACAATGCCGTTCCACGAAATCACCCGCCCGATATGCAGCGAGCCGACAACGCCTACGCCCCATAGCGTCGACCCCGTGCCGGCAAAGCTCTGGCCAATGCCGAGGATCGCTCGTCCAAGGCATAACAGCAGCAGACTCAGCAGCGGCCAGCTGCTGCTCCAGGCTGCCAGCAGGTAGCTCAAACCACTCAGGAAACAGCCGCACAGGCCGAAAACGACAATCTTTTTCGGCCCGAGCAGATCGGCGTAGCGCCCGGCGTGCGGTCGGCTCAGCAGCGTGGCGAAATACTGCAGACTAATCACCAGCCCGGCCCAGAAGGCGCTAAAACCCATCACATCGTGAACGTAGCCCGGCAGAACCGCCAACGGCAGGCCGATAGTGAGATAGCTGGCAAAGTTGAAAATAACGACGGAGACAATCCGCAGATTAAGGCGCAGTCCATTGAGCGCCGGTTCGGCGACGGGTTCGGGCATCAGGTTCCACCAGATATTGGCAACAGATATCTACTATTTACCATGTCCGGTCGGTAATTGCAGTTCCCGCTATTGGCGCCATCTATTCAGCGGAATTATCATCCTTTATGGGGAGATTAACGCAATAAATTGCACTAAGCGGTGAAAATACCGAAAATACAGCATTATCTCATCGCAAAGTTTTGCGCTGCGGATATGCTTGGCGTCACCCTTAGCTGGCGAGGCTGATTTTCGGTTGCAAAGCCCCCAATTAACGGCTTCGTGATGGTTATCGCCGGGTTTCGGGTTCTATAAACGTCGCGATCATAGAACTACAGGCTTACCGCGGACGCGCGTAGATGAATTTTACCCTGAACATAATCGACTGGCAGGCGAGAGCGCCTGGGCTTTGCGAAGCCGAACAGTGGCAGCAATGGTCACGGTATTCGCACACCATCGATCCGGCGGCCCCGGCGGCCAAACTCAACGAACTGCCAATGATGACCGCTCGCCGACTTAGCTCCGGCAGCAAGCTGGCGGTTGAGTGCGGGCTGGCGATGCTGCGCCGCCATGAGATCGACGCCGTTCTCTATACCAGCCGTCACGGCGAGCTAGAGCGCAACTATCGGATCCTCCACGCCCTGGCGATGGAGCAAGCGGTATCGCCTACCGATTTCGCCCTATCGGTACATAATTCCGCCGTCGGTAATCTGACGATTGCGGCCAAAAAGCCCATTGCGTCGTCATCGCTTTCTGCCGGGCGCGACACTTTCCAGCAGGGATTATATGAAGTCATGGGGCTTCTGCAGGCAGGTTATCAACGCGTGTTGATGGTTGATTTTGATGGTTTTCTGCCGGAGTTTTACCATTCGCAGCTGCCGACGGCTATGCCGACCTGGCCCTATGCGACGGCCTGGGTTATTGAGTCCGGCGGCGAATGGCAGTGCCAGGCCGAGCGCCATGATGCCGTTCCTGAAAGCCCCCTACCGCAAAGCCTGCTGTTTTTACGGCACTATCTGCAGAATTCCCATACGTTCACCCTGCCCGGCGAGCGCGTGCAGTGGCGCTGGAGCCGCGCATGACGCCGCTTTTCCAACGGTTAAATCGCCTGTGGCGCGCGGCGATGACCGGTTTTTGTTTCGCGCTGTTTGGCGTCGGTGGGCTGCTGCTCTCGCTGATCTGGTTCAATCTGCTGCTGATCGTGGTGCGCGATAACACCCGCCGTCGTCGTCTCGCGCGGCGCAGCATTTCCGCCAGCTTTCGCGTTTTTCTTAACGTCGTGAAAGCCGTCGGCGTACTGGACTACCAGATTAAAGGGCGCGAGATTTTACGTCAGGAGCGCGGTTGCCTGGTGGTCGCTAATCATCCCAGCCTCATCGACTACGTGATGCTGGCCTCGGTGATGCCGGAAACCGACTGTCTGGTGAAAAGCGCGTTGCTGAAAAACCCATTTGTCAGCGGCGTGATCCGCGCGGCGGATTATTTGATTAACGATCGCGCCGATACCCTGCTTCCGGCCAGTCGGCAACGCTTACAGCAGGGCGATACTATTTTGATTTTCCCGGAAGGAACCCGAACGGTGCCGGGAGAAAAAATGCAGCTGCAGCGCGGCGCGGCCAATATCGCCGTGCGCTGCGGCAGCGATTTACGCGTTGTCGTTATCCGCTGTACCGAGCATATGCTGGGCAAACAGAGCAAATGGTACGACCCGCCGCGAACGAAACCGTTATTTACCGTTGAAGTCGGAGAACGGCTACGAATAGACCAATTTTACGATGCCAACACACAAGAACCGGCGCTGGCCGCACGGCAGTTAAACCGGCATATTTTGCTTAAATTAGAATCAGGCGTTGCGCCTGAAACAGGAATTAATGATGGAAGCGCTCTATCTTGAAATTAAAAATCTAATTATCAGTACATTGAACCTGGACGAGTTGTCCGCTGATGATATCGACACCGATGCCGCGCTGTTTGGCGATGGTCTGGGTCTGGACTCCATCGATGCGCTGGAGCTGGGTCTGGCGGTGAAAAAACAGTACGGCGTGGTGCTGTCGGCAGAAAGCGAAGAGATGCGCCAGCACTTCTTTTCCGTCGCCACGCTGGCATCCTTTATTCAAGCGCAGCGTGCCTGAGGAGAACCGTTATGACCGAACAAAAAGCTATTTACGAAGAAGTCTCCGCGCTGCTGGTGAAGGTGTTTGAAATCGATCCGCAGGATATTAAACCTGAGGCCCGCCTGTACGAAGACCTCGAACTGGACAGCATCGACGCCATCGACATGATCGTCCATCTACAAAAGAAAATCGGCAAGAAAATCAAGCCAGAAGACTTTAAAACCGTACGCACCGTGCAGGACGTGGTCGATGCGGCGGATCGCCTGCTGAAAGAAGCGTAATTCACCGTGTCGGGCATCCGCTCGCTGCCGGTCGTTTCAATTATGACGGGGTTATTACTGCTGGCCTGGCCATTTTTGATCTGGTTTGGCCTCGCGCATAACAGCCTGCCATGGCTGTTGCCGCTAATGGCGCTACTGCTGTTTTTACGCTTTCGCCAGACCCGGCGACAGTCAGGGCCGTTGAGCGTGGTCACTCAGATCGTTGCGGTAGCCGGCATGACGCTGTGCATTGCCAGCTACCTGCTAAAGACCCATCAGCTACTGCTATTTTACCCGGTGGTGGTGAGCGGCGTAATGCTGGCGGTGTTTGGCGGTTCGCTGTGGTCAAGTATGCCTGTAGTCGAGCGCCTGGCGCGGTTGCGGGACCCGGTTCTTCCTGAGCGAGCCGTGCGCTACACCCGCCGGGTCACCCAAATCTGGTGCGCCTTTTTCATCGGCAACGGCGGTATAGCGCTGGTTACCGCGTTATACGGCGATATGTCGCTATGGACGGCGTGGAACGGCATGATTTCCTATCTGCTGATGGGCATGTTGATGGCCGGAGAGTGGCTGGTGCGCCAGCGGGTGATTAAACGAGATAAACCATGATGCAGCCCCTCACGCTGGCCCAGTGGCTCAGCGCCCCGCGTCCGCCGCAAACGCTGATTGCGTGGCAGGAAGCGCACAGCTGGACGCTGGCGCATCTGCGCTATGATGTCGCTCACCTGCTTAACAACCTGCAACAACAGCCAGGCAAGCGTTGGGCGCTCTGTTTTGACAACAGCTACCTGTTTTTGGTCGCGCTGTTGGCCACGCTGCATGCGGGGAAAACGCCAGTGCTTCCTGGCCATAGCCGAGCGGCGCTATTACACGAACAGCGAGCGCTTTTCGACGGCATCCTGAGCGATAAAACGCTGCCATGGCGCGGGCCGCTGCGGGTTATCCAGTCCGCCATGGCGACCGCATCCCACGAATACGCATTCCCGGCGATCGGCGATAACGCCTGCATTGAGCTTTTTACCTCCGGTTCTACCGGTGAACCAAAGCGAATTAGTAAGCCCGTTAAGAGTCTCGACCGCGAGGCGGCGCTGATAGCCGCGCACTATGCCGGGCGCCTGACAGGCAGTCGGGTAGTGGCATCGGTCGCGCCGCAGCACTTGTACGGCCTGACGTTCCGTCTGTTCCTGCCAATGGCGCTGGGGTTGCCGCTGCACGCGGCGATGATTGAGTACGCCGAGCAGTTGGCGGCATTAAGCCATGACCATCATTATTTATTTATCAGTAGCCCGGCTTTTCTCAAACGTCTCGACTATCGGCTTACCCCGCCGCCGGTCGCGATGATTTTGTCCGCCGGCGGCAAGTTGCCCTGGCAGGATGCCGTGCACACCGCTAACTGGTTCAATACCTGGCCGGATGAAATCTACGGCAGCACGGAAAGCGGGGTTATCGCCTGCCGCCAGCGCCTGCAAGATAATGCGCCGTGGCAGCCGTTCCCCGGCATCCGCTTTCAGCCGCAGGGCAACACAATTCGTCTATTTTCGCCGCTTATCGCCGACGATAACGGCCTGGTTATCGATGATATTTTGCATTTCAATGAAAGCGGTCAATTCCAGCTGGCAGGTCGTCGCGACCGGGTAGTGAAAATTGAAGAGAAGCGCATTTCGCTAAGCGAAGTGGAATACCGGTTACTGCAACTGGATGGCATTCTTGAGGCCGCCGTCCTGTCGATTACCCGCGGCAGCCGCCAGAGCGTTGGCGCGTTGTTAGTGCTCGATCATGACGCCCGTCGCCGCTGGGGGAAAAGCCAGGAATTACAATGGCGGAAAGCGCTGCGCGCCTCGCTGGAACCTGTGGCCATCCCTCGCTACTGGAGGGTGGTTGACGAGATCCCCGTTAATAGCATGAATAAGCGTGTCTACGCGCAATTACAGGAGTTCTTTCATGAAGCCCCATGAAATTGAGCGCCGTCAGCCGCAAGCCGATCGGGTTGAAATCGTGCTCTCTCTCGACCCGGCGCTATTCTGGTTTCGCGGCCATTTTGCCGTGCAGCCGCTGCTACCCGGCGTCGCACAGATCGATTGGGCGATGCATTACGCCACCCGCCTGCTCGTGCCCGGCTGGCGCTTTCATGACATTCAGAACGTGAAATTTCAGTCGCCGCTGCTGCCGGGCGCGATCGTCACGCTCACCCTGACATGGCAGGAGGCGCGCCAGACCCTGACCTTTAGCTATCAGCGCCACGACGGTGAAACCCGGCACACCGCCAGCAGCGGGAAAATTCGCTTATGCCGCTAGCTTTCTCTCCCTGCGTGCTGATCCCCTGCTATAACCACGGCGCCATGATGCCCCGGGTGCTGGCGCGCCTGCAGCCCTTTGGCCTGCCTTGCATCGTGGTGGACGACGGCAGCGATAGCAGTACGCGGCAGCAGTTGGAGCGGCTGGCGGCGGAAACCGCCAATCTGACCTTAATCCGCTTACCACACAACGCGGGCAAAGGCGCAGCGGTGATCCGTGGACTACAGGCCGCAGCGCAAGCCGGGTTCAGCCACGCGGTGCAGGTCGATGCCGATGGTCAGCACGCCATCGAAGATATTCCGCAACTGTTGGCGCTGGCGCAGGCCCATCCCGAAGCGCTGATTTCCGGCCAACCGATTTACGACGACTCCATCCCGCGTTCCCGCCTCTACGGGCGCTGGATAACCCACGTCTGGGTATGGATTGAAACGCTGTCGCTGCAGTTGAAAGACAGCATGTGCGGTTTTCGCGTCTACCCGGTGACGCCAACGCTACAGCTGGCGCAGCGCGTGTCACTCGGCCAGCGAATGGATTTTGATACCGAAGTGATGGTGCGCCTCTACTGGCAGGGAAATACCAGCTATTTTGTGCCAACCCGCGTGACCTACCCGCCGGACGGTTTGTCGCATTTTGATGCCATCAAAGATAACTGCCGCATCTCGCTGATGCACACGCGTCTGTTCCTCGGCATGCTGCCGCGGATCCCCTCGCTGTTGTTTCGCCGCGCCTCGCCGCACTGGGCGCGTCAGCAGGAGGTAAAAGGATTATGGGGAATGCGCCTGATGCTACTGGTGTGGCGGCTGCTGGGGCGCAAGGCGTTCTCGCTGCTGCTTTATCCGGTGGTCGGCGTGTACTGGCTGACGGCCGCGACGGCCCGCCGTGCTTCGCAACAATGGATAACCCGCGTGCGCGAACAGCTCGCCGCGCGCCAGATGCCGATACCGCCAACGCTAACCAGCTATCGGCACTTCCAGCGCTTCGGCGAGGCGATGCTGGATAAAATCGCCAGCTGGCGCGGCGAATTGCAGTTCGGCCGCGACGTGGTTTTTACCGCAGGCGCCGAGGAGACGCTAAATATCAGCGATCCGCGGGGGAAGCTGCTGTTGGTTTCGCATCTCGGCGATGTCGAAGCCTGCCGCGCGCTGGCGCAACTACAGGGCGGCAAAACCATCAACGCTCTGGTATTCAGCGAAAATGCGCAACGTTTTAAACAGATTATGACGGAAATGGCCCCTCAGGCCGGGCTCAACCTGATGCCGGTGAACGATATCGGCCCGGATACCGCCATCCTGTTGCAAGAAAAGCTGGATCGCGGCGAGTGGATCGCGATTGTCGGCGACCGTATTGCGGTTAACCCGCAGCGTGGCGGCGAATGGCGTGTCTGCTGGAGCCGTTTTATGGGGCAAGCCGCCCCCTTCCCGCAGGGGCCATTTATCCTCGCCGCCATTTTGCGCTGCCCGGTTAATTTGCTTTTCGCTCTCCGCCAGCAGGGCAAACTGCGCATTTACTGCGAGCCGTTCGCCGACCCGCTGCTATTACCGCGCGCCGATCGCCAACAGGCATTGCAACACATCATCGACCGCTACGCCGAACGGCTGGAACACTACGCGCTGCAGTCGCCGCTCGACTGGTTTAACTTTTTCGATTTCTGGCGTTTGCCGGATCCCAAAGACAAGGAGTAAAGGGTGCTTAACGATCCCCGTTTTACTGCTGAAGTAGAGCTGACTATTCCGTTTCATGACATCGATATGATGGGCGTCGTGTGGCATGGCAACTATTTCCGCTACTTCGAAATTGCCCGTGAGGCGCTGCTTAACCAGTTCAACTACGGCTACCGGCAGATGAAAGCCTCAGGCTATTTGTGGCCGGTGGTCGATACCCGCGTAAAATACCGCGACGTTATCACCTTCGAGCAGCGCATTCGCGTGCGCGCGCGGATAGAAGAGTTTGAGAACCGCCTACGCATTGGCTACGAAATTTTTGATGTCGATAGCGGCAAGCGCACCACCACCGGCTACACCATCCAGGTTGCGGTGGATGAAAACAGCCGCGAGATGTGTTTCGTCAGCCCGGATATCCTGTTTGAACGCATGGGGGTTACGCCATGAGATTACTGCTGCTGTTAGGGCTGTTTATCAGCCCGCTGGTCAGCGCCCTCACGCTTGATGACCTGCAAAAACAATTTAGCGAACAGCCGGTGGTACGCGCCCATTTCGATCAAGTTCGCACGATTAAGGATCTGCCGCAGCCGCTACGATCCCAGGGGCAGATGTTGATCGCCCGCGATAAGGGGTTGCTGTGGGATCAAACCTCGCCGTTCCCCATGCAGCTGTTGCTGGATGACAAACGGATGGTGCAGGCGATCAACGGCCAGCCGCCGCAAACCATTACTGCCGAAAACAATCCGCAAATGTTCCAGTTCAACCATTTGCTGCGCGCGCTGTTCCAGGCGGATCGAAAAGTTCTGGAAGATAACTTCCGCGTGGAATTTGCCGATAAAGGCGAAGGCCAGTGGACGCTGCGCCTGACGCCCATAACTACGCCGCTGGATAAGATTTTTGCCCGCATCGATTTGGCCGGGAAAGACTATCTGGAACATATTCAGCTCAACGACAAGCAAGGCGATCGCACCGAGATCACCCTTTCCCAACACCAATTGACGCCTGCGCAACTGACCGATGACGAACGCCAACGCTTTGCCGCCCAGTAAACGCCCCGCGTTGTTATGGGCCGTCGCCTGCCTGCTCCTGGCGGGCGCGCTGCTGGCACTGCTGCCGCAGGCCCGGCTCAACAGCAGCGTACTGGCGATGCTGCCGAAGCAGACGCTTGGCGCAATCCCGCCCAGCCTGAACGACGGTTTTATGCAGCGCCTTGACCGCCAGTTGGTCTGGCTGGTCAGCCCCGGTAAACAGGCCGATCCGCAGGTGGCCGGCGACTGGCTGCGTCTGCTGCAAACCTCGAAAGCGCTGGCCGAGGTAAAAGGCCCAATGAATGCCGATAATCAGCAGGCTTGGGGGACCTTTTTCTGGCAGCATCGTAACGGTTTAATTGACCCCGCTACCCGCGCGCGCCTGCAAAACGGCGGCGAAGCGCAGGCGCAATGGATCCTCTCACAGCTCTATTCGGCATTTTCCGGCGTCAGCGGCAAAGAACTGCAAAACGATCCGCTGATGCTGATGCGCGGCTCGCAGCTGGCGATGGCGAAAGGCGGCCAGCGGATGCAACTGCAGGATGGCTGGCTGGTGACCAAAGATGCCCAGGGCAACCTCTGGTATCTGTTGCATGGCGAACTGGCGGGTTCCTCATTCGATATGCAGAAGACGCACCGGCTGGTCACTACGCTCGGAGAGCTGGAGAAGCAGTGGAAAACGCAGCATCCGCAGGCGCAGCTGCTGTCGCGCGGCACCGTGTTCTATAGCGATTACGCCAGTCAGCAGGCGAAGCACGATATTTCTACACTCGGCGCGGCGACGCTGTTCGGCGTGATCCTGCTGATCGTCGTGACGTTTCGTTCGCTGCGCCCGCTGCTGCTGTGCCTGATTTCCATCGCCATCGGCGCGCTGGCCGGCACCGTCGTCACGCTGCTGCTATTTGGCGAACTGCATCTGATGACCCTGGTGATGAGCATGAGCATCATCGGCATCTCCGCCGACTATACGCTCTATTATCTGACCGAACGGATGGTGCATGGCGCGGAATCAACCCCGTGGCAAAGCCTCGCCAAAGTGCGTCATGCGTTGCTGCTGGCGCTACTTACTACCGTGGCGGCTTATCTGATTATGATGCTGGCCCCCTTTCCGGCGATTCGCCAGATGGCGCTCTTCGCGGCGGTCGGCCTGAGCGCCTCGTGTCTGACGGTAATTTTCTGGCATCCATGGTTGTGCCGTGGACTTCCCGTGCGCCCGGTTCCGGCGATGGCATTGTTGTTACGCTGGCTTGCCGCCTGGCGACGCCATAAAAAGCTGTCCATCGGCCTCCCCGTCGCGCTGGCCCTGTTCTCGCTGGCGGGTCTCGCGACGCTGCGGGTGGATGATGATATTTCGCAGCTCCAGGCGTTGCCGCAGGATATCCTGGCCCAGGAAAAAGCCATCACCGCGCTCACCGGGCAAAGCGTCGATCAAAAGTGGTTTGTGGTTTACGGCAAAACGGCCCAGCAGACGCTGCAGCGCCTGGAGGCATTTATGCCCGCGCTGACGCAGGCGCAAAGCGACGGCCTGCTCGGCGGATATCGCGCTATTCCGCTGAATTCACTCGCCCGCCAGCAGCAGGATCTTGCCCTGCTGCAACGCGCCGCGCCCACCGTCAGTAACGTGCTGAACCACGCCGGACTGGCAACGATCAATCCCGATCTCAACCCGATGCCAGTGACCGTCGACGTCTGGCTTGCCAGCCCGGCCAGCGAAGGCTGGCGACTGCTGTGGCTGACGCTGCCGGATGGCGAAAGCGGCGTACTGGTCCCGGTGAGCGGCGTGAAAGACAGCGCGGCGCTAAAAACGCTTAGTACAAAACAGGCTGGCGTTGCGTGGGTCGATCGTAAAAGCGATTTCGACCAGCTGTTCGCGCTCTACCGCCACATTCTAACCGGCCTGCTGGGCGTTGCGCTGGCGGTGATTGCCTGCGGCGCTATGCTCCGCCTTGGCTGGCGCAAAGGGCTGGTTAGCCTGGTGCCGTCGGTATTGTCGCTGGGATGCGGGCTGGCGATGCTGGCATTTAGCGGCCACGCGGTTAACCTGTTCTCCTTGCTGGCGCTGGTGCTGGTACTGGGCATCGGCATTAACTACACGCTGTTTTTCAGCAACCCGCGCGGTACGCCGCTGACATCGCTGCTGGCGGTCACCCTGGCGATGATGACCACCTTATTGACGCTCGGCATGCTGGTATTTAGCGCCACGCAGGCCATTAGCAGTTTTGGTATTGTTTTGGTAAGCGGCATTTTCGCCGCCTTCCTGCTTTCGCCGTTAGCGATGCCGACCAAAAAAGAGAAAAAAAGACGATGAGAAGACCATCATTCTGGCGCGCCTTCGCGCTACTCGCCGCCTTATTGCTGGCCGGCTGCAGCCGTTCGCAGCCGGAGCCGCAAGGCCGCCCGCAGGCGTGGCTGGAACCGGGTACCCGCGTCACGTTGCCGCCGCCTGGTATCTCGCCGGACATCAGCTCGCAGCAGTTGCTCACCGGCAGCTTCAACGGCCAAACCCAGTCGCTGCTGGTCATGCTCAATGCCGATGATAAAAAGCTCACGCTGGCGGGTCTGTCGTCCGTCGGTATCCGCCTGTTCCTGGTGACCTATGATGAAAGAGGGCTGCGCGCTGAACAGTCGATGGTGGTTCCGCAACTGCCGCCAGCCAGCCAGGTGCTGGCCGATGTGATGCTCAGCCACTGGTCGGTTAGCGCATGGCTGCCGCAGTTGCCAAAAGGGTGGACGTTGACCGAGCGCGGCGACAAACGCGAACTACGTAACGCGCGCGGGAAGCTGGTCACCGAAATCACCTATATCAACCGCAAAGGCCAGCGCGTGCCGATCAGCATCGAACAGCACGTCTTTAAATACCACATCACCATTCAATACCTGGGTGACTGAGATGATCTACATTTCCGCCGTCGGCATGATTAACGCGCTGGGCCGCGATAACGATGAAATCGCCGCCAATTTGGCTCGCGGTATCGCGCCCGGCATGCGTCCGCGCGAGGGGTGGCTACAGGGGCATCCGCAGGCGGTTTTCGCGGGTGTGGACGGCGAATTGCCCGCCATTCCCGATACCTTTAGCGCCCATCGTTCGCGCAATAATCAGCTGCTGCTGGCGGCGCTGGCGCAAATTCAGCCGCAGGTGGATCGCGCCATCGCCCGATACGGACGAGAGCGCGTGGCCGTGGTGCTCGGCACCAGCACCTCGGGGCTGGATGAGGGTGACGCGCATGTCACCCTGACGCTTGGCGGCAAGGAAAGCGCGGCCTGGCAATATCCGCAACAGGAGCTGGGCGACCCATCGCGTTTTCTCAGCCACTGGCTGGCGCTGGATGGCCCGGCATTTACGCTGTCAACCGCCTGCTCCTCCAGCGCCAGAGCGATTATCAGCGGACACCGACTAATTGAAGCTGGTCTGGCGGATGTGGCGATCGTCGGCGGCGCGGACACCCTCAGCCGAATGCCGATCAACGGCTTTCACAGTCTGGAATCGCTCTCCACGACGCAGTGCCAGCCGTTTGCCCGCGACCGTAACGGCATCACTATCGGCGAAGGGGCGGCGCTGATGCTGTTGACCCGCGAACCGCAGCCAGTCGCGCTACTGGGTATCGGCGAGTCCAGCGACGCCTGGCATATTTCCGCCCCGCATCCTGAAGGAGAGGGGGCGATCCGCGCCATCCAGCAGGCGCTGGGGGATGCGGGCATCGCCCCTGAACAAGTGGGTTATATCAACCTGCACGGCACCGCCACGCCGCTTAACGATAGAATAGAGTCTCACGTCATCAACGCGCTATTTGGCGTTCGGGTACCCTGTAGTTCAACGAAACACCTGACCGGACACACGCTGGGCGCCGCGGGGATCACCGAAGCCGCCATCGGCATGCTGATTCTGCAGCGAAACCTGCCGCTGCCAGCGCAGGATTTCAGCCAGTCGCCGCGCGATGAAACACTACCGCCATGCGGGATCATCGAACATCCCCTGCCGCTGCCGCGACCGATTATCCTGTCGAATTCTTTTGCTTTTGGCGGTAACAACGCCAGCATCCTGCTCGGGAGCATTCAATGAACCACTATTTATCGCCTGGCGACTATCTACCGCACGATGCGCCGATGCTGCTGCTGGAAGAAGTCGTCAATGTGACCGACGAAACCGCGACCTGCCGGGTCACGGTCTCGCCCCATAGCGTCGTGGCGCCATTTCTCGATGCCGAGGGCAATCTCCCCGGTTGGTTCGCCCTTGAATTAATGGCGCAAACCGTCGGCGTCTGGTCCGGCTGGAACCGCCTGCAAAAAGGGCAAGCATCCATCTCATTAGGTATGGTGCTTGGCGCGCGCGAATTAGTCTGCGCGGCCGGCTCCCTGCCGCGCGGCAAAGCACTGTCCATTACCGTTAAACTGCTCATGCAGGACGAGCGTTTCGCTAGCTTCGAAGGCGCCGTGATGGCGGACGATGACCTGCTGGCCAGCGGAAGGGTTAATACCTTCCAGCCAACGCCAACAGAACTTAACACCCTATTTCAACAAGGAGCGTCAGAATGAGTCGTTCAGTTTTGGTTACCGGCGCCAGCAAAGGTATCGGTCGCGCCATTGCCTGCCAGCTGGCGGCGGACGGTTTTATGGTAGGCGTCCACTATCATCGCGACACGTCAGGCGCGCAGCAGACGCTGGAGGCGATTACCGCCGCCGGCGGCGCGGGGCGTCTGCTGAGCTTTGACGTCGCCAATCGCACGCAGTGCCGCGAAGTCCTTGAGCAAGATATGGCCGAACACGGCGCGTGGTACGGCATTGTCAGCAACGCCGGCATCGCCCGCGACGGCGCCTTCCCGGCGCTCGGCGAAGACGACTGGGACGCGGTGATCCACACCAACCTCGACAGCTTCTACAACGTCATTCATCCGTGCATCATGCCGATGATTAGCGCACGCCAGGGCGGGCGTATCATCACGCTCTCGTCCGTATCCGGCGTGATGGGCAACCGCGGTCAGGTCAACTATAGCGCCGCCAAGGCGGGGATCATCGGCGCCACCAAAGCGCTGGCGATTGAACTGGCGAAGCGCAAAATCACCGTGAACTGCATCGCCCCCGGGCTTATCGACACCGGGATGATCGAAATGGAAGAGGCCGCGTTGAAAGAGGCAATGTCGATGATCCCAATGAAACGCATGGGACAGGCGGAAGAAGTGGCGGGGCTGGCGAGTTATTTAATGTCGGATGTGGCGGGTTATGTCACCCGGCAGGTCATTTCCATCAATGGAGGGATGTTATGACACGCCGTGTGGTCATTACCGGGATGGGTGGCGTCACCGCATTTGGCGAAAAATGGCAGGATGTCTCGGCGGGGCTGAAGAGATATAAAAACGCCGTACGCGCCATGCCGGAGTGGCGTATTTACGACGGGCTGCATACGCTGCTGGGCGCGCCGATCGATGATTTCACCCTGCCCGACCACTATACCCGCAAGCGCATTCGCGCGATGGGGCGCGTATCGTTGCTCTCCACCCGCGCCACTGAACTGGCGCTGGAGCAGGCCGGGCTAATCGACGATGCCATACTGAGTAACGGCGAAACCGGCATCGCCTACGGTTCATCAACCGGCAGTACCGCCCCGATGAGCGAATTCGCCACCATGTTGACGGAAAAGCACACCAATAATATTACTGCTACCACCTACGTGCAGATGATGCCGCATACCACCGCCGTCAATACGGGCCTGTTTTTTGGCCTGCGCGGCCGCGTGATCCCGACGTCCAGCGCCTGTACCTCCGGAAGCCAGGCGATTGGTTACGCCTGGGAAGCGATTCGCCACGGCTATCAAACGGTGATGGTCGCCGGCGGCGCGGAAGAGCTTTGCCCGTCGGAGGCCGCGGTATTCGATACTCTGTTTGCCACCAGCCAGCGCAATGAGCAGCCCGACATTACCCCCTCCCCCTTTGATGTGCTGCGCGATGGGCTGGTGATTGGCGAAGGGGCCGGTACTCTCATTCTGGAAGAACTGGAGCACGCCAAAGCACGCGGGGCGACCATTTACGGCGAAATCATCGGCTTCGCCACCAACTGCGATGCTGCGCATATCACTCAACCGCAGCGTGAAACCATGCAGATCTGCATGGAACAATCATTAAAAATAGCGGGCCTGAGCGCCCGGGATATCGGCTACATTTCGGCCCACGGCACCGCGACCGACCGCGGCGATATCGCCGAAAGCCAGGCGACGGCGGCGATTTACGGCGATAGCGTGCCGATCTCCTCGCTGAAAAGCTATTTCGGCCATACCCTTGGCGCCTGCGGGGCGCTGGAAGCGTGGATGAGTCTGCAGATGATGCGCGAGGGCTGGTTCGCGCCAACGCTGAATTTGCATAATCCGGACGCCAATTGCGGAGAACTGGATTACATCATGGGCGAAGCGCGCCAGATTGATTGTGAATTCCTGCAGAGTAACAACTTCGCCTTCGGCGGTATTAACACCTCAATGATTATTCAGCGCTGGTCCTGAAATGTATCAGCTTATCCTTGGCCAAATCTCAACGCTTAGCGCCCTGCCGTTACCGACTGGGTTAGCGGCCCAGGCCCCTGATGGCCCGCGGCGGGCAAGCTGGCTTGCCGGGCGCGCGCTGCTGGCGCATGCGGTGGCCCCGCTGGTGGATATTGCGTATGGCGAGCAGGGCAAACCGGCCTTCCCGCCCGGCTGCGGGCTGTGGTTTAACCTTAGCCACAGCGGCGACCAAATTGCCCTGCTGCTGAGCGATGAAGGCGAGGTTGGCTGCGATATCGAAGTCATTCGCCCGCGCAACGGCTGGCAGCGGTTGGCCAACGCCCTGTTTAGCGAGGGCGAGCATCAGGAACTGGAGCGCGAACCGCCGGAGGGGCAGCTAGCCGCCTTTTGGCGAATCTGGACGCGCAAAGAAGCGCTGGTAAAGCAACGCGGCGGCAGCGCCTGGCAGATGGCCTCTGTTGACAGCGCCTTTCGCGGCGCGCTGTCATTAAGCCAGATTCAGTATCAAGGGTTAAGTATTGCGGTCTGTACGCCAACACCGTTCTCGCTGACGGCGGCGCACATTCAATGTTTCAACGGCGCGGCTTGACCGGCCAGAAGATAGTCAGCACGCCGGCGATAATAATCAGCACGCCCAGCAGCGATTGCCAGTAAAACGGCTCGTGCCAGCCGGGCAGCCAGATGGCGGCGGCCCACACCAGAATGTAGCTCAGGCTGAGCAGCGCGTAAGCTTTGGCCAACGGCAAGCGGTGTAGCGCGAAATACCAGCAGACCATCGACAGCAGATAGCCAACCAGGCCAAAACCCAGGCTGAAGGTACCGGTGCGCATATGCAGTAGATGATTGAGGAAAGCCAGGATATCGGTCAATGGCGGCAGCTCAACCATCGCGCTGCGCAGTAACAGCTGCGCGCCGCTGACCAGCCCGACGCTCAATAACGCCCAGATTAACCCCATCAGACGCTACTCCCCAGAACGGCGATGCCGACGACGATCAGCCCGACGCCAAGCCAGTGGCGGCGCGCCACCGGCTCGCGCCAGATACCCCATGCCGCCAGCGTTACCCAGACAAAGTTGAGGCTCAGCATCGGATAAGCGATACCGACCGGGATCGCCTGCAGCACCCCCAGCCACAGCAGCATACCGCCGCCGAGCGCCAACAGGGCTAAGCCCAGCCACAGCAAAATATGCCGCCCGCGCCGCCCGCTACGGGACGGCCGGGTCGCCTGCTTCTGGCACAGCTGACCGGCGCAGCTAAGCAGACTGGCGAGTATCAGACAGAACCAGACACTCATTGCGGCAGATACTGAATAAACACCACGCGCCCCAGCTCGTAGGAGTTATCAGGTTTCGGTAACGCCAGTTCGTTCATCGTTTCACCTTTATCCATCAGCAGCACCAGTGAGATCGGTCCCTGCTGGCGGTGCGCCGCCAGCCAATCAGCAAAAGCTTGAGTCGACACGAATTTGCTCTGCGCATCCGGCCAGCCGAGGCCATATTTTAGCTCCCCCTGCCTTTCATACAGGATGATGTCGTCACGCTTGAGCTCCCACGCCAGCCCCGCTCCGATACCGACGCTGTTGGTCAGTACATAGCGGCTTGGCGCCAGCGATTCGCTAACAATATCCACCAGAAACTGCGGCTGTTTGCTGTCGATAACCCGATCCGGGATAGCGAAGCCCACCAGCAGCGCCACTCCCAGCGGACAGATGGCGGCCAGCGTCCAGCGACGACCGTTGTCTTTTATCGCCAGCCAGCCCATCAGCGCCCATACGGCAAAGGCAATCGCCGCCAGCAGACATTTATACAGCTCGATCTTCGTCCACACCGGCTTATGCATGACGCCCCACGGCGAGACCACCAGCACGGCGACCAGGCCGATCAGACCAAAACCGAGGTTGATCATGCCGTTGATGCGCAGCGCTTTCGCCCCCGCCTTCGCGGCATCCAGCGCGTAGCGGGCCATCAAAATCGACAGCGGCATAAAGCACGGCAGAATGTAGGTCGGCAGTTTTCCCTTGGCGATGCTGAAGAACAGGAACGGCATCGCTATCCAGCCTAGCAGATACAGCGCGCCGCGGGCATCATCGCGCTCGCTCCAGCCGCGCTTCAGCGCGCCCGGTAACAGCGCCAACCACGGCAGGCTGCCGGCAATCAGGAACGGAATGTAGTACCAGAACGGCGCTTTATGCTGCGCGTCTTTCTCAGCGAAACGCTGAATATGCTCGACCCAGAAGAAATAGCGCCAGAAATCGGGTTCGCGATTGGCAATAGCCAATCCCCACGGCAGCACCACCAACGTACAGACCGCCACCGCCAGCCAGCCGTAGGTCAGCACTTCGCGCCAGCGTTTACGCGCCATCACCCACGGCAGCACGCCAACCACCGGTACCGCCAGCGCCAGGAAGCCCTTGGTCATCACCCCCATACCGCAGGCGACTCCCAGCAGGACATAACCCAACATCTTCCCGCTGCGGCTCTGCGCCTGGGAGGCTCCCCAGAAGCTGCACATCGCCAGCGCCAGCCACATGGTGATCATCGGATCCAGCACCGCATAGGTTCCGATACCGTATACCAGCATCGCGGTCAGGAAGATAACCGGCGACAGGATCGCCACGCGTTTATCGCGGAAAATACGCCACGCCAGCCACGCCACCAGCAACGCGCTGACGGTAATGGCGAAGACCGAACCGAAACGCACGCCAAAGTTATTATGACCAAATAGCCACTGACCAATACTGTTAATCCAGTAACCGGCAATCGGCTTTTCAAAGTAACGCAGGCCCAGCAGATGCGGCACCACCCAGTCGCCGGAGGCCAGCATTTCACGACTGATCTCGGCATAGCGGGTTTCATCAGGCTGCCACAGCAAACGGAAATTTAACGGCAATAAGTAATACAGCGCAAAGAGTACAACCAGAGAGATGCCATAACGAATGCTTTTCATACACCCGAGCCCAGTAATTGTTCACGTCCAAGCCAACCTTCCCGGCCAGCCAGCTCACCACGGACCACTTTGCCTGACGGCAGCTCGCTAAAGTCAGCGGGCAGCAGCTGGCTCAGTGGGCAAAATTGTATTTCTTCTTCCTCCGCCATGGTCAGCAGCGCATCGAACTGATCGGCGTAGGCAATGCCTTCCACTTCGGCGTGGATGGTATAGACCGGCGTTCCCTTGTCACGATGAATGCAGTCCAGCAGATAGCGGTTGAAGCCAGCGGTATCGACGGCGCTACCGACCACTTCATCCCAGGTGGGAAGCGTCACCGGAATTTGTACGGTGCCGGAGGCCCCGCCGCCAATCTGCGGCAGGAATGGCCGCGTGCCGCGACAATCGCTGTTGTAGAGGAAATCGAAGGATTCTTTCGCTTTTACCACCCGCTGGTCGGCACGCCAGCCGGCGACGGCGGAGCAGGTCACCGGGCGGCCGATAATGCGTTCCAGTTCGAGCAGACCGCGTTCAATTTCCAGCGTCAGACGTTCCTGCGGCCAGACGCCGCTCCACGCTTGCCAGCTGTAGTGGTCCCAGGCGTGCAGGCCCACTTCATGGATGTGCGCGGCGGCGCGAATAACCTCTTCGTTACCCGCGCCAATCCTGCGCCCCGGCCACGCGGTGCCGGCCAGCAGAATATCCCAGCCATACAGCGAGGCCGCGTTGGAGCGCAGCATTTTCCACAGAAACTTCGGTTTTACCAGGCGCCATAAATGGCGCCCCATATTGTCCGGCCCGACGCTGAAAAAGAAGCTTGCCTGAATCCCGTGCTTGCCCAGCAGGGCCAGCAGCCGCGGTACGCCATCACGCGTCCCGCGAAAGGTATCGACATCTATGCGTAAGCCGACTTGTTTCATGAGTTTTTATCGTCCGTGAGCTCAACGGTGCGCAGGAAGAAGTCCAGAGTGTGTTCAACGGTCTCTTCCATCTCGACGGTCGGTTCCCAGTTCAGGCAGCGTTTCGCGTTGCGAATGCTCGGTTTACGATGCTCAACGTCCTGGTAGCCTTTACCGTAGTAATCGCTGCTTTCCACTTCGCGGAAGCCGGCGAACGGCGGGAAGCGATCGCGCAGCGGATGGCGCTCGAAGCAGGCGAGCAGCATTTCCGCCAGCTCTTTGATGCTAGCTTCGTTTTCCGGGTTACCGATGTTGATGATCTGACCATCGCAGCGACCATCTTTGTTCTCAATGATGCGGAACAACGCTTCGATACCGTCGCTGATATCGGTGAAGCAGCGCTTCTGTTTGCCGCCTTCGATAAGCTTAATCGGCGAACCTTCCACCAGGTTGAGGATCAGCTGAGTGATGGCGCGGGAGCTACCGATACGTGCGGCATTAAGGTTATCCAGACGCGGCCCCATCCAGTTGAACGGACGGAACAGGGTGAACTTGAGGCCGTTCTTATCGCCATAGGCCCAGATCACGCGGTCCAGCAGCTGTTTAGAAACCGAGTAGATCCAACGCTGTTTGTTGATCGGCCCGACCACCAGATTGGAATTATCTTCGTCGAAGTTTTTGTCGGTGCACATGCCGTACACTTCCGAGGTCGACGGGAAGATAATGCGCTTATTGTATTTCACGCAGTCACGGATGATCTTCAGGTTCTCTTCGAAATCCAGTTCGAACACGCGCAGCGGGTTACGGGTGTATTCGATAGGCGTCGCGATCGCGACCAGCGGCAGTACCACATCGCATTTCTTAATGTGGTATTCGATCCACTCGGAGTGAATGCTGATATCGCCTTCAACGAAGTGGAAACGCGGGCAGTCAAGGAAACGGCTGATGGCGTCGGAGCCGATATCCAGGCCGTAAATCTCATAGTTGTCGTCCTGCAACAGGCGCTCGGTCAGGTGGTTACCGATAAAGCCGTTAACGCCGAGGATCAGCACGCGGGTACGGCGCTTCACCGCCACCACCGGTTTGCTGCTCAGCACCGCGCTGGTCACCAGCCCCAGCGCCTGCGCCAGCTGGGCGCCCTGCATGTAAACGCCACGTTCGGTCTGGCCGGTGACGATTTCCAGCGCCCCCTGCTGACAGGCAACCACTAGCGGCGCGACGGAGATAACGGTGCCGGGCTTCGCCGCCGGCAGATCGGCGCGCACGCGGGATTTCCAGACGATAAATTTGTTCGCGCCGGCATAGGCGAAGGCGCCCGGCCACGGATCGGATACCGCGCGCACCAGGTTGTGCAGAGTCTGCGCCGGTTTATCCCAATCGAGACGCCCGTCTTCCGGGGTACGACGGCCAACGTAGGTCGCCTGGCTGTGGTCCTGCGCCCGCTCCTCAGTCTTACCCTCACGAATAGCCGGCAGCGCCTGGCCAAGCAGATCGGAGGCGGCGGCGCACAGCTTACGGTGCAGCGCCAGCGCCGCGTCATCCGGGCCGATAGCCACAGCTTGTTGAGCGACGATATCGCCCGCGTCGGCGCGGTTAACCATCCGGTGCAGGGTCACGCCGGTTTCGCTTTCGCCGTTGACCAGTACCCAATTCAGCGGCGCGCGACCGCGGTATTTCGGCAGCAGAGAACCATGCAGGTTGAAAGCCCCCTTCGGCGCGATATTCAGGATCTCATCGCACAGCAGGTTGCGGTAGTAGAACGAGAACAGCACATCCGGCTTCATCTCGCGAATACGTTCAATCCACAGCGGATGGTTAACATCTTCCGGCGCCCATACCGGGATACCTTGCTCGGCGGCAATACGGGCTACGGAACCAAAGAATTGGTTTTCGCCAGGGTTATCCGGATGGGTGAAAATAGCGGCGATGTCATACCCGGCATCCAGCAGTGACTGAATACCTGCGCAACCCATATCGTGATAAGCGAAGACTACTGCTTTCATGAACGATCTTCCTCTTGAGACGCCGTTTCCGGCTGGCGAACAACACGTTGAATAAAGTAACGGGGACGGGCGCGAACATCGTTATAGATGCGGCCGATATACTCCCCGAGCAGGCCCATACCGACAAACTGGGCGCCGATGAACATAAACAGCACGGCGAAGAGCATGAACACCCCTTCCGCCGCCCATTGCGGACCGAAGGCCAGACGCAGCACCACCAGCAGCAGACCGAAGGCAAAGCCCAACAGGGCTATCACGCTGCCGAAAATACTCAGTAAACGCAGCGGGGTGGTGGTCAGACAGGTCACCAGGTCATACATCAGGTTAATCAGACGCATGAAGCTATATTTGGAGTCGCCGAATTCGCGCTCGGCGTGCATCACCGGGATCTCGACCGCCCGGCGGGCGAAGGTATTCGCCAGAATCGGGATAAAGGTGCTGCGCTCATGGCAGTTGAGCATGGCGTCGATGATATGGCGGCGATAGGCACGCAACATGCAGCCGTAATCGCCCATGGCTTTACCGGTGGTTCGCTGAATCAGGCGGTTAATCATCTTCGAGGCAGATTTACGGAAGATGCTGTCCTGACGGTTCTGGCGCACGGTACCGACCACGTCATAGCCTTCATCGGCTTTTGCCACCAGCCGCGGGATCTCTTCCGGCGGGTTTTGCAAGTCGGCATCGAGGGTGATGATCAGATCGCCGGTGACATGGCTGAAACCGGCCATAATCGCCGAGTGCTGGCCGTAGTTGCGGTTCAACAGCACCGCCACCACGTGGCTGCCTTCGGCTTCGGCGGCCTCGGTCAGCATGCGCGCGGAATCGTCGCTGCTGCCGTCGTCGATCAGCAGAATTTCATATTGGCGCCCTAGCGTCGCACAGGCGGCGTCGGTACGACGCAGCAGTTCCGGCAGACTATCCTGTTCGTTATAAACCGGGATAACCACCGAGACTTTTTTTACGGGAGGATAAGTAAGCATATCAACGTCCTGACAACTGATGCAGCGCGGTAATGACGCGGGTGACATCGTCGTCGGTCATATCCGGGAACAGCGGGATGGAACAAATGCGCGCGCTGTTCCATTCGGTATTCGGTAACGAAACTTCAGGAAAACGCTCGCGGTAATACTTTTGCGTATGGGCCGCGCGGAAGTGCAGACCGGTGCCTATACCCATGGCTTTGAGTTTTTCCATCAGGGCATCGCGGCTGATGCCGCAGGCCACTTCATCAACGCGGATAATAAACAGGTGCCAGGCGTGCTGATGATCCCATGCCGGAATGGTCAGCGGCTTAAAGGGGGTATCCGCCAGCTCGCGCAGGTAGCGTTGGGCGATTTCAGCGCGACGTTGATTCGCCTGCGCCAGCTTATCCAGCTGCACCAGCGCCAGCGCGGCGTTGATATCGGCCAGATTATATTTGAAGCCGGGAGTAATCACTTCCGCCTGCGGCGCGCGGCCGTGGGTCTGACGGTCGTAGGCGTCTACGCCCAGGCCGTGGAATTTGAGGCTGCGGATGCGGGAAGCCAGCTCGTCATCATCGGTGACGATAAGCCCCCCTTCGGCGCAGGTCATATTTTTGATCGCGTGGAACGAGAAAATCGCGGTGCCGCGCCAGCCGACGTGGCGGCCTTTATAGTGCGTTCCCGCGGCATGCGCGGCATCTTCGATTACCGGTATACCGTGGCGCTCGCCAACGGCGCGGATCGCATCGATATCCGCAGGCGCGCCCGCGTAGTGGACGGGAATAATCGCTTTCGTCCGCGAGGTGATCGCCGCTTCCACCGCCTCAGGGGTAATCATCAGATTATCGTGATCGACATCGATCATCACCGGCGTAGCGCCCAGCAGACAGATCATATTCAGCGTCGACACCCAGGTTTGCGAAGGGGTGATCACTTCGTCGCCAGGGCCAATGCCCATCGCCATTAGCGTGACGTGCATACCGCCGGTAGCGGAGCTGACGGCGATGGCGTGGCGGTTGCCGGTCAGTTGGCAAAACGCCTCTTCCAGCGCCTGGTTTTTAGGACCAGTAGTGATCCATCCTGATTGCAAAACTTCACGCAGCGCAGCCAGCTCTGCGTCGCCCATCGACGGGCGCGAAAACGGCAGAAATTCGCTCATCTTTTTCCTGTTCTATTAATAGCCCACTAAAAAAGGGGGCCGGTAGAAAGAAATATCCTGCGCCAGCGGACTTAAACAAAATGAAAATGAAGTCGGTTCACCGCCACATTTCATTCCAGGGTATTTCGACGGTTATAAATCTAGTCGCTGTTGCTTAGGATAATATTAAGAAATTAATATTTTTCGCGAGAATAGTAATATCTCATTGATAATCAGATAGATAGTATTTTCTTATGGCAGGAATTAGCAGCAAAAAGCCCCAGTTTCATAGAGAAAACTGGGGCTTAACGGGTGAAAGTAAACGAATCGTCAACCAGCCCGCAATAAATATTTATTTACGTTTTAATCTAGCGGAAAAATTAGCGTTAGATCACAGAATTATTTCTGCTGTATTACAAATTTGCAGGAAAATCTGCGGGTAATTCATTAGCCGGGCAATTAATTACATCGTTATTATCCGCGCCGCAATCGCGAACAAAGGTGATAGTCGCGAATTCATCAATCACTTCGGTCGGGTAGGCCGGGCCGGCGTCACGGTAGGCGTTCATTAACGGAATATGATCGTTCTGGAAGCAGACGGTTTTTTCCGGGTTATTCATGATCCAGCGGGGGAAGAAAATGGTGCCGTGGAACAGTTTGTCGCCCAGGTTGACGATCAGGCTGACGTCGGTACCGGTTGGTTCAGTCCAGGAAATTTTATAAATGCTTTCGCCTACCCGCACGATGTACGCATGCTGGTCTTTCACCCAACGATTAGCAACGATACCGCTGTGAATACGATAGTCCAGAGTGGTGCCATTTTTAACGTAAATTTCGTAGTTCCAGCCGTTGTCGTAGGTATAAACCAGATGTTTACCGATAAAGCCGCTGAGGTCATGTTTGTCAAAAGTGCTCATTATTTATTCTCCTCTGTTTCGTTGAGGTAAGAATACGGCTTTAAAAATTGAATGAATAACGCTATGTTTGGATGAAAATAATCTAATTTTTAGATGAATTATGCACAAGACCACGCTGGAACAATGGGCGCTATTGGAAAAGGTGATTGAGCTGGGCAGCTTTGCCAAAGCCGCGGAAGAGACCAACCGCAGCCAGTCTTCGGTGAGCTATAACCTGGCGCTGCTGCAGGAACGTTTAGGGGTGGCGCTGCTGGCGCCGTCTGGACGCCGAGCGGTGCTGACGCCCGCTGGCGAACTGCTGCTTAATCAGGTGAAACCGCTACTGAAGGCCTTTTCGTGGGTTGAGACCCACGCCGCGACGCTGCGCAACGGCGCGCGCACCCGCCTGGATCTGGTCGTCGACAGCATTTTTCCCCGCCAGCGGCTCTTCGCCATTCTGCGTCAGTTTCAGCAACGCTACCCGCAAACTCAGGTTCGGCTGACCGAAGTGCTGGAAAACGTCGATGAGGCAAGCGCCGCCCGCAGCGAGGCCGATGTGATGGTCTTAACCCGTCGCCAGGATATTACCGGACGCGGCGAATGGCTGATGAATATCGATTTTATTGCGGTCGCCCATCGCGACCATCCGCTGTCGCAATTGGAAGAACCGCTGGACGACAACGCGCTGGCCCCCTGGCCGCTGATCCGCATTGCCGACCGTAGCGGCGACGCCTCATCCACCCGCGATGCCTGGACCTTTTCTACCATTGATGCCGCTATAGATGCGGTGCTGTATCAGGTGGGATTCGGCTGGCTGCCGGAGGAACGGATCCGCGCACACCTGGAACAGGGCGTGCTGAAAGCGCTGCCGCTGAGCCATGGCGCTCGCCGCGCCACGCCGCTGCATTTGATAGTGAAGCGGGACCTGGCGCCGCTCGATGAACAGGTCACCACCCTGCTGGATTTGTTCAGACAATCGTAATCTTACGCTACATATGGTTTTGTTATGGTTTTCTCCCATCATATTGATCCAGGTTACTCCTTAAGTATGACAAATTATTAAAATCGTCATACTTTTCGTTCCTTCTGGATGTAAACCTTGTCTATTTTCCGCACCACCTTGCTGGCGCTCTGCGCCTGCATTCCTCTGCTCGCGCCCGCCGCCATGCATGAAATCGCCATCGCCTGGCCGGTTAACGTCGGTCCTCTCAGTCCACATCTGTATACGCCGAACCAAATGTTCGCCCAAAGTATGGTGTATGAGCCGTTAGTCAAATATCAGGCCGATGGCCGGGTTACACCCTGGCTGGCTACCCGCTGGATCCACTCAGCCGATGGTAAAATCTGGCGTTTCACCCTGCGCGATGATGTCTACTTCTCCAACGGCGAACCGTTTAACGCCCAGGCCGCAGTGGCCAATTTCCAGGCGGTGCTGGCCAACCGCCAGCGGCACGCCTGGCTGGAGTTGACCAATCAGATAACCGACGTTCAAGCGCTCAGCGATAACGAACTACAAATCACCCTGAAAAGCGCCTACTACCCGTTCCTGCAGGAACTCGCCCTTCCCCGCCCGTTTCGTTTTATCGCCCCCTCGCAGTTTGTTGACGGTAGTACGCAGCGAGGCATCAAGGCGCCCATCGGCACCGGTCCGTGGATGCTGTCCAGTTCGCAGCTGAATCAGCAGGATGTGCTGGTACGCAACCCGCGCTACTGGGGCAAAAAACCGGCGCTTGAGAAAGTCACCGTGAAAGTGATCCCCGACGCCACCAGCCGGGCGGTCGCCTTTGAAACCGGTGAAGTTGATCTGCTGTACGGTGATGAAGGGCTACTGCCGCTGGATACGTTCGCCCGTTTTCGCCAGCAGGACGAGTATCGCACGCGTCTTTCCGCCCCGACGCAAACCGTAATGCTGGCGCTCAATACGCTGCAAGCGCCCACGAATGAACTGGCGGTACGCGAGGCGCTTAACTATGCCGTCAATAAACAGGCGCTCATTGACGGCGTGCTGTACGGCACCCAACAGGTTGCCGACACGCTTTTCGCGCCCTCGGTACCTTACGCGCTGGATGACCTGCCGCCGCGCCGCTTCAATCCGGATAAGGCCCGTACGCTGCTGGAAAACGCCGGCTGGACGCTAACGCCCGGCAAGGATATTCGTGAAAAAGACGGGCACCCGTTGCATCTTGAACTGGCGTTTATCGGCACCGATGCGCTGGCCAAATCGATGGCGGAAATCATCCAGGCCGATCTGCGCCAGGTAGGTATCGATGTCGGGCTGGTCGGCGAAGAGGAGAGCAGTATCTATGCCCGCCAGCACGATGGCCGCTTCACGATGATCTTCAACCATACCTGGGGCGCGCCGTTCGACCCGCACGCGTTTATGAGCTCAATGCGCGTCGCTTCGCACGCCGACTATCAGGCGCAGCGCGGACTGCCGGATAAAGCAGAGATTGATAAAGAGATCGGCGAGGTCCTGACTACCACCGACGAGGGCCGCCGTCGCGAACTGTATCGCGATATCCTCACCCGCCTGCACAACGAAGCGGTCTATCTGCCGATAAGCTACGTCTCGCTGATGTCCGTCGCCCGCAAAACGCTGGGCGAAGTGCCCTTCGCGCCGGTGACCACCGATCTGCCGTTAGAACTCATTACGCCGGTGACACCATGATGTTGAAATATCTTCTTCGCCGCCTGCTCCCGCTGCCGTTGATGCTGCTTGCCGCCTCGGCGATCATCTTCCTGTTATTACGTCTTGGCGCCGGCGACCCGGCGCTGGACTATCTGCGTCTCTCCAACGTGCCGCCCACCAGCGAAATGATTGCCGCTACCCGCGAGCAGCTCGGGCTCAATCAGCCGCTGGCGCTGCAGTATCTACACTGGCTGTGGCGCGCGCTGCATCTCGATTTTGGCGTCTCCTACGCCAGCCAGCGCCCGGTGCTGGACGACCTGCTGCATTTTCTGCCCGCGACGCTGCAGCTCACCGGCGCGGCGCTGGTGATTATTCTGCTGACCTCGCTACCGCTGGGGATCTGGGCGGCGCGGCATCGCGACCGCTTACCTGATTTCGCCGTACGATTGATTGCCTTCCTCGGCGTCTCAATGCCCAACTTCTGGCTGGCATTTTTGCTGGTAATGCTCTTTTCCGTCCATCTGCGCTGGCTACCGGCGATGGGCTACGGCGGCTGGCGACATCTGCTACTACCGGCGTTTTCCATCGCCCTGATGTCGCTGGCGATCAATGCCCGTCTGCTGCGCGCCAGCATGCTGGAAGTGTCCAGCCAGCGCCACGTGGTCTGGGCGCGTCTGCGCGGGCTGAGCGAGGGTCAGGTGGAGCGGCGACACGTGCTGCGTAACGCGACGTTGCCGGTAGTGACGGCGCTGGGTATGCACATCGGCGAGCTGATCGGCGGGACGATGATCATCGAAAATATCTTCGCCTGGCCCGGCGTCGGTCGCTATGCGGTTTCCGCGATATTCAATCGCGACTACCCAGTGATCCAGTGCTTTACCCTGATGATGGTGGCGGTGTTCGTGCTGGCCAATCTGGCGGTCGACCTGCTTAACGCCGCGCTCGATCCGCGCCTGCGCCGCCATGAGGAGGCCGCCGTATGACGCTGTTCGCGACCTTCCGCTGGCCGGTAAAACTGGCGCTACTCACTATTGCGCTGCTGGCGGCAATCGCCATGAGCAGCGGCTGGTGGCTGCCCTATGACCCGGCGGCCATCGATCTCCATCAACGTCTGCTCTCTCCGGGCGACGCCCACTGGCTCGGCACCGATCATCTCGGGCGGGATATTTTCTCGCGCCTTCTCGCCGCCACCCGCGTCTCGCTGGGTGCGGTGATGGCCTGCCTGCTGCTGGTGCTGCTGATCGGCCTTACGGTGGGCGGCGCCGCCGGGATGGTGGGCGGACGTGTCGATCGCGGCCTGATGCGCCTGGCCGAGCTGTTTATGACCTTCCCGACTTCAATACTGTCATTCTTTATGGTCGGTGTACTCGGTACCGGTCTTAGCAACGTGATTATCGCCATTGCGCTGTCGCACTGGGCCTGGTACGCAAGGATGGTACGCAATCTGGTGGTCTCTCTGCGCCAGCGCGAGTTTATTCTCGCCGCGCGCCTGAGCGGCGCGGGACATTGGCCATTGTTTCGTGACCATCTGGCCGGCGCGGTGATCCCTTCGCTGCTGGTGCTCGCCTCGCTGGATATAGGTCATATGATGCTCCACGTAGCCGGGATGTCATTCCTCGGCCTCGGCGTCAGCGCGCCGACGGCGGAATGGGGGGTGATGATCAACGACGCCCGCCAGTACATCTGGACGCAGCCGCTGCAAATGGTCTGGCCCGGACTGGCGCTGTTTATCAGCGTGATGGCTTTTAATCTGGTGGGCGACGCGCTGCGCGATCGTCTCGATCCTCAGCTGATCGCGGAGCATAACCACTGATGCCGCAAAAGATCCAACTGGAACAACTTTCGCTCGTCGCCGACCGTCCGCTGGTCAGCGACGTTTCCCTAACCCTGCGTCGCGGTCAGGTACTGGCGCTGCTCGGCAGTAGCGGCAGCGGTAAATCGCTGACCTGCGCCGCCACGCTCGGCATTTTACCGCCCGGCGTCAGACAAACCGCGGGCAGGGTGCTGCTCGACGGTATCCCGGTATACGGTGAACAGCTGCGCGGCGCGACCATCGCCACCATTATGCAAAACCCGCGCAGCGCCTTTAATCCGCTGCACACCATGGCGGCGCACGCGCGGGAAACCTGCCGGGCAGCGGGCCACGAGGCCAATAACGTCGCGCTGCTGGCGGCGATGGAAGAGGTGGGGCTGGAAAATCCGCTCTCGCTACTCAAGCGCTATCCCTTCGAGATGAGCGGGGGCATGCTGCAAAGGATGATGGTGGCCCTGGCCCTGCTCAGCCGCGCGCCGTTTATCATCGCCGACGAACCGACCACCGACCTTGATGCCGTCGCCCAGGCGCGCATTCTCGACCTGCTGGCGGATATCGTCGCCAACCGCGGGCAGGGGCTGCTGCTGGTGACCCATGATATGAGCGTTGTCGCCCGGCTGGCGCATGACGTGGCGGTGATGGAAAACGGCCGTCTTGTTGAACGCTGCGACGTTAACACGCTATTTAGCGCCCCACAGCACCCGCTCAGCCAGCGCCTGCTGGCCGCCCATCTGGCGCTATATGGCCTGGAGAAAACACCATGAATTTACTCAGCGTGAACGCAGTGAGCCACGATTATCCCCACCACGGTGCGGTATTGCGCGATATCCAGTTCGACATCGCCCTCGGTGAAACTGTGGCGCTGCTCGGGCGCAGCGGCTGCGGCAAAAGTACCCTGGCGCGGATGCTGGTCGGTCTCGAAACGCCGCGGTATGGCGAGGTCGCCTGGCGCGGCGCATCGCTGACCTCCCTGAAGGGGGAGGCGATCGGCGCCTTTCGCCGCGATATTCAGCTGGTGTTTCAGGATGCCATTAGCGCAGTGAATCCGCGCAAAACGGTGCGCGAGATTATCAGCGAACCGCTGCGGCACCTGTTTAGTTTATCGCGGGAAGAGCGTATGCAGCGGGTGGAGGAGATGCTGCTGGCGGTTGACCTCGCCCCGGCACTGCTCGACAAGCGTCCGGCGCAGCTCAGCGGCGGACAGCTGCAGCGCGTGTGCCTGGCGCGGGCGCTGGTGGTCGGGCCGCAGCTATTAATTCTCGACGAAGCGGTATCGAATCTCGATCTGATGCTTCAGGCGGATATTATCGCCCTGCTCAAACGCCTGCAGGCGCAGTTCGCCACCGCCTGCCTGTTTATTACCCACGACCTGCGGCTGGTGGAGCGTTTTTGCCAACGGGTACTGGTGATGGATAGCGGACGCATCGTCGAAACGGCCGCAGTGAGTTTGCCGCTGCGCCTTACATCCGCTGCCGGACAGGCGCTACAGCGCGCGGTACTCCCGCCCTTTCCCCGCACTCTGCTTAACGAGGCCATGCTATGCAGCGCGTAACCCTGACTCTGGATGATGATCTGCTGGCCGCGCTCGACGCGCACAGCGCCCACCGCGGGTACCACAACCGCTCGGAAGCGGTGCGCGATATTCTGCGTGACGCGCTCCACCATAATCCGCTACAGCAGCCGGCGCAGCACGGCTATGCGGTCCTGTCGTACGTGTATGAGCATGAAAAACGCGAACTGGCGAGCCGGCTGGTCGCCTCTTCGCATCAGCATCACGATCTCTCGGTCGCCACGTTACATGTCCACATCAATCATGATGACTGTCTGGAGATCGCGGTGCTGAAAGGCAACATGGACGAAGTACAGCATTTTGCCGACGAGGTGATTGCCCAGCGCGGCGTGCGGCATGGGCATTTGCGGTGTTTAGGGGATGATAAAAACCTTGAAAATTAAGCTGCTAAATCCATAAAAAATTGAGAATGATTTATGTGGTTTATCAACAGTTGATAAACCACATAAACTATACGCTTTGTTAATTATCCCTGTTCGCCAATAATGGCGCCTCATTTAACGATCTCGTTATGGCGAGGCTCCTGCATAAATACAAGTTACCGCCCTGTTGGTATCGAGAGAGACCACTCAGGGAAATACAGGCTTCCATCGAATCAAGGTGTTGCCAAGGTAACTTCTGGCGGTATTAACCGTTCAGATACGTTATGCAGTGCTAAAACCAGGACGTAGGGATCTGCCTGCGCTAACCCTGTCTTGTTCGCCCCTATGAGTGATTTTTTATAGGGATTTTAATCATGTCTTCCATTCAACTCTGCGCCGCGCATCAGGCGACCTCTGGCTTCGACGGCGATGCGATCGCCCAGTACATGCGTACCGACTTTATTACGCTGCAGGAACATTTCAGCGTCCATGAGGCGCGTGAACACTTTATCTCGCAGCTCGCCAGCGACGATATTCCCGGCCAGGTATTTGTCGTCGCCGGTAACAAGCTGCGCGGCAGCTTATCAGTCAAAAAACTTTTGCAGGAGGCAGAGGTAGGCCAGTCTATTCGCTACCTGATGGACAGCTGTCTGTTTCGCGTCAAACCCGACGATGAGCGCCCTCAGGTGATTGCCGAACTCACCGAGCGCGGCCTCGATCTGGTGCCGGTTGTCGATAAAGGCGAGCTGGTCGGCTGCCTGATGGAAAAAGAAATTGCCCATCTGCTGGAGGATGACGTCACCGAAGACGCCCAGCTGCAGGGGGCGACGCTACCGCTGGAAAAACCGTATCTGGAAATCAGTCCGTGGACGCTGTGGAAGAAACGCTCGGTCTGGCTGCTACTGTTATTTGTTGCCGAAGCCTACACCAGCAGCGTGCTGCAGCATTTTGAAGAGGCGCTGGAATCGGCCATCGCACTGGCCTTCTTCATCCCGTTACTGATCGGCACCGGCGGCAACAGCGGAACTCAGATCACCTCAACGCTGGTGCGTTCGATGGCGCTGGGTGAAGTCCGTTTACGTGACATGGGACGGGTTATCCGCAAAGAGGTGTCGACCTCGTTTCTGATTGCCCTGACCCTGGGTCTGGCGGGCTGCCTGCGCGCCTGGATGATGGGGATTGGCATGGAAATCACGCTGATCGTCAGCCTGACTCTGGTCTGCATTACTTTGTGGAGCGCGGTGGTGTCTTCGGTTATTCCGATGCTGCTTAAGCGGATCGGTATCGACCCGGCGGTGGTTTCCGCGCCGTTTATCGCCACGCTGATAGATGGCACCGGGCTGATTATCTATTTCAAAATCGCCCAGTATTTTCTTGGGTTGAACTGATCGAAACAGCCCGGGCGCCAGGGTGCCCCGGGCTCTCTGATTAAGCTTCCGCCAGCGCCTGCGCGCAGGCCCAGGCGCTTGACCACGCCCACTGGAAGTTATAGCCGCCAAGCCAGCCGGTGACGTCCATCACTTCACCGATAAAGTAAAGCCCCGGCGCTTTGCGCGCCTCCATGGTGCGTGACGAAAGCTCATTGGTATCCACGCCGCCGAGGGTCACTTCCGCGGTACGATAACCTTCAGTTCCGTTCGGCTGCACGCGCCACGCGGTTAGCGTCTCCACCAGCGCCTGCTGATCGCGAACGTTCAGTTGCTTCAGTGTCACATCAGGTATCTGCCCAAGCTGCTGTAAACATTCGACCAGCCGCTTCGGCAGCTGCATCGCGAGGGTGTTTTTCAGGCTTTGGTTGGGATGATCGCCCCGCTGCTCGTTGAAGAACGCCTCAAGATCACAGTCCGGCAGCAGGTTGACGGTGACAAACTCGCCGGGCTGCCAGTAGCTGGAAATCTGCAGCACCGCCGGGCCGGAAAGGCCACGATGGGTAAATAGCAGGTTTTCGCGAAACAGCGTACCGTTCTCGGCGGTAATCGTAGAGGGCACCGAAACGCCGGAAAGCACCTGCAGCTGCTCAAGCAGCGGTTTATGCAGGGTAAACGGCACCAGACCCGCGCGGGTCGGCAGCACCTTCAGACCAAACTGTTCGGCCACCTTGTAACCAAACGGCGATGCTCCCAGCCCCGGCATCGACAGGCCGCCGGAAGCGATCACCAGCTTCTTCGCCGTCAGCATTTCGCCGTTCACCTGTAGCCGGTAGCCTTGTTCATCGCGTTCGACGATGAGAATTTCGCTGCGCAGACGGATCTGTACGCCGCCTTTTTCACATTCCGACAGCAGCAGATTGACGATTTGCTCCGCGGAATCATCGCAAAACAGCTGACCTAAGGTCTTCTCATGCCAGGCAATACCATATTTGCCAACCAGCTCGATAAAGTCCCACTGGGTATAGCGCGCCAGCGCAGATTTGCAAAAATGCGGGTTTTGGCTGAGATATGCCGCGGGTTCGACATACATGTTAGTAAAGTTGCAGCGGCCGCCGCCGGACATCAGGATTTTGCGCCCCGGCTTTTTGCCATTATCGAGCAGCAGCACCCGGCAGCCCAACTGCCCCGCCTGCGCCGCACAAAACATTCCCGCCGCACCGGCGCCGATCACAATGGCATCAAACCTTTCCACTCAACTTTCCTCATTCCCCAATTGTCGGGAATTGTAAATATTTCACTCTGGTCACACCAGCACGAAAAAAACAACATTCAGTTACGTCTTTGAAAGATATAGGATTACTCCCAACCGGGTAGAAACCAAACAGGAAGAAAATCAAAAAAAGTCTATATTTCACTTTGCCCGCGCCGCTAAAGTCACTGATAATGCGCCGCGTTCATGTCCTCAAAATGGCGTAACGTCCTATGCTACATTTATTTGCCGGTCTGGATTTACATACCGGACTATTATTATTGCTTGCTTTAGCTTTTGTACTGTTTTACGAAGCGATTAACGGTTTTCATGATACCGCAAACGCAGTTGCAACGGTGATTTACACTCGCGCAATGCGGTCGCAGCTTGCTGTTGCGATGGCGGCACTCTTCAACTTTTTCGGCGTTCTGCTGGGCGGTCTCAGCGTAGCCTATGCCATCGTGCATATGCTGCCAACGGACCTGCTGCTTAACATGGGTTCCGCACATGGCCTCGCCATGGTGTTCTCTATGCTGCTGGCGGCAATCATCTGGAACCTCGGAACCTGGTATTTCGGCCTACCGGCCTCCAGTTCTCACACCCTGATTGGCGCCATCATCGGTATTGGTTTAACCAATGCGCTGATGACCGGTACTTCAGTGGTGGATGCGCTGAATATCCCGAAAGTCATCGGCATTTTTGCCTCGCTTATCGTCTCGCCGATTGTTGGCCTGGTGGTAGCGGGCGGCCTGATTTTCATTCTGCGTCGTTACTGGAGCGGTACCAAAAAACGCGCTCGTATACACCTGACCCCAGCGGAACGCGAAAAGAAAGACGGTAAGAAAAAACCGCCGTTCTGGACCCGTATTGCGCTGATCCTGTCCGCTATCGGCGTGTCGTTCTCGCACGGCGCCAACGATGGGCAGAAAGGCATTGGTCTGGTCATGCTGGTACTGATTGGCGTCGCGCCGGCGGGCTTCGTGGTCAACATGAACGCGTCTGGTTACGAAATCACTCGTACCCGCGATGCAGTCAACAACGTGGAAACCTTCTTCCAACAGCGCCCTGAGCTGCTGAAGAAAGCCACCGGCGTTGATCAACTGGTTCCGTCACCGGAAACCAATACCGCGGCCAACGGCGAGTTTCACTGCCATCCGGCGAACACCATCAACGCGCTTGACCGCGTGAAGACAATGCTCACCGGTACGGAAAGCTACGATACACTGTCAGTGGATCAGCGCGGCCAGCTGCGTCGCATTATGCTCTGCATCTCCGACACCACCGACAAAGTGGCCAAACTGCCGGATGTGAGCACTGACGACCAGCGCCTGCTGAAGAAACTGAAAACCGATATGCTGAGCACCATCGAGTACGCGCCAATCTGGATCATTATGGCGGTCGCGCTGGCGCTGGGTATTGGCACCATGATCGGCTGGCGCCGCGTGGCGACCACTATCGGCGAGAAGATTGGTAAGAAGGGTATGACCTACGCGCAAGGTATGTCCGCCCAGATGACCGCCGCGGTTTCTATCGGCCTTGCCAGCTACACCGGCATGCCGGTTTCCACCACCCACGTGCTCTCTTCCTCGGTTGCGGGGACGATGCTCGTTGATGGCGGTGGTCTGCAGAAGAAAACCGTCACCAGCATCCTGATGGCATGGGTACTCACCCTGCCGGCAGCCATTTTGCTGTCAGGCGTGCTGTACTGGCTGGCTCTGAAGCTTATCTAAGCAATAGCCATGCGAAAAATGGGTCAGGAAACTGGCCCATTTTTTTTGCACTCAATTCAGGCAGCTCAATGCCAGATAAGCAGTGCAATCATACTCACCAGCACCAGACCACACAGCGCGCTGGTCAGGATGAACTGCCGGCGAACACGCTCACAGCGACGAATAAACTCGTCATCATGATGATCGCGATATCGTTGGGCATAGATATACCAAACCAGCCGCATTTGTTTACTGGGCTGCCCATGCGAGGTGAAAAAACCTCCGCCATCAACATATTGATAGAGCAAGGGATCGCAACCACGTAGCACAACCAATAATGCACGCAACGATGAGAAGTAACGTGCCATATTCACCACACAAACGATACACAGGGCCCAAAACAGCGCAACAGTGCTGATCATACTTCCTCCCCGGCGACCCATCCACGGAGATCCCTCCGGGACTACCGCTCCCCAATATCATCCAACCCACCGTACAGTAAAAGAGTGCGATTCCGGTCACGTTTATTTATCCGACCGGCTCATTAAATAGTGTAGGAGATCAGTTAATTTTTTTACCACAAGGTTAATCGTTATCAATACGTAAGACGGAATAATTTGTTTAACTAACGGTGAACCAGGTGCATTGACGGAGTGCGAGGGGCGCTATATTGTAGAAATTATCTTCTACAATTAAGTCCTTAAAGGCTTACCCCCCGCGAATCTAGCTTGCAGGACGCGGGCGAATCGACAGCACAGGCTGTCTGGTCCAACGGTCATCGACAACTTATGGAAGGAGTAACACTATGGCTTACAAACACATTCTTATTGCAGTAGACCTATCACCGGAAAGCAAAGTGCTGGTAGAGAAAGCGGTTTCTATGGCGCGTCCCTACAATGCGAAAGTTTCCCTGATTCACGTGGATGTGAATTACTCCGACCTCTACACCGGTCTTATCGATGTTAATCTGGGCGACATGCAGAAACGCATCTCTGAAGAGACGCACCACGCGCTGACCGAGCTTTCCACTAACGCGGGCTACCCGATTACCGAAACCCTGAGCGGCAGCGGCGATCTGGGCCAGGTGCTGGTCGATGCGATTAAAAAATATGATATGGACCTGGTGGTCTGCGGTCACCATCAGGACTTCTGGAGCAAGCTGATGTCCTCCGCGCGTCAGCTGATCAACACCGTTCACGTTGATATGCTGATCGTACCGCTGCGCGACGAAGAAGACGAATAATCGCTTTTCCTCGCCAGCCAACGCCCGCGCCTGCGGGCGTTTTTGTTTTTATGCTACATCCCGCCTGAATCCCATTGACCCCATCAGGACATCAATCCAGATAATTAATATCGGTTAGTGTGATCAACCATTTATTAGAATTAATATCTATATAATAATCTATACATTCAGCCAATGGCCGAATCATTATGGGCCATCAGACTTTTTCGGCGCGTTTTGGCAGACGCGTTCATACTTTTTGGGATAGCACTAAAAGGCGAAGGAATATGAAAACAACTGCACCTACGGGTTTGCTACAGCAACCCCGTCCGTTCTTCATGATTTTTTTTGTAGAGTTATGGGAGCGTTTTGGCTATTACGGCGTCCAGGGCATCCTGGCGGTGTTCTTTGTTAAACAGCTTGGTTTCTCTCAGGAACAGGCATTTATCACCTTTGGCGCCTTTGCGGCGCTGGTCTACGGCCTCATTTCCATCGGCGGCTATGTCGGTGACCATCTGCTGGGAACCAAACGTACGCTGGTGCTTGGCGCCATCGTGTTGGCAATCGGCTATTTTATGACCGGTCTGTCGCTGCTTAAACCCGACCTTATCTTTATCGCGCTTGGCACTATCGCCGTCGGCAACGGGCTGTTTAAAGCCAATCCCGCGAGCCTGCTATCAAAATGCTATCCGCCTAAAGACGCCCGTCTCGACGGCGCCTTCACCCTGTTTTATATGTCGATTAACATCGGTTCGCTGCTGTCGCTGTCGCTGGCGCCGGTGATTGCCGATAAGTTCGGCTACGCGGTAACCTACAACCTGTGCGGCGCCGGGCTTATCGTCGCGCTGCTGGTCTACTTCGCCTGCCGCGGAATGGTGAAAGATATCGGTTCAACCCCGGATCATCAGCCGCTGAGTTTCCGTAATCTGCTGTATGTGCTGGTCGGCACCGTGGTGATGATTTTCCTCTGCGCCTGGCTGATGCATAACGTTAAAATCGCCAACCTGGTGCTGATTGTGCTGTCCATCGTGGTGACGATTTTCTTCTTCCGCGAAGCCTTTCGCCTCGATAAAACCGGCCGCAACAAGATGTTCGTCGCCTTCATCCTGATGCTCGAAGCGGTGGTGTTTTATATCCTGTACGCCCAGATGCCAACCTCGCTCAACTTCTTCGCTATCAATAACGTGCATCACGACATTCTCGGCATCGCGATTAACCCGGTGAGTTTCCAGGCATTGAACCCGTTCTGGGTGGTGGTCGCCAGCCCGGTACTGGCGGCTATCTACACCCGTCTTGGCAACAAAGGTAAAGACCTGACCATGCCGATGAAATTCACTCTCGGCATGTTCCTCTGCGCGCTGGGCTTTCTGACCGCCGCGGCGGCCGGGATGTGGTTTGCCGACCCGCAGGGGCTCACCTCGCCGTGGTTTATCGTGCTGGTTTATCTGTTCCAGAGTCTCGGCGAACTGCTGATTAGCGCCCTGGGCCTGGCGATGGTTGCCGCGCTGGTTCCGCAGCGGCTGATGGGCTTTATTCTGGGGATGTGGTTCCTGACTCAGGCCGCCGCGTTCCTGATGGGCGGCTATGTCGCGACCTTCACCGCGGTACCGGAAAATATAACCGACCCGCTGCAGACGCTGCCGATCTACACCAACGTGTTTAGTAAAATTGGCCTCGTGACCCTGGCGGTGACGGTGGTGATGGCCTTTATGGTGCCGTGGCTGAACCGGATGATTAATACCCCGGCCAGCGCCGAGTAACCGTTTGAGATGGCCGATCCGCTGGCGCCGTTTGTTTAAATATTGCGGTTCCCGGCTCGCGCTACAATTTGGTAGCCCGGATAAGGCGCTTTGCGCCGCTATCCGGGTGATATCACAACGGCGAAAAATTACGCCGGCGTACCGGCGTAAATATCAAACCGATGTCCTTTGGTCACCACCGCGTTAGGCGTGGCGACATCCGCCAGCGGCGGCGCATAATCCGGGCGCTTGACCACCACTCGTTTGGTCGCCAGCTGTCGAGCCGGTGCCAACAGACCATCGGCGTCTAAATCCGGCCCCACCAGCGACTGAAATACCCGCATCTCTTTTTTGACCAGCGCGCTTTTCTGCTTATGGGGAAACATCGGATCCAGATACACCACCTGCGGGCGCGGGGTGATATCGGTCAACGCATTGAGGCTGGAGGCATGAATCAACTGTAAGCGCTCCTGCAGCCAGCCGCCGATCTCCGCATCGGCATAGCCACGTTTCAAACCATCGTCGAGCAGCGCGGCGACCACCGGGTTACGCTCAAGCATCCGCACGCGGCAGCCGACCGACGCCAGCACGAAGGCATCGCGCCCCAGGCCGGCGGTGGCGTCAACCACATCCGGCAGATAATCGCCTTTAATACCCACCGCTTTGGCTACCGCTTCACCGCGGCCGCCGCCAAACTTGCGGCGATGAGCCATCGCGCCGCCGACGAAATCGACAAAGATGCCGCCAAGTTTTGGCTCATCGCGCTTACGCAGCTCCAGATGCTCGTCCGTCAGCACCAGCGCCATCGGATTCTCTGCATCATGCTCCAGCCCCCAACGGGCGGCCAAAACAGATAAGGCGCCGTCACCGGCGCCTGTTTCATCAATTAAGCAGATCTTCACGTAGCAATCAGCCTTTGATCCCGTAATGCTCAAGCATCGCGTCCAGCTGCGGCTCGCGCCCGCGGAAGCGTTTGAACAGCTCCATCGGCTCTTCGGAACCGCCGCGGCTCAGGATATTGTCGAGGAATGATTGACCGGTTTCACGGTTGAAAATTCCCTCTTCTTCGAAGCGCGAGAAGGCATCCGCCGCCAACACATCGGCCCACAGGTAGCTGTAGTAGCCCGCCGCGTAACCACCCGCAAAGATGTGGCTGAACGCATGCGGGAAGCGGCCCCAGGTTGGGCCCGGCACCACGGCGACCTGCTTTTTAATCTCGGCCAGAGTCTCGAGGATTTTCGCCCCCTGCTCCGGCGAGTATTCCGCGTGTAGACGGAAATCGAACAGACCGAACTCCAGCTGGCGGAGAATAAACATCGCTGCCTGGTAGTTTTTCGCCGCCAGCATTTTCTCCAGCAGTTCCTGCGGCAGCGGTTCACCGGTTTCGTAATGCCCGGAGATAAACGCCAGCGCTTCCGGCTCCCAGCACCAGTTTTCCATAAACTGGCTCGGCAGCTCGACCGCATCCCACGGCACCCCGCTGATGCCGGAAACGCCAGCAGTATCAATGCGGGTCAGCATGTGGTGCAGACCATGGCCAAACTCGTGGAACAGGGTAATCACTTCATCGTGCGTGAACAGCGCCGGTTTGCCGTTTACCGGGCGGTTGAAGTTACAGGTCAGATAAGCGACCGGTTTTTGCAGGGAACCATCCAGCTTACGCATCTGGCCGACGCAGTCGTCCATCCACGCCCCGCCGCGTTTATGTTCGCGGGCATACAGGTCAAGATAGAAGCTGCCGCGCAGCTCATTATTTTCGTCATACAGCTCGAAGAAACGCACTTCCGGATGCCACACATCGACATCGGTACGCTCTTTGGCGGTAATGCCATAAATACGCTTAACCACTTCAAACAGGCCGTTAACGGCTTTGTTTTCCGGGAAATACGGGCGCAGTTGCTCATCGCTAATGCTGTAGAGATGCTGTTTCTGTTTTTCGCTGTAGTAAGCGATATCCCACGGCTGCAGTTCATCGACGCCAAACTCGGCTTTGGCGAAAGCACGCAGCTGAGCCAGCTCTTTTTCGCCCTGCGGACGCGCGCGTTTTGCCAGGTCGGTCAGGAAATCGAGGACCTGCTGCGGATTTTCAGCCATTTTGGTGGCCAGAGATTTAAAGGCGTAGCTGTCAAAGCCCAGTAGTTGCGCCAGCTCGTGACGCAGCGCGAGGATCTCCGCCATCACCGGGCTGTTATCCCATTTCCCGGCGTTCGGGCCCTGATCGGAGGCGCGGGTGGAATAGGCGCGATACATCTCTTCGCGCAGCGCCTGATTGTCGCAGTAGGTCATCACCGGCAGATAGCTCGGAATATCCAGCGTCAGCAGATATCCTTCCTGCTCTTTCGCCTGCGCCTGGGCCTGAGCGGCGGCCAGCGCGCTTTCCGGCATGCCTGCGAGATCGGCGACGTCGGTCACCAGCTTGTTCCAGCCCATGGTGGCATCAAGCACGTTGTTGCTGTACAGATTGCCAAGCTCAGAGAGGCGCGCGGCGATTTCACCGTAGCGTTTCTGCGCTTCTGCCGGCAGGCCAATCCCGGATAATTCAAAATCGCGCAGCGCGTTATCGACCGCCTTTTTCTGCGCGGTGTTCAACGTGGCGTAGTTATCGCCGTCGCGCAGGTCGCAGTAGGCTTTATACAGGCCTTCATGCTGGCCGACCCAGGTGCTGTACTCGGAGAGCAGCGGCAGCGTCTGTTCGTAGGCTTCACGCAGCTCCGGGCTGTTTTTTACCGAATTCAAATGGCTGATTGGCGAGAAGATGCGTCCCAGCACATCGTCCACTTCCGCCAGCGGCTGGCAAAGATTTTCCCAGCTATACGGCGCGCCGTGCGCCACCGCGCTTTCCACCGCGGCCCGGCAATCATCCAGCGCTTTGGTGACCGCAGGGACCACGTGCTCCGGTTTAATTGCAGAAAATGGCGGCAATGAAAAAGGCGTCAGTAATGGATTGGTCATATGCGCTGTCCTGTTGAAGAGGGTGAATGAAGCGCGCGTTCCGGCGCTTTTGCATGAGATCTAGAATGGGGGATAGTTGCGGGAATTTCAATGACAGGCGGTGCGACAGCGGCAATCCTGGGCGAACTGCGGTAAACTGTCGGTTAACTTGTTTATTTCCGGAATCTCTGCATCCATGCTCAGTTATCGCCACAGCTTTCACGCAGGCAACCACGCCGACGTCCTTAAACACACCGTTCAGAGTTTGATCATTGAATCGCTGAAAGAGAAAGAAAAACCGTTTCTCTACCTGGACACCCACGCCGGCGCGGGCCGCTATCAGCTGAGCGGCGAGCACGCCGAACGTACCGGCGAGTATCTTGAAGGCATCGCCCGTATCTGGCAGCAGGACGATCTACCGACCGAACTGGAGCCGTATATTTCGGTCGTCGAACACTTCAACCGCAGCGGCCAACTGCGTTACTACCCTGGTTCGCCGCTTATCGCCCGCCAGCTGCTGCGCGAGCAGGACAGCCTGCAGATGACCGAACTGCACCCGAGCGATTTCCCGCTGCTGCGCGCCGAGTTCCAGAAAGACAGCCGCGCGCGCGTCGATAAAGCCGATGGCTATCAGCAGTTGAAGGCCAAGCTGCCGCCGGTTTCCCGCCGCGGTCTGATTCTTATCGACCCGCCGTACGAAATTAAAACCGATTATCAGGCGGTGGTCACCGGGATCAACGAAGGTTATAAACGCTTCGCCACCGGCACCTACGCGCTGTGGTATCCGGTGGTGCTGCGCGCGCAAATCAAACGCATGATCAAAGATTTAGAAGCCACAGGTATCCGCAAAATTCTGCAAATCGAGCTGGCGGTGCGTCCGGACAGCGACCAGCGCGGCATGACCGCCTCCGGGATGATCGTCATCAACCCGCCGTGGAAGCTGGAACAGCAGATGAATAACGTGCTGCCGTGGCTGCACAGCAAACTGGTTCCAGCCGGTACCGGTCACGCGACCGTGAGTTGGATCGTACCGGAGTAATCGCAACCATCGGTGGAACCTTTTAAGCCTCGCGCTACAATCGCGGCAATTAACGATTAAGGACATATGGGCATGAGCAAACATTATGATTACCTCGCCATCGGCGGCGGCAGCGGCGGTATCGCCTCGATTAACCGTGCGGCGATGTACGGCCAGAAGTGCGCGCTGATTGAAGCCAAAGAGCTGGGCGGCACCTGCGTTAACGTCGGCTGCGTGCCGAAAAAAGTGATGTGGCATGCGGCGCAGATCCGCGAAGCAATCCACCTGTATGGCCCGGATTACGGTTTCGATACCACCATCAACCATTTCGACTGGGATAAGCTGGTTGCCAGCCGCAGCGCCTATATCGACCGTATTCATACCTCTTACGACAACGTGCTGGGTAAGAATAACGTTGATGTTATCAAAGGTTTCGCGCGCTTTGTCGATGCCCATACCGTGGAAGTCAACGGCGAGACCATTACCGCCGATCATATCCTGATCGCCACCGGCGGCCGCCCGAGCCACCCGAACATTCCGGGTGTGGAATACGGTATTGATTCCGACGGTTTCTTCGAACTGCCGGCGCTGCCGCAGCGCGTGGCGGTAGTCGGCGCGGGCTATATTGCCGTTGAACTGGCTGGCGTGATTAACGGCCTCGGCGCGGAAACCCACCTGTTCGTGCGTAAACACGCGCCGCTGCGCAGCTTCGATCCGCTGATCGTTGAGACTCTGGTGGAAGTGATGAACGCCGAAGGCCCACAGCTGCACACGAACGCAATTCCGAAGGCGGTAGTCAAGAATGCCGACGGCAGCCTGACTCTGGAGCTGGAAGATGGCCGCAGCCAGACCGTAGATTGCCTGATTTGGGCGATTGGCCGCGAACCGGCGACCGATAACTTCAACCTGGCGGCAACGGGCGTTAAAACCAACGATAAAGGCTACATCATCGTTGATAAGTTCCAGAACACCAACGTGCCGGGCATCTACGCGGTGGGCGATAATACCGGCGCCGTCGAGCTGACGCCGGTCGCCGTGGCCGCAGGCCGTCGTCTGTCCGAACGCCTGTTTAACAACAAGCCGGAAGAGCACCTCGACTACAGCAATATCCCGACCGTGGTCTTCAGCCACCCGCCAATCGGCACCGTCGGCTTAACCGAGCCGCAGGCGCGCGAGCAGTACGGCGATGACGCCGTGAAAGTGTACAAATCGTCCTTCACCGCAATGTATACCGCCGTGACCTCTCACCGCCAGCCGTGCCGCATGAAGCTGGTCTGCGTCGGCCCGGAAGAGAAGATTGTCGGTATTCACGGTATCGGCTTCGGAATGGATGAAATGCTGCAGGGCTTTGCGGTAGCGCTGAAAATGGGCGCCACCAAAAAAGACTTCGACAATACCGTCGCCATTCACCCGACCGCAGCGGAAGAGTTCGTCACCATGCGTTAATCCGCACAGCCCCGTCTCAAGACGGGGCTTCATTTTGACTCCGTCACCAGATTACGTAGGATCTGATGGCCGATGTAGTTACTCCAGTTAAAGCTGTTTTGCAGCACCACCACCGCATTCTGATTCGCTTTATCGAAGCCGATATAGCTTGAATAGCCGCCGATGTATCCCACCTGATAAGTTAATCGCTGCCGACCAAATGTGTCGGTCACCCAGGCAATGTTCGCCGCTTCGACCCGCCGCGGATAATAATCAACGCTAACGTCTTTAAACGCCCGATCCAGTGCCGCCTGCCCCGTGGGGGCGAAGTGAGCGCGGGCATAGTTAATCAGATCGCCGGCGTCGCTGTACAGACTCGCCGCGCCAACCATGTTATTCGTGAACTGCCAGTCCGGCGTCAGCGCGCCGCGCGGTTTAAACTTCGGCTGATCGCCTGCGTGTCCCAGCGCCCGCCACGGATATTCATGCAGCGTTTGCGGCAGGAAGCTGGTATTCCCCATAGCCAATGGCCGGAAGATCATCCGTGACGCCAGCGTCTCAATCGATTCGCCGGTTTGGTATTTGAGAAGATACCCAAGTATCGCAAAACCCAGGTTGGAGTAACTCGGCTCGCGCTCCAGCGGCGCATTGAAGTTGCTCAGATAGCTCAGCACCCCGTCGGCATCGAGTTCATGATAAAAGTTTTCACCGTTGTTGAGATAGGCCAACAGATGCTCAAGCGACAGCATGTTCATCGGCTGACGCGGCAGCCCGGAGGTATGAGTGACCAGCTGCAGTAAGGTTATCTTGCGGGCATCGTCGCTGAGGACGGTCCCCGGCGGCAGCAGGGTTTGCAGCGTATCGCTCCAGTGTAAACGCCCCTCGTTGACCAGCATCGTCACCACTTCAGCGGTAACACCTTTACTTAACGAACCGAGGGCAAAAAGCGTTTGCGGAGTTATCGGGTAGCGCTGCTTATCATCCGTCACGCCGAAGCAGTGAAACTCCGCCGGGCCGTTGTGATGAATAATCGCCACCACCACGCCGCTGACCTGCTTCTCGCGCATGTATTGGCTGACGAAAGTATCGACGGAAAGCCGCTGCCCGTTATGCCCCACCAGGCTGGTTTCATTGCTGGGAGGGCTCATTTGCGACAGCGTGCCGGCGCAGCCTGAAACCAACAGTAATGCCAATAGCACAAGGCCTAACCGCCTGTTCAAACTCCACCTACCTGCCGCGCGTTTTTGGGATGAGATAAAAAATAGACGCGGATCGTAGCGGCATTACTCCGCCGGCGCAAAGCGAATACGCTGAAAAATAAATAAGGCCGTCGGCACAGATAGCCGACGGCCCGGGCTTTATACCAGTCCGGTGGCGTAGTAAACGCCGATAATGAAAAAGGCACCGAGGATTTTAAACAACGTGATGCCGAGAATCGGTTTATAGGCCTGGCGATGCGTCAGTCCGGTCACCGCCAGCAAAGTGATGATCGCCCCATTGTGCGGCAATGTATCCATGCCGCCCGCCGCCATCGACGCCACACGGTGCATCACTTCCAGCGGGATCCCCGCAGCATGGGCCGACTCCACAAAGCGATCCGCCATCGCCGCCAGGGCAATACTCATTCCACCGGAGGATGAACCGGTGATCCCGGACAAAATATTGATCGTAATCGCCTGATTGAGTAAAGGGTTTGGGATCGCTTTTAGCGCATCGGCCACCTGAACAAAGCCCGGCAGCGCGGCAATCACCCCGCCAAAACCATACTCTGATGCAGTATTCAACGCCGCCAGCATCGCGCCGCCAACGGCGACTTTGCTACCGTCGGCCAGCTTACCCTTCAGGCTACGCCCGGCAAACAAGAAGATAGTGATAATTCCGCACAATAACGCCGCCATCACCGCCCAAATCGCCACCATCTTCTTCACGTCGCTTTCCATCGGCGCTTTCAGTCCCGGCAGGTCAATCAGGAAATGGCTACCGTACGCCTGAGGGATAAGCCAGGTAAACAGCAGGTTGGCGACGCCGACGATAATCAACGGCAGCAGCGCGATCACCGGGTGCGGCAAGTTAAGGTCTGCCGGGGTTTCAGGTTCATTTACCAACTCGCTTCCATAACCTTCTCCTCTGCGCTGCGCTTTACGCCGCATCGCCTCCAGATATAACCAGCCGCCAATAGCCACAAATGCGGAACCCAGTACCCCAAGCCAGGGCGCTGCCCAGGAGGTCGTACCGTAAAAGGTAGTCGGAATAATATTCTGAATCTGTGGCGAACCCGGTAGCGCATCCATCGTAAAAGTGAAGGCGCCCAGCGCGATAGTCGCAGGCATTAGCCGTTTCGGAATTTGGCTCTGGCGGAACATCTCAGCGGCGAAGGGATAGACCGCAAATACCACCACGAATAGCGAAACCCCGCCATAGGTTAACAACGCGCAGACCAGAATAATCACCGGCATCGCCTTGTTTTGCCCCATCAGCCGGGTAACAGCACTCACGATTGACCGGGAGAATCCGGAAAACTCAATTAATTTCCCGAAGACCGCGCCCAGTAAAAATACCGGGAAATAGAGTTTTACGAACCCGACCAGCTTATCCATGAAAATATCGCTGAATACCGGGGCAACGGCGGCTGGCTGGGTGAGTAATACGGCGCCGAGCGCAACCAAAGGGGCAAAAAGGATCACGCTATAGCCGCGATAGGCGGCGAGCATCAGCAATCCTAACGCCAGTAAGGCAATCAATACGTCCATAGGGTTATCCGTCAGCATGGCCGCCGCTTATTTCCTTGTTATCGGGCGGCCGATGTTAAGTTGGGGAGCGTATCCCGCTTCCCGTTTCAGACCTTACGGGTTATTCAGGAATCCCAGCGTAAGGAACGTCTTTATTGCCGTAGCGGCGCACGCGGACGTTGGCCTGTTCACCATGGCCGGAGAAACCTTCGAGGGCGCACAGACGCGAACAGTACTCGCCGATCTGCGCGGAGGCGCTATCGGTAAGAACCTTTTGATAGGTGCAGGTTTTGATGAACTTCCCAACCCACAGCCCCCCGGTATAACGCGCGGCTTTACGCGTCGGCAGGGTATGGTTGGTGCCGATGACTTTATCGCCGTAGGCCACGTTAGTACGAGGTCCCAGGAACAATGCGCCAAAGTTCTGCATATTTTCGAGGAACCAGTCCGGGTCGCGGGTCATTACCTGCACATGTTCGAACGCCAGCTCATTGGCGATTTTCAGCATTTCTTCCCGGTCTTCAGCCACAATGATTTCGCCAAACTTCGCCCACGACTGGCGCGCGATTTCCGCGGTGGGCAGCACCGCCAGCAGACGATCGATTTCCGCCAGCGTTTCGCGCGCCAGCGTTTCCGAGGTCGTCAACAAAATCGCCGGAGAATCAGGACCATGCTCAGCCTGACCTAACAGGTCGGTGGCGCAGATTTCACCATCCACGCTTTCATCGGCAATGACCAGGGTCTCCGTCGGCCCGGCGAACAGATCGATACCGACGCGGCCAAACAGCTGACGTTTGGCTTCAGCGACAAAGGCGTTGCCCGGCCCCACCAGCATATCCACCGGTGCGATGCTCTCGGTACCGACGGCCATCGCCGCCACGGCCTGAATACCCCCCAGGCAGTAGATTTCGTCGGCCCCCGCCATATGCTGCGCCACCACAATCGCCGGCGCCGGTTTACCGTTAAACGGCGGCGCACAGGTGACAATGCGCGGCACACCTGCGACTTTCGCGGTGATAATCGACATATGCGCCGACGCCAGCAGCGGGTATTTCCCGCCCGGCACGTAGCAGCCCGCCGCGCTGACCGGAATATTTTTGTGTCCCAGAATGACGCCCGGCAGCGTTTCAACCTCGATATCTTTCAGGCTGTCGCGCTGGTGCTGAGCGAAGTTACGCACCTGCTCCTGCGCAAAGCGGATATCAGCAATATCGCGATCCGACAGCTGAGCATAGCAGTCATCGATTTCCTGCTGCGACAGGCGGAAGTTTGCGCGATCGAGCTTATCGAACTTAATCGACAGCTCGCGCACCGCTGCGTCACCGCGCGCTTCAATATCCGCCAGGATTTTCTCTACTGCTTCACGAACCGTACGGTCGTGAGATTTCACTGCTTCAGATTCCGCACCGCGCTTGAGCCAGATAGCCATAACTTGCCTCACTATGATGTTAATGAAATGCTAATGCATTCGAATTCACTTGCATCCTGGCGTGAATGAAATGTTATGTGAAGTAGCAATGCATTCGAATGCAACGGAGATCGCAAAATTAGTGACAGGGGGGAAGATTCACGCATAATGACGGGGCATGGGTCAGGAGAGGCAACGGAATGGCAGGTCAAAACAAACGAGCAGTCACCAGTTACGATGTCGCGAAAGCGGCTGGCGTCTCGCAATCTGCGGTATCCCGCGCCTTTACCGAAGGAGCGAAAATTTCGCCAGCCACCAAAGAAAAGGTGCGTAAGATCGCCGCCGAGCTGGGCTATCGTCCGAGCTTTATCGCCCAGTCGCTGATCACCCGCCGCTCAACGCTTATTGGTGTTGTCGTTCCGGGGTTGGTGAATCCCTTCTACGCCGCGGTTCTGGATGAACTGTCACAGGCGTTGAACCTGATGGGATACCGGGTACTGTTGTTTTCGATGTACCGCGATGATGACACTACCCCCATCATGGAAGAGATTCTGCGTCATCGTGTTGAAGCGCTAGTGCTGGTGTCCAGCAGCCTTTCTTCACACTTTGCTCATGAATGCCAGCAGCTCGGCCTGCCGGTGCTGCTGCTCAACCGCAAAAACGACAGCCGGTCGGTTTCCAGCGTCACCAGCGATAATCTGGCTGGCGGCGCCGCGATTGCCGATTTCCTGCTGGATCTCGGCCATCAGCAGCTGGCATTTGTTGCCGGTAGAGATACCTCCTCTACCAGCCGCGACCGTGAGACAGGCTTTCGACAGCGTCTGGAGGCCCGCGGCGCCCGCCCGATGCTGCGCGATAGCGGAATGTGGTCGATAGAAGAAGCGATGAACGCCACCCGCAGGCTGATGGCGCTACCAACGCCGCCGGACGCGCTATTTTGCGCCAACGATATGATGGCCATCGCCGCCCTCAATGTGGTTGTCGGCGAAATGGGCATGAAGGCGGGCGAAGATATCTCCATCGTCGGGTTCGATGATATCGCCATGGCCAGCTGGCCGCTGATAAATTTAACCACCTGGGTCCAGCCGCTATCGGAAATGGTGGATACCGCCATCGCCGTGCTGAAAACGCAGCTAGGCGCGGCTGAAACCAGCGCCGTTCAGCATGTCCTGCAAGGGAAGCTTATCGTCAGGGGCAGTACCCGCCCGCGACGCTAAATCAGCCGCTACGCTACGCCGTTATTGCCGTGGCGCATAAATGCCGGGCGCTGGTTAAGGGCCATATACCAGCGTTCGACGTTTGCCATCTCCGGATGGGCGAACGGCGTCATTTTCCAGCGATGAACCGAAAGCCCCAGCACGATATCCGCCAGCGTAAACGTCTCGCCGGTCAGCCACGCGCCGGTGCGCTGTAGCTGATTGTCGACAATCTGTACGCAGCGCGTCCACGCGGCAATACTCTCTTTAATTGCCGCCGGATCCTGAAAACGCGGATCTTTACGCACCAGCCCCGTGAACGCGTAGCGCCACGCGCTGTTAAACTCCGTCGCCTGCCAGTCCATCCAGTGTTCTACCTGCGCCGCGGCACGTAACTCAGAGGGCAGCAAATCGTCACGTCCGACCTTACGCGCCAGATAGCGGCAGATGCTGTTCGACTCCCAAAGGACAAAATCGTCATCCACCAGCACCGGCACTAACGCATTTGGATTCAGCGCCAAAAATTCCGGCGTATCAAGCGGGCTATAGCCGCTGCCATAATCTTCCTGCTGATACTCGATACCCGCCTCTTCGCAGGTCCAGAGGACTTTACGCACGTTAATAGACGAGCGTTTACCCAAGATTCTTATCATCGTCAGCAACCCTTTTTCGTAATATGGCAGACATGAAGCTTGCCGGATAATGTGTATAGTGGATTGCAGAATAATTATCCACTACAGGTACCCTTACACATGGTCACTCCCTTCAACATTTTAACGCCCGGCAATATCCGCTTTGGCCGCGGGCAGGCCCGCAGCGCTGCGCCGTGGCTGGCACAATATGATGCCCCGGTGCTGCTGGTTCACGGCGCGACCAAAAATCGCGCCCAATTTTTACTGAACGAACTGACCGCATTGCATCTTCAGGTCAGCACTGTTGCTATCGCCAATGAACCCACGCTGGACGATATTGAACGCGGCGTACGGCTGGCGCGCGAGCGCGGCGTCGGCGCGGTGGTCAGCCTCGGCGGCGGCGCGGTCATTGATGCCGGTAAAGCCATTGCCGCGCTGGTCCCGGCAAGCGGGCCTGCCATCGACTATCTGGAAGTCGTCGGAACGGGGAGAATACTGGAAGCCAGCCCGCTACCGTTTGTCGCTATTCCCACAACGTCCGGCACCGGCGCGGAGGTTACTAAAAACGCGGTCATCAACGTCCCCCAGCAGCAGCGCAAAGTCAGCCTGCGCGACGATCGCATGCTGCCGCAACTGGCGATTGTCGATCCGGCGTTAACGGATAACGCCCCCCGCGCCGTCACCCTCGGCTCCGGCCTTGATGCCTTAACTCAGGTTATCGAACCCTGGCTGTGCACCCGGGCGACGCCCTTCACCGATGCCCTGTGCCGGGAGGCGATTCCCCGCGGCATCGCCGCGTTAAAAACGCTGATGGAAAAAGAGTGTGCCGACAGCCGCGACGAGCTGGCATGGGTCAGCCTGTGCGGCGGGCTGGCGCTCGCCAATGCCGGGCTGGGTGTGGTTCACGGTCTTGCGGGGCCGCTTGGCGGGCTAAGCGATGCCTCCCACGGCGCGCTCTGCGGCTGCCTGCTGCCTTTTGGGCTGGAACTCAATGAGTCGCAGGTAACCAATCCGGCGCTGCGCCAGCGTTTCCTCGACGTGCGCCAGTGGATCGCTGCCGGACTCGGCGTCTCGCCGGATGACGCCTGGCAAAGCCTGCGCGAATGGAGCCAGCGCTCAGGGCTCGGCAATTTACGCGACCTCGGCGTGCCGCGTGAAGCGCTGGAACCCGCTGCGCTGGCGGCCAGTAGTTCATCGTCGATGAAAGCCAATCCGGTCACGCTTGAGTCAGAGCAACTGCTGGAGATGCTGGAAGCCGCCTGGGAGTAAACGAGCCAACCGCCTGCGTTTACCCGGGGCGGTTCAAATTTTGTTGCATAATGAATGCTCCGAATTTCGTTTTCGCGCATCCACGACAACGGTAAATATTCACCCTTTAATTTCAAAGACCTGCTCGTCTTACCTGCCATTTTTATGCACTGAAAAGCGTGACCTGACGCACAGTTTATCTTCCGCAGACCGAAGCGAGTGTCTACGCTTATTAGAGAGCCCGGGCATGCCCGGCCCCTAAACTCACGCTATCCGGAGGCCTGTATCGCTATGTTCAGCCAGAAACTACGCAACGTTGATGACGACGAGTTGAGGATCGAAAACGATCCGTGCTACGAAGCCGATCCGTATGAGTTAAAACTGGATGAAATGTTCGACGCCGAACCGGAGCCGGAGATCATCGAAGGGCTACCGGCGTCTGACGCCCTGACCCCCGCCGACCGCTATCTCGAGTTGTTTACTAACGTACAAAAGTCGCGCATTTTTCTTGATAGCAAAACCTTTCCCGACTGCGCGCCAAAACACGATCCGCTGGATATCCTGATGCACTACCGGCGGGTTAAGCGTACGCCGGAGTTCGATTTGCGTCAGTTTGTGGAAGACAACTTCTGGCTACCGGATAGCCATGCCGATGATTACACCTCTGACCCGAAACTGACGCTAAAAGAGCATATTGATAAGCTGTGGCCGGTGCTCACCCGTGAACCGCAGGATCATATTCCGTGGTCATCGCTGCTGGCGCTACCGCAGTCGTACATCGTCCCCGGCGGGCGTTTTAGCGAGACCTACTACTGGGATTCCTACTTCACCATGCTGGGTCTGGCGGAAAGTGGCCGTGAAGATTTGCTCAAATGTATGGCCGACAACTTCGCCTGGATGATTGAAACCTACGGCCACATTCCCAACGGCAACCGCACCTATTATCTCAGCCGCTCCCAGCCGCCGGTATTCGCCCTGATGGTGGAGCTGTTTGAGGAAGATGGCGTTCGCGGCGCGCGCCGCTATCTCGATCATCTCAAATTAGAGCACGCCTTCTGGATGGACGGCGCGGAATCGCTGATCCCTAACCAGGCCTACCGTCACGTGGTGCGTATGCCTGATGGTTCACTGCTTAACCGCTACTGGGACGACCGTGATACGCCGCGCGATGAATCCTGGCGAGAAGATGTCGAAACGGCGAAGCATTCCGGCCGGCCGCCAAACGAGGTCTATCGTGACCTGCGCGCCGGCGCGGCTTCCGGCTGGGACTACTCCAGCCGCTGGCTGCGCGATATCACCAGGCTGGCGAGTATCCGCACCACCCAGTTTATTCCCATCGACCTCAATGCTTTTCTGTTTAAGCTGGAAAATACCATCGCCAATCTTTCCGGCCTGAAGGGCGATCGCGAGGCTGAAGCCGAATTTCGCCGTAAAGCTAACGCGCGCCGGGAGGCGGTTACCCGCTACCTGTGGGATGAAGAGTGCGGCTGTTTTCGCGATTACGATTGGCGCCGTGAGCAGTTGGCCTTGTTCTCCGCCGCCAGCATCGTCACGCTGTATGTCGGGATGGCGACCCACGCCCAGGCCGAACGGCTGGCGGATGCCGTACGCGCGCGTCTGCTCACCCCTGGCGGCATCATGGCGACGGAATATGAAAGCGGCGAACAGTGGGATAAACCCAACGGCTGGGCGCCGCTGCAGTGGATGGCGGTACAGGGATTCAAAATGTACGGCCACGACCCGCTTGGCGATGAAATCGCCCAGAGCTGGCTGCAGACGGTGAATCAATTTTATCTCAAACACCACAAGCTGATTGAGAAATATCATATCGCCAGCGGCGTACCACATGAGGGCGGCGGCGGGGAATATCCGCTGCAGGATGGCTTCGGCTGGACCAACGGCGTGGTGCGGCGGCTTATCAGCCTGTACGGCGAGCCGAGGTCTTCGTAAGGCACTTTCCGTCGGCAGGCTGTGCTGCTAAGGTTTTATTTTCCCTTTGCCAGAGCCGACAACATGCCCGAACTGCTTACGCCGCGGCTGCGCTGCTCGCCGCTGCAGCTTGACGACTGGTCTTTTTTTCTCAGCCTGCAACAGGATCCGCAGGTGATGCTCTATGTTGCGGATAACCGGCCCATCGCCGATATCCGCGCCGCGTTTGATGCACGCCTGCCGCTCTGGTCGCCTAAGTCCTCGCACTGGCTATGCCTGGTGGTTCGCGATCGGCAAAGCCATACGCCCCTCGGCCTGACCGGCTATTGCCATCACGATGATGATATCGCCGAAGTGGGCTTTCTCTTCGCCCCACAGGCGCAGGGGCTAGGCTATGGATATGAATCACTGTGTGCGCTATGTGATTACGCATTTTCTACAGGCGGCATTCGTCGTCTTACCGCCAGCGTCACCGCCGGAAACCAGGCCTCAAGACAGCTGCTGCTAAAAACAGGATTTATACAGGAAGGAGAGCTACGCGAGAGCTACTGGTTACATGGCCGTTGGCACAATGACTGGCTGTTTGGCCTGATGCGCCACGATTACCAATAAGGCCCTGGGCCATCCGGCGAATGGGGACGACCCCGCTTTTCCTCTACACTGCCGCCAACAATAGAGGAAAAGACCATGACTATCACCACGTTAAGCCTGGCGGGACTGCGATTTATTCAGCAAACGCAAGGGCTGGCGCTACTGCCATATCAGGACCAGTTTGGCCAATGGCGGGTCGGCTATGGCCACGCTATTGATGAAGATGAGAAAGAGACGCCCATCACCGCTGAACTGGCGATGATGCTATTGACGGTAGACCTGCTGCAGTGCCAACAGATACTACAGCGCAGGTTGGTCGTGGAACTGACTCAGCCGCAGTACGATGCCCTGCTGGCGCTGGTATTCAGTTTAGATGGCAGCGCCCAGCCGCAGCTGGACGCTATTTTGCATTATCTTAACGGCCACAACATGACGCAGGCGCTGACGATATGGCGGAAAATTGACCGCGATAACGCCTTTCGCCTGCAGGAGTGCGAGTGGTTTTGTCAGACCGGTTAATTGTCACAAACGCTATTAAATGCCATCGCCGCCTGGGTCCGATTTTTCACATCCAGCCGCCGATATAACGACTCAAGATGCGCTTTCACGGTCCCGGCGCTGATATTTAACGTACGGCTAATTTCCTTATTAGAGCTGCCTTCCGCCAGCAGTTTTAAAATTTCCTGCTGGCGACGACTTAAATGTACAGCGTGTTTCCCGCGATCCGCCGAAGTCATTAACCATGTGCCAGGCAGACACATCATGCCCAACATGATGCTATTAATGATCTGGGCAAACATATCGGCGCTATCCTCACGTTGGGCAATGGCGCGCACGTTCCACGCCAGCGCCCGTTGCAGCCAGCTTTTATTATCATCCGAAACCACTAATAATACTTTGGCATGCGGAAAACGCTGCTGCTTCTCCTGGAGCAACCAGCAACAAAATTCACTGTTCAGATCGCCATCAAGCATGAGGAGCGCTTGTGGATGAGCCGTGAGCAGTTGCCACAGCTGTTCTGCCTGACAGGTGCTATGAATATTAATTTCAGGAATACGTTGTTGTAAGCCGACCTTCATTCCATGAATAAATATTGACTGCCTGTCAAACATGATTACTTGCATGGACTGCTCTCCATCGAAAATACCCCTTTTAAAAGTGGGTGAAGGGTAATATCAGCCGACAAAAATAAGAACTCGCCGTATGACCTAAGCCATTTTACCGATGGAGGAGATGATATAAACATCATGATGATGAATAGTTACACGCCAGCGCGGAACGATTACTCATTCATAATATTTATTACATTTGATATGAGGAATTCCTTAATTAAGTGGATAGATAACAGGATAATAATATTATTTCTTCCAGTGTAATCGAGTCGCTGGAAATCAGCGATACGCATGATGCAAAAGAGTGTTACGGAATAATAAAAAGCACAATATGAAGGCGCCCTACGCTATTATGCGCAGGGCGTGATCATTATAAAAACATGCCGCCGGAAACCTCAACGCGCTGGGCGTTCATCCAGCCGAGCTCGTCACTCAGCAACGCGGCGATAGCATCGCCGATATCATCCGGCAGGCCGACGCGGCCTAGCGCCGTCTGGGCGGCAATATGCTGGTTAAGCGGGGCATTATCGCGCACCGCGCCGCCGCCAAAGTCGGTTTCAATTGCGCCGGGGGCGATGATATTAACCGATATTCCGCGAGCGCCGAGCTCCTTCGCCTGATAACGGGTTAACACCTCCATGGCGCCTTTCATCGCCGCATAAGCGGAATAGCCAGGGAGTGCAAAGCGTGCCAGCCCGCTGGAGACGTTCAGAATGCGCCCGCCGTCTTTGAGCAAAGGCAGCAGCTGCTGGGTAAGGAAGAACGGTCCCTTAAAGTGGATGTTCATCAACTCGTCAAACTGCGCTTCGCTGGTCTCGCTAAACGGCGCGGTCAACCCGATGCCGGCATTGTTCAATAAATAATCGAAGCTGTCGCGCTGCCACTTCTCCTTCAGACATTGCGTCAGCTGTTGTACAAAGCCTGCAAAACTGGCGGCATCGCCGACGTTCAGCGGCAATGCTGCCGCTTTCGCTCCTGTTTGCTCAATTTCGCGCACCACTTCCCGCGCCGCCTGTTGGTTGCTGTGGTAAGTCAGAATAATATCGGTTCCCTTCGCCGCCAGCTTCAGCGCCGCGTTTTTTCCCAGACCGCGGCTGCCGCCGGTTACTAAAGCGATACGTTGTGTCATCAGAAACCCCTTCATCATTACGTGTGTGTGAATAAAGAGCTTATTAGCAGACGTAGTAACAATAAATGGGCTAAATTACGTTTTACTGTTTCAGTATCAACAACAATAGGCAGTAAGCATGGATAAAATTCACGCAATGCAACTCTTTATTCGTGTCGCGGAACTAGAGAGTTTCTCTCGCGCCGCCGATACCCTTGGGTTGCCCAAAGGTAGCGTATCGCGACAGATCCAGGCGCTGGAGAGCCATCTCGGCGCTCGCCTGCTGCACCGCACCACCCGCCGGGTGCAGTTGACGCAGGACGGCATGGTCTATTACGAACGCGCCAAAGACCTGTTAAGTAATCTCGAAGAACTGGATGGTATGTTTCAGGGCGATCCGTCAAGCATTAGCGGCCGCCTGCGTGTCGATATGCCGATCAGCGTCGCCAAAAAACTGGTCATCCCGAAACTTCCCGCGTTTTTACAACAGTATCCCGGCATTGCAATCGAACTGAGCAGTAGCGACCGGCTGGTCGATGTGGTGCGCGAAGGCTTCGACTGCGTGATCCGGGTGGGTACGCTCAAAGACTCGGGACTCATCGCCCGCCCGCTCGGCAAACTCACGCAAATTAACTGCGCCAGTCCGCATTATCTGGCGCGCTTCGGCTACCCGGAAAGCCTCGACGATCTGGCGGATCATGCACTGATCCACTACGCCAGCAACTTCGGCGCGCGGCAGTCAGGCTTTGAAGTCGTCAGCGACGGCGCCGTGCGCTGGGTGAAAACCGGCGGCGTGTTGACCGTCAATAGCACCGAAACCTATCAGGCGGCCTGCCAGGCCGGGCTCGGCATTATTCAGGTCCCGCGCATTGCCGTACGTGAACCGCTGCGTACCGGCGAGCTGGTTGAGATCCTGCCGCAGTACCGCGCCGAACCGATGCCGGTGTCGATTATCTATCCACATCGGCGCAATCTCTCCCGCCGCGTGCATCTCTTTATGGAGTGGCTGGGCGGATTGATGAAAGGTTATGTCGATTAATCGGCGCGGGTCGTCAACGCCCGTCGGGCCGATGGGCGCCTGCAAGATGCGTCGTTTAAGGTATACTTTTGGCTGAATATCGCTGTAAAGAAAGGAAGAAATCACTTATGACGCCGGAAAACGACGATCGCCAACCGCCACAGGAAACGGGCCAGCAGCCGGAGAAAAACAAAAGTACGCTCGCCGCCATCAACGATTCCGCCGTTGGGCAGAAAGCTAACCAGGCGCTGAAAACGGTCACCGGAACGGCGGCCAAAGTTCAGCGCAATCCGGTAATAGCCCACCTGCTGCGCGCCGCCGAGCGGTTCAATGACAGGCTTGGCAATCAGTTTGGCGCAGCCATCACCTACTTCTCATTTTTGTCGATGATCCCCATTCTGATGGTCTCATTTGCCGCCGCTGGTTTCGTACTGGCCTGGCATCCGACGCTGCTGCAGGACATCTTCGATAAAATTCTGCAAAACGTCAGCGACCCGACGCTGGCGGCAACGCTTAAAAACACCATCAACACCGCCGTACAGCAGCGTACCGCCGTCGGACTGGTCGGCCTGTTGGTCGCGCTCTACTCCGGTATTAACTGGATGGGCAACCTGCGTGAAGCGATTCGCGCCCAGTCGCGCGACGTGTGGGAACGTACGCCGCAGGATCAGGAAAAAATCTGGGTAAAATACTTCCGCGATCTGATCTCGCTGATTGGCCTGCTGGTCGCGCTGGTTATCACGCTGTCGATTACCTCCGTTGCCGGATCCGCACAGCAGATGATCATCTCCGCGCTGTATCTCGATTATATAGAATGGCTGAAACCCGCATGGCGCCTGATTGGTCTGGCGATTTCCATCTTCGCGAACTATCTACTGTTTTTCTGGATCTTCTGGCGACTGCCGCGCCACCGTCCACGCCGCAAAGCGCTGTTCCGCGGTACACTAATTGCGGCGATTGGCTTCGAGATTATTAAAATCGTGATGACCTGGACGCTGCCGGCGCTGGTGAAATCCCCATCCGGCGCCGCCTTTGGTTCCGTACTCGGGCTAATGGCCTTCTTCTACTTCTTCGCCCGTCTGACCCTCTTCTGCGCCGCGTGGATTGCGACCGCGGAGTACAAAGACGATAAGCGGATGCCGGGCAAAGCCCACGATTAAAGTCATTATCGGGCTGAATAAAGACGCAAAATTCAGCCCAACCTATCATTTCAGCAGATAAATCCAGTGCGTAACTTTTATTTAACCTAAAACTGGTTTTATTCTCTAATATTTTAATTATGTGAAGCATTTCATAGAAGATATTTTCTCAGGGCGAAAATTATCCGCTTTTTGCCTGTTTTTTGCGCAATAGCGAGTTTTGTTACAGATTGAAATGTCTCTTTTGCTGTGGCTATATGGCTTTTCGTTCGCTCAAAAATAAGAAAGATCTATGCAAGCCACAGCCACTACTATCGACAACGCGCAAGACGCCACGCCGGTTAACTCGCGTAATAAAGTCGTCGTCGCCTCACTCATCGGCACCGCCATTGAGTTCTTCGACTTCTATATTTACGCCACCGCCGCGGTTATCGTCTTCCCCCATATCTTTTTCCCACAGGGTGATGCCGCCGCCGCGACGCTCCAGTCGCTGGCGACGTTCGCCATCGCCTTTGTCGCGCGCCCGATTGGCTCAGCGCTATTCGGCCACTTCGGCGACCGTGTAGGCCGGAAGGTCACACTCGTCGCCTCACTGCTGACCATGGGGATATCCACCGTAGTCATCGGCCTGCTGCCGGGCTATGAAAGCATTGGCATTCTGGCGCCGATGCTGCTGGCGCTGGCGCGCTTTGGTCAGGGTCTCGGCCTGGGCGGCGAATGGGGCGGCGCGGCGCTGCTGGCGACGGAAAACGCTCCGCCGCGCAAACGCGCGCTATATGGCTCCTTCCCGCAACTGGGGGCGCCAATCGGCTTCTTCTTCGCCAACGGCACCTTCCTGTTGCTGTCGTGGCTGTTGAGCGACCAGCAGTTTATGGAATGGGGCTGGCGCGTGCCGTTCATCTTCTCTGCGGTACTGGTCATTATCGGTCTGTATGTTCGCGTGTCGCTGCATGAAACCCCGGTGTTCGCTAAGGTGGCGGCGGCGAAAAAACAGGTCAAAATCCCGCTTGGCACGCTGCTGACTAAGCACGTGCGCGTGACCGTGCTCGGCACCTTCATCATGCTGGCGACCTATACCCTGTTCTATATCATGACCGTTTACTCCATGACCTTCAGTACCGCTGCCGCGCCGATTGGCTTAGGTTTGCCGCGTAACGAAGTGCTGTGGATGCTGATGATGGCGGTCATTGGTTTTGGTGTGATGGTGCCGGTGGCGGGCCTGCTGGCGGATGCCTTTGGCCGTCGTAAAAGCATGATTATCATCACCACGATGATTATTCTGTTCGCGCTGTTCGCCTTTAAACCGCTGCTCGGTTCCGGCAACCCACTGCTGGTATTCGCCTTCCTGCTGCTTGGCCTTAGCCTGATGGGGCTGACCTTTGGCCCGATGGGCGCACTGCTGCCGGAGCTGTTCCCGACGGAAGTTCGTTATACCGGCGCCTCTTTCTCCTATAACGTGTCGTCGATCCTCGGCGCGTCGGTCGCACCGTATATTGCCGCCTGGCTGCAGGGCAATTACGGCCTGCCGGCTGTCGGTATCTACCTGGCGGCGATGGCGGCGCTGACGCTGATCGCCCTGCTGTTGACCCACGAAACCCGCCATCAATCGCTGTAAGTTGCAGGCCCTGACGCTGTTGCCGTCAGGGCCATCGCTCATCTCATCCTTACTTTTTCATCTGCGACAAAATCGTCCGGCACTGATTCGCCTCGCCTTCCGCCGGCGAGATCAGCGCCAGTAAAGCGGCCGCCGGCGTGACCAGCGTCGCTAACGCTGCCGCCACCGCGCCGCGGGCAATCAGCGGCCCGGCTTTCACCCCGGCATCCGGCGATTTAAAGGTACCGCGCACGTACAGCGGAGAACGCAGAGTAATCACCCGCAGGCCCTTACTTTCCGGGTCAACGGTCAGATCCAGCTGTTCAGAGGCAAAGCTGGCGGTGCCGGTAATGTTAATCAGCGCGTTCTCGGTATCGAAGGCGAAAATTTGCGGTCGCGCCACGCCGTTGACCACATCAATATTGGCCGCCGCGCAGTTCACCCGAACCTCCTCATCGCCAAAAATCTGCCCGATGATAAAGTTACCGACGTTTAAGCCGAGGATTTCCATCAGGTTGCGGCTAATCAGACCATCATTCATCAGCAGCTTAAGGTTGCCGTTGCTGTTGCCGAGCAGCGCCGCCACCGAATTACCGCTGCCGCGCAGTTGTACATCGCCGCTCATCTCACCGAGCGTTTTCTGCATCATTTCAACGTTCGGCATCAGCGCCTTAAGCTTGAGCCGCCGCGCCTGCAAATTGGCTTCGCCCTGTAGCGGTTTTTTATCGCCCTGCAGATGCACGCTGCCGGCAATCGAACCGTTCGCCAGGCCAAAGCGCACCGGCTGCAGGCGCAGGTCGCCGCGTTCAAGAATAATATGAGTCGCCAGGTCGCTGATGGGCAGAGTACCGCCGTGTTCGATTCGCCGCCCCTTGAAGCGCACATCGGCGTCCATCACCTGCCATTTATCCGTCTCAAAGCGATCGGCCGGCAGGATTTTCCCCGCCGGCTGTACGGCATCGCCCGCTTTACGTGATGAGGATTTCTTCGCCCCGCCGCCGGAATCAACGCCAATCAGCGGGCCGAGGTCCGCCAGCCGCAGCTGTTTAGACTCCAGATCGCCGGTGAGCTTCGGTCGCGGTTTGCCGGTGGTATAGGTCAACGAACCGTGGATATCGCTGTCGCCAATCCGGCCGTTAAAATCGCGATAGTCAAAACGCATGCCGTTTTTATGTTTAAAGTCGGCGCGCAGGCGGCCATCGGTGGAAAAGGACGGCGTTTCCGGCAGCAGAACGCCGGTCAGGTCGTAGAGGTCGCGCAACGAGTCGCCGGCGAATTTCAGCCGCAGATCGAGCCCGCCGACATTAAGCGGATCGCTGACCGTGCCGCTAAACGCTATCCGGGTATTACCAGAGTGAAAATCGCCTTGTAGCGGGAACGGGGTACTATCGCTACGTAGCGCCAGCATGCCGCCAATTTTGCCGCTGCCGCTCAGCGGCTGGCCTTTGTAGCGCCCCTTCACCGACAGGCCAAAGATATAATCGCCGGCTTTTGTCGCCTGCGCTTTGTTGCCCGCACCGGTGACTTCGCTAAACGGCAGCGCTTTGCCAAGCGGATCGACCACGATCGCGATATTGCTGCGGGTTACCTTATCGTCAATGCCGATGTTGCCGCGATCGAAGAGAATATTATCAAGGCGGAAAGACCAGGCCGATGGCGGGTTGGCTTTTTCGGATGCCGGGTCAGAAGCTAATTTAAAGGTCCAGTTATTGCTGTTTTCCGTCAGCCTTATCAGCCGGACGTCGGGCTGTTCGAGCTTAATCCACGGCAAGTAGACCGTTTTGCTCAGTAGCGCCAGCGGGGCCAGCGTCGCTTCCACGCGCGGCAGATGTACCATCGTCACTTGCGGAATGTCGGGCGGGTTACCCAACACGATATCTTCGGCATGCACATGCGGCCACGGGATCCAGCTACGCCAGCCGCGCTCCTCAGGCTGTCGCTCCCACACTACGCCCAGGTCGCCGCGAATGGCGAATGGCCGATTGAGCTCGGCGGAAACTTTCTGATTGATCGTCGGCTTGAGCCGGTTCCAGTCAAAGGTCGCCAACACGATGAAAAAAAGAACGATTAACAGCACAATCGTTCCCGAGATAATAGCAATCGTTTTACGGGTTCTGGTCATCCCCTCTCCGCTCCTTTTGCGTCTCGTCACTCCTCACTATAGTTGAAGAGCGCGGATTCATCCGCCAAATGCGCTTTTCGTCACATTTTGCGCGTCAGGTCAAAAAATAATGGAACGATGTTTTAATATGGTTGACCCTGCCGGGTGCCCAGCGCAAACTACCGTTAATTTCGATTCAATTTCAGGTCAGCACTATGTCTAAGAAAATTGCCGTGATTGGCGAATGCATGATTGAACTGTCAGAGAAAAACGCGGCGGTGAATCGCGGTTTCGGCGGCGATACCTTAAACACATCCGTCTACATCGCGCGCCAGACCAGCGCGGATGCCCTAAGCGTACACTACGTGACCGCGCTGGGCACCGACACCTTCAGCCAGCAGATGCTGGAGTCCTGGCAGGGCGAGCAGGTAAAAACCGATCTGATTCAGCGCATGGCTGACCGTCTGCCTGGCCTTTACTACATTGAAACGGACGAGACCGGCGAGCGCACCTTCTACTACTGGCGCAACGAAGCGGCGGCCAAATTCTGGCTCGAAAGCGAGCGCGCAGGCGCCATCTGCGAAGAGCTGGCTACCTTTGATTACCTCTATCTGAGCGGCATCAGCCTCGCCATCCTCAGCCCGGCCAGCCGGGAAAAGTTGCTCACCCTGCTGCGCGAATGCCGCGCCAACGGCGGGAAAGTGATTTTCGATAACAACTACCGTCCGCGCCTGTGGGCCAGCCAGCAAGAGACTCGCCAGGTGTACCAGCAAATGCTGGAATGTACCGATATCGCTTTTCTGACGCTGGATGATGAAGATGCGCTGTGGGGAGCGGTACCGGTTGCCGAAGTTATCGCCCGCACCCACGCCGCTGGCGTAGAAGAGGTGGTGGTGAAGCGCGGCGCCGACTCCTGCCTGGTGGCGATCGCCGGCCAGCCGCTGCTGGAGGTGCCCGCGGTGAAGCTGCCGAAAGAGAAAGTAGTGGATACCACGGCGGCGGGCGATTCGTTCAGCGCCGGCTATCTGGCGGTGCGCCTGACCGGCGGCGACGCGGAATCCGCGGCGAAACGCGGACATCTCACCGCCAGCACGGTTATCCAATATCGCGGGGCGATTATCCCGCGCGAAGCGATGCCGGACTAAGACCCTATTCCCCCTGCTTGCGCTGCGCTTAGCAGGGCTACCAAATCGTACAGTGCTGTAGCCCCGGTAAGCGGTAGCGCCACCGGGGATTTTGAAACCGCACAAACCTCAACACAGGCGGCGGAAGCTGAGCTGATTTTGCGCCGGGTGGCGGCTAACGCCTTACCCGGCCTACCGTTCGCTGGCTGAAACTGCCGGTGTTGGCGGCCTCAAAATCGCTGAGACGTTCCCGGAAGGCCGGGGCAGCCCGCATGGATGCGGGCTGAGGGCCGTGTTTTGCAAGGACGCTGCCTCGGCCCGACCCGAAGCCTGCAGGGATAAGTCGAAGGTACCACGAAGTGGCGATTTTGGCGGCCAGAGCCCGGGAGTACAGAGGGCGGCGGCGACTGGCCGCCCTCTGTGCGCTCCCTGCGCCATGAGAGACATAACGCAGAAGAAATATCGGGAGCGCAATGTGCTCGGAATTAACACTAAGTACATGTTTTTCCCGGACCAAAACCGCTGCAAACCGATAACAGTATCTACTGCGCTGGGGGAATATCCGTCGCCTCGTTATGCGCATCAACCGTATCCGGCGTCGCGCTCACCGCCGCAGCGGGTGCTGGCGCCATCAGCTTTTCCCATGTCGCTTTCAGATCTTTCATGTTGTACTCCGGCTCGCCTTTCGGCTGCTGCAACACCAGCGCCATATCCTGCGACAGCTGCTGGCGCAGATATTGGTTCAACATGTCGACCGTCAGTGAGTTCAGGAACTCCTGGCGCAGTTTCTGATACTGCTCCGGCGCGATATCCACCACCTGATTTTGCAGCGAACGCATACGTTGGCTAATCAGGATATCGGTATCCGTGCGGGCATAGGTGGCGAACAGTTTTTGCAGTTCGAGATTCTTTTGCGCAATCAGTGCATCGAACTCTTCCTGCGGCAGACCATTGTCGCGTACCTTCGCCAGTTCGCGCGATACCGCGCTCAGGTTGGCGTTCAGGCGTTCGCCCGGCGAGTCGATATTGATCGCGCACTGAGCGCGCTGGTACAGCACGCGGCAATCAAAACCGAGACCGATGTCTTTTACGTTGCTTTTGCTCAGGTTCTGCTGCACGTGCCAGAACAGCGCTTCCCGAGCCAGGTCATCGCGCCAGTAGCGCTGCAGCGCGGCGGAATCGCGGATTGGCTGCCATGGAGAGTCCCACATGATCGACAGCTTATCCTGACGCACGGCATCGGTCATGATACTCACCGGTACAGCCGGCAGAGGTGATAGCGTTGGTACCGCCGCCGGGGTCTCGCGTTTACCTTTCAGTTCGCCGAAGATTTTGTTGATCTGCTCAGCGACGCTGCGGCTATCGACGTTACCGACAACAATCAACGTCATCGCATCCGGGGTGTACCATTTCTGATAAAATTCTTTCAGCTGTTTAATATCAATCGGTTGCTTCAACGGCGCCGCCGGATCGTGACCGAGCATCGTTGAGCCCTTCAGGCGATAGCGCCACCAGCCTTCCTGGGTATCCAGCGGCCAGGTCGCCACCATATCGCTGCCCTGCAGCGCATGATTGACGGCTTGTTGGGTAATACTCAACTTACCGTTAGCGTCCGCCAGCCAGTTCAACGCCTCTTTAAGCAGGTCGTTGCGGTTGTTCGGCAAACTCAGATTAAACAAGGTGAAATCGTACGAAACGATCGCCGGCGGCAGAGGACGCTTCGGGTCAATACTCTGCTGCCACAGCGAACGCGCCTGCATCGTCGGGAGGCTGCCGCTTTGGGTCAGCGCCAGGCGCGGAATGAAATGACTGAAGCCGCTCTGCTGAGTGCTTTCGCTCAGCGAGCCAATATTCACAGCCAGGCGGACTTCGACGCGATCGCTAGGGCGCTGCGGCGTGGAAAGTACCTGCCACGAAAAACCGTTCGCCAACGTCCCCTGTTGCCAGGCCGGGTCCGGCTGGAGCGCTTCTGCCTGCACAGAACCGGCCGTCGCTATCATCAGCAAACCACCGGTTAAGAGTCGAATTTTTGTGCCCTGCATGTGAACCCCTGATGAACATTCCTGGTTACATAGGCAACCCATCGCCGGGTTACCGAAAAAGGTGGTGAATCAAATACGTCGGTTAGACCACGCGTAGGCGAAAATGTCACATGAAGACGTAAAATAATCATGAGGTATCATTCCCCCAGAAGGGGAATGATACCTAATTTTGCGCAGGAGCCCATAGTCCATGGGCATAACATGAGGAATTACGAGGATAATTCTTGCGATTTGTCCGCGGGAACGCGGTTATTCAACACATCATCGAGCTGTTTGGCATCGAGTTCTTTCACCCATTTCGCGACAACCACGGTCGCCACGCCGTTACCCACCAGGTTGGTCAACGCGCGCGCTTCGGACATAAAGCGGTCGATACCGAGAATCAGCGCCAGGCCCGCCACCGGCAGATGCCCTACCGCAGAGATGGTCGCCGCCAGTACGATAAATCCGCTCCCGGTGACGCCCGCGGCCCCTTTCGAAGAGAGCAGCAGTACCACCAGCAGGGTGATCTGATGGAAGATATCCATATGGCTATTGGTGGCCTGGGCGATGAACACCGCCGCCATCGTCAGGTAGATGGAGGTGCCATCGAGGTTAAAGGAGTAGCCGGTCGGTATCACCAGCCCCACCACTGATTTACGGCAACCCAACTTCTCCATCTTATCCAGCATTCGCGGCAGCGCGGATTCGGACGAAGAGGTCCCCAGTACAATCAGCAGCTCTTCGCGGATATAGCGAATGAACTTGAAGATGCTAAATCCAGTGGCCCGCGCGATAGAACCCAGTACCAGCACCACGAACAGGATACAGGTGATGTAGAAGCAGATGATCAGTTGGCCCAGCTGTACCAGGGTACCGACGCCGTATTTACCGATGGTGAAGGCCATGGCCCCGAAAGCGCCGATCGGCGCCAGGCGCATAATCATGTTAATGATGCCGAAAATGACCTGCGAGAAGCTCTCAATGACGTTGAAAATCAGCTGGCCTTTGCTGCCTAAACGATGCAGCGCAAAGCCAAACAGGACGGCAAACATCAGCACCTGCAGAATATTACCGCTGGCGAAAGCGCCAATCACGCTGCCCGGAATAATATCGAGTAAGAAGGCGACAACACCCTGATCTTTAGCCTGCTCGGCGTAGACTGCCACCGCGTGCGCGTCCAGCGTCGCGGGATCGACGTTCATGCCCGCGCCGGGTTGCACTACGTTGACGATGATAAGACCGATAATCAACGCAATGGTACTCACCACTTCAAAGTAGAGTAGCGCCACCGCACCGGTACGACCGACGGCCTTCATGCTTTCCATCCCGGCAATCCCTGTTACAACGGTACAGAAGATAACCGGAGCAATGACCATTTTAATCAGTTTTACGAAGGCGTCGCCGAACGGTTTCATCTGCGCGCCAAGTTCCGGGTAGAAATGGCCCAGCAAAATACCGATAGCTATGGCCGATAAAACCTGGACATAGAGGCTTTTGAAGAGAGAGAGTTTCATAGGGTGTCCTTTGGGAATAACCACAGACAATGAAAGGTTATCTGTGTCTGTGGCTTAAAAATAACACCCTGGAAACATTTCAGAAATAAGTAAGCGCGAAGTTGCAACGGAATTGTTAAAATATTTGAGCTGACTCGCACAAACAAATAAAAATGTTACAAACTTGCATCGTCCTTATCGGCCTGCAGGAAGCGCTGCATAAAGCTTTCCAGCGGCAAGGCGCAACCAAACAGGTAACCCTGAGCGACATCCACGCCAGCCGCTTGCAACCATGTCAGCTGTTCTTCTTTTTCAACGCCCTCAGCAACGATCCGCAGCTTGAGCCCGCGTGCGAGCTGAATTATCGCCGGGACCATACTGGTATCATCCGGCAACATATCAATAAACGCCTTGTCGATTTTCAGGATATCAACCGGCAGCGATTTCATATGTTGCAACTGGCGCAACCCGGCATAACCCATGCCGAAATCATCCAGCGCAATACGCGTGCCGGCGTCGCGCAGCGGGCGCAGCAGGTCAATCACCGCCTGCGGATCGTCGAGACGGCAGCTTTCCGTCACCTCCAGCACCAGGGTGCCCGGGGCGATACGATAGCGTTCAATGAGTGCCTGCAGCTCAACGCCGCGGTCAGGATGCAGCAACTGCAGTAACGAGACATTCACCGACAACGGCAGCATGATCCCCTGCTGCTGCCAGGCTGCCAGCTGGCGGCAGGCTTCTTCCATCACCCAATAGCCTACCGGCACCATCAGCCCGCAGTTTTCAATACGCTCAATCAGATCGCACGGCAGCGACCAACCGCCATCGGCCTGTCGCTGGCGCAGCAGAACTTCCGCACCGCAAATATCACCGCTGGCAATATCCACCTGCGGTTGAAACCAGATGGCGAACTGCTGATTCTCGAGCGCGGTGAGGATGTCGTGCTCTTCCATTAACCGACGCTGGGCTTTTTCCATCTGCTCGGGGTCAAAGAACTCGATCTGATTTTTGCCCTTGCGCCGCGCCGTCACCGCGGCGGAAACCGCCCGACGATAAAACTGTTCGGCGCTCAGTTCGCTATTAAACATCGCGATACCGACACTGGCGCAGGGCCGCAGCTGGACACCGTGCAGCGGCAATCGCTCGCTAATGGAAGTAAGCACTTGCTTACTTAACGACACCGCTTCCCACGGCTTGCTGAGTCCGGGGGCAAAAATAGCGAAATCGTAACCGCTCACCTGCGTCAGCACCATATTGGGTGGGATAACCGCTTTCAGCTTCTCAACCAGCGTCAGGAGCAGCATCTCGCGCTGGCTCTCTTTCAGGACGCCTGCGGCATCTTGCAAGGTCTCACAGGCTACCACCAGCAGCGCCGAGGGTTGCGGACGGGTTGTGGTCTGCTCCAGCATCGCCATCAAAAAGGCTTTGTTGGGGAGCTCAGACACCGGGAAACGGGTCGATTGCAACGATAGCTCATCATGCTGACGCAGCAAAGACTGCTGGTTGCGATTGTAGCAACGCACCAGCATGCCGATTTCATCATCCTGGTGCAGTCGCGGCAGGCTCAGCTGATGTCCGAGCCGTTCCTGCGGCGGAATATCGTTAAGCTCGCGGGCGATGGCGCGCAGCGGGCGAACAATCAGCCGGTTAATGCACCAGGTTAGCGCCACCGTCAAAATAAGCACCAAAAGTAAGTAAGTAGTCACTAACGTCGCAAGCGCGCTCATGACGAATTTATACATGCGATAGGAATCCGCCTGCAACACCAGATAGGCCAGCGGCTGCGGGTTAGCCGGACGCTCGAGTGAGTAAATCGGCAGGGATATCTGTACCGGCAGTTCAAACAGGCGAGTGATCATCACCGGCACCGGTCGTTCGGGAATAAAGCGCATCCGCAGCGCCTGAAATTGATTCGGTAGTACCACATCCGCCCGGCTGACGATGCCAGCAGGCTGAATGCGGCCCAGAATAGCTTCCGCTTCGGGAATGTCGGCTTTCAAAATTGCCGCCGACAGGGGCTCGCGAACGGAACGGGCGATACTTTCTAATTGCGTGGCCGTGGTATAGCGACTCTGTTGCACAAAGTGAAACAGCAAAATGGAACAAAAGACCAGGACAAACGCCATGGACACGCTCGCGACCATCGCCATCTGTTTAATTGTAAGTGAGCGGCTGACGCGCAACTGTGTTCTCCACTGAAACTGAACAACTATCCGGCGAGATCCATCAATACCGGTCGTTTTCAGGCTGATTATATACGCAAATTGTTCGCTCTCGCCCGCAAGACAGGTTCTTCCCGAAAGCGGCGGGCGAGGTACGGCGAGTATACGCGAACAGCGAGGTGGATTGGCGATTAGCCGTAGAAATCAGGCTAATCTGCTACCAATCCGCATAAGGCACCAACGGCTGCGGCGGCATATCCATGTCGCCCTGCCAACCGGCAGCTGAATAGCGCACGTACAGCAGCGCGTGGCTCGGGGTGTAATCTTTCGCCTGCTGAATATCCACAGCCGCGCCGACAAACCAGTTGCCGGTGACTCGCCGTTCCACCAGCGCCCGTGCGGTATAACCGAAGCCCTGGCTGCTGCCGCCCTCTTCTTTTAGCTGGCTGGCTTCGTAGCGATACTGCGACGGAATCAAATTCAGCAACGGATAGCGCGCCTGAGTTTGCGTGCGCGAATGGGACCACGACACCGACCCGCCGAGTTCCCACGACCAGTTTTCGGTACGCTGACGCCAGATGACCGGCACCGAGAAGGAGAGATACTCCTGCGGGCTGTAGTAACCGCCCTGGCCCAGCGTGTAACCGCTGAGGTCTTTGTCGTAGTGCCAGATCATATTGGTCAGGCCGACGGTCACCCGGCGATTATTTTCATTGATCGCTTTATAGTAGTAACCGGTCATCCAGCGTACGCGCCAGTTGTCCTCGACATTTTTGCCGGTGAGTTGATCGGCACCCAGCGATGACCAGATGCCGTTAGCCTCGCCTTTATCGTAGCTCAGGCTGATGCCGCCGCCGGCAGCGCGGACGCCGCCCCAGGTAGTACCGGTATGGCCGTCGTTAGGATTATCTTTTTGCCCGCCGAAGGAGAGCAGCGAGCTGGAAATGGGTCGCCGGTGGACGTTGACGGTATAGCCGACCGGGCCGGCATCGCCGCTGTAACTCAGTCCGCCCACGACATCCACCACGTTAAAGCCCATCGGCGTGGTGCCGATATCGCCGCTCCAGGTGTCGTTCTTCCAGCCAACCGCTACGCTGGCGCCGCCATCGCTCTGATTTTTACTGCCGCCATAGCAGCTAATTTCACCACAGGTTCCCCAACTCGGCGAATAACCGCCATCGCTATTCGTGGAAAATGTCCCGGCGTTCATATTCACCACATCGGTACGGAAGAACATCCGCCCGTCATACAGCGGCGCGTCTACCTGCAGCATGGTGGTGTGCGCTTTGAGGTCTGAATAACCGCCGGTACCGCTCGATCCCCAATAGTCGTGCTCAAGGGTAACGTTAAGATCCTGTTGGCGATAAAGATCGGCGGCGTCGCTGCGGATCCCGCGCTTCAGCCAGTCATCCTGGCTATCGTTGCGGGTCAGGCGGGTAAAGGTGTCATTATCCTGCGGGCGAACGCGGGTCACGCCCGAGGCCACCATCGCATCTTTATAGCTTTCCAGGGCCTGCTGTGGTTGATCGGTTTGCGTCTGGAAGCGCGCGGCATCACGCAGCACCAGCGCGCTTTCAATCGACGGCGGCTGGCTTTTCGCCTGCGGCACGATGCGGTCGAATATTTGTTGCGCGCCCGCGGTATCGTCAAATCCGGCGCGGGCCAGCGCTACCCGCCGTTGCATGTTAATCGATTCCGTATCCGCATCCTTCAACTGCGCGACCTGCGCGCGGGCGGCGTTTTTATCACCCTCGGCAAGATAAACTTCCGCCAGGCCAAGGCGCGCATCGCCATTATCAGCCTGCTGGCTCAGCACCCGATGGTACTGGGCTATCGCCTCTGCGCTATCGCCGCGCTGCTGCGCCCAATCCGCCAACGCCAGATCGTAGCGGATCGATTCCGGCTGCTGTTTAATCAAGGCAATGGCCTGCGCTTCCTGCCCGCTATCGTGAAGTTGGTTGGCCTCGCGCATCACTTTGTCGCTTTGCAGACGCCCTTCCAGTTCACGAATATTATCGGTCCACTGTCCGCGCGGCAGCGCGTTAATTTGCGCCAGCGCCATATCATCCTGATTATTACCGGACAAATAGAGGCCGTAGGCGTAAACCCGTTCGGCATCGCCCGGCTTGCGGTTGGCCATGTTACGCATCAGCGCGTCCGCTTCCGGCCGCTGGCCGGCGCTGACCAGATCTTTCGCCAACCGATAGGTTATCCACACGCTTTCAGGATCCAGAGCCAGACGCCGCCGCTGCACCTCCGCGGCCTGCGCCCAACTGCCCTGGCTTTCCAGCGCTTCGGCCTGTTTTTCCAGCCGATCGTTGGTAAGACTGCGTTCGATATCATCAATACTGCGCCGCTGGCTGGCGGGGAGGCTGGCAATATAGGCGCTGGCTTTTTCCGGCGATTCACGACGATAAACATTCGCCAGACCGCGTACGGCGAGATTATTGTCGCGATCCATGCGTAACGCCTGGCGATAGTAGCGTTCGGCGGCGGCGTCATCTTTGCGCGCCGCGGCGACATCGCCTAACCCCAGAACCGCGTAGCTGTCGGTGTTATCCACCCGCTGCGCCTGGGCGTACGCATTTTGCGCCTGCGCCAGTTGGCCTGCTTTCAGCGCGTTATCGCCCTGTTTAATCAACAACCAATAGCGGTTGGTCTTCAGCAAACTGTCCCACTTATCGCGATTCGGGCTTTTCGGATCCATCGCGATCGCTTTATTAAGCTGCGCCACCGCCCGCGCCCGATCGCCGCGCTGTGAGTAGGCGGCGCCCAGCGCGCCGACGGCATCGCTATCGCGGGCATCGGCGCGTACCGCCTGCTGCAGATCGGCCACCGCCTGCGCCGCATTCCCGGATTTCACCGCCGCCAGCCCTTCGCTTTTGGCGAGGAAGGCTGGGTCTTGCAGTTGAGTTTGCTGCTGCGCCAGCAACACCCGGGCGTTAGCGGCAGCGGAACCGGCGGGGAACTGGAGCAGGAATCGCTGTAGTGCCTGAACGCTGCCTCTGCTGACCGGCATACTTTTAATTTCGCCGAGCCACATATCAGCCGCAATTCCGCGGCCTGAGGCCGAACGCGCCATCTGTTCCAGATAGGCGAAGCCTTCCTGCGGCTTGTTATCTGAAAACATCAGCTTCGCCAGCGAGGTCAATAACGTGACGTTATCCGGGGTTGTGGCATTAAGTTTTTTCAGCTGGCTGACGCCTTCGCTATGGCGAGCGGGCAATCGCGCCACCAGCGTCCAGTATTCGATAGCGGCTTCGGTATCCGTTGGGACGCCGCCGAAGAGCTTTTCATAGGCGGCGACGGCTTCATCGACTTTCCCGGCAACGCCGAGCAATCGCGCCTGCTGCAACGCCTGGCGACCGCTACCGGTACTGATCTTCATCTCGTTACGCGTCGCTTGTAGCGCCGACGATTCCGGAGCCAGCTTTGCCAGCAGATCGAGTTGCTTTTGCGCGCCGGCGGTGTCGCCCTGGCGCAGAAGATAGCGCGTCCGCGCGGCAAGATAATCGGGGTTATTCGGGTCGATCAGTTCCAGCCGATAGAGTGACTGACGCACCAGGTCCTCACGACTGCTGGCCTCGCCAAGACGCACTTGTTCCAGCAGATGCTGCTGCGCAGGGGTATTCTCCGCCTGCGCCAGCGGCAACAGGCCAAGGCCGACAGACAGCGTGATGAAGCTTAGTGAGAACTTGCGCATGCCTGGTTCCAGTCAGGTTGTAATTCGCCACCCGCGGCGAAACGAAAACGATGTTGATCCCACCCCTGGCCGAACAGCGTCAGCACCGCGCTGTAGTAGGCGTCCGCGTCGGGATAATGATCGGCGACCCGTTGGCGTTGTAGCGCGCGGGCGTCGTCATCTTGTAAAAACGGCAGCATGGCGGCGGAGAAGCCAACCGGCCCCTCGCCAGTCGTTTTCCCGCTGGCGATATTGGTTTTTTCCGGCGGTAATCCCTGTTTGATCGTCTGAACCGCCATCGGTTTGAAACGCGCCAATAGCGGCGCTTTTTGTTTATCGGCGTTATTGAGCATGCCGACCCACAGATAGACGCGGATAGCGTCATAGCTGCCAATAATCGGTTTATCGGTTTTCAACTGCCAGCCGCTACCTTTCTCATAGCGCACCCAGTCCGGCGAGAAGCCTTTTGGCGCCGTTTCCAGCAGCAGTCGCAGATTGCTGTCGCGGATCTTCGGCCACGGCGCGCCAAAGCGGGTAAAGTAGGTGGCGAGCTGCGGCGGCAGATAACTTGGATTAAAGCGCCAGCCCTTGTCGTCCGCGAAACCAACTTTCCCCGGCAGTACCGACGGCCCGAGCCCCGGAACATCAGCGACTTCTTCATCGGCAATCCGCGCCAGCAGCGCTTTTCCTACCTCAGTATAGTTATCAACCTTCCACAGGCGTCCGGCTTCCAGCAGCGCCCAGGCAATCCACAAATCAGAATCCGCAGCTGAATTGCTGTCCAGCACCGTCCATTCATCCTCGCTCTTTTTCCCCCATAGCCATCCCGGCAGATGGGCGCGCAGATCGCCCTGCGCCAGGTTGTTCTGCGTCCACTGGAACAGCTTATCGAAGCCCTGGCGATCGTTGGCCGCGAGAGCGAAGAACAGCGCGTAGCTTTGCCCTTCGGAGGTGGTGATTTTGCGCGCATCGCTGGGGTCGATGACCCGCCCTTCGGCACTGACATACGCTTTTTTAAACTGCTCCCAGGCGGGCCACTGGCAGGCGGCGCTAACCTGCCCCGCCGCCAGCATCAATACCGAGAGAAGTACCCCACGAAATGCGTTCATCAGCAATTACTCATCATCAGGATCAAGACGGCGACGGCTGAGAATACGCAGCATGCGCCACAGCACCCACGCCAGCAGCACAATGCTGACGGCCGCCAGAATCGCCAACAGTATCGGATGGCTGGAGAGCGCAAACCAGATGCGCTCGAACCACGGCAGATGGCCGACATAATAGATATCGCCAACCCGCAGACTATTGACGCCGGATTCGCGAATCACCGCCACCGAACCGAACATCGCCGCCCGTTTGCCGCTGTCATTTAAGGCGTTTGTAAGCAGCTCGTTGCCGCGTGGGCTATCGGCCATCAGGGCGATCACGCTGCGCTGGTCGTTGTATGGCGACTGGAAGCCGATAATCGCCGCCATTGGCCCGGAAGAGGTGATGTCGGTTCGCGTATGCGGCGTGCGGGCGTCATCGTCCGGGTAGATGCTGGCCAGGTCATAGTGACGCATCGGCGTTTTCACCCAGCTTTTGGTCGCCTCAACCAACAGATTGATTTTGCTATCGTCTTTCAGCGATGGCGGAATAGCGCCAATCAGCATCAGGTCGGCATCTTTGCCCTTAATCTGGTTGCCGTCATCGGTCATCTGCAAGTTGATAGCCGCCAGCCCGCTCTGCGCGCCGATGCCGCCTACCGCCTGCAGTAGCGTCTCCACCTGGCCCGCATCAGGCGTTTTCGGCACCACGATTAGCGTCTGAGAGAGATCGGCCATGCGGGTATACGGGAAACCGGCGTTGGCGAAGACGCGCAGATCCAGCATCGCCAGGAAGTGGTAATACTTCGAAAAATCGATGGTGGAGTCATCGCCGATGACCACGTGATTCTGCACCGGCTGGAAGGTAATGCAGTTATCGATGTTGCCGCCAGGCATCGGGTTCATGTACTGGAAATCGAAGCGCAGCTGGTTCATCGCGCCCAGGCGCAGCGCGGGTATGGTCACCTGGTTCTGGCCGTCCAGTAACCCCTGCAGCACCGGCAGGCGTAAAATCAGCTTATTCACATCCTGCGAGCTATTGAGGCTGAACGACTGCAGGAACTGATCGTTTAGGCTGATATCCATCCGCGAGCTATCTTTGATCGGCGGCATGGTATAGCGATACTTCAGGTCCATATCGATACCGTTAGCGCGCAGCAGATACAGATCCGGCGGCAGATTCAGCGCCACGTTAATCGAATCTGGCACCAGGCCGCTTGATTGCAGTTGCTGTTCATAGGTTTTCAGCTCGCCGAAAGTCACCGGCCTGTCGGTACGAACCCAGTTCGGCGCGTCATAGGGCTGGCGGGCCTTCAACTCTTTCACGCCATCCACGACGACACTATCGCCGCGGAACAAAATATTCCCCTGGGCAATGCCCTTGGCCGCCAACAGCAGGTCTTGATCGTTGCGACCGAAGATCACCAGCAGCTTGACGTACGGGTTGCTCGGGTGGTTGACCATTTCGATAGTCGGCGCTTTCACCGGCGGATGGTCGCGCAGAAAGTCCGGACGCTTATCGTTGGTCGCGAAGATGATAGCGTTACGTTCCGGTATCTCATTGAAGTGGACCGGGAACTGCTGGCCGCGCCAGCCAGCCTTGCTGCCAAACCAGGAGGCGACAATCGCCGCCGCCTGCTGTTGTATGACGTCAGGCGCAGCAGCAAAAACCATCGGCAACGTCAGCGGACGGTTGTCGCGCGAGTCGTAGAACGGCACCGGGAAGTGGGAGAGATCGTTACGGACCTGCAGCGACTGATAGGTTAAATCCAGCGAGCTCTCACGACCGATATCAAGCCACAACGTACTGCTCGCCGGGTTTTCGCAAACGTCGCGATAGTGGCCGACGAACTCCAGCCGCACGCGGTTAAAATCGGTGATATACAGCGGATCGACGGGGATCTGGGCGCTCACTTTTTTACCCAGTTGCTCTTTGGTGACCGGCAGTACGCCCATCAGCTCGTCGTTGAGATAAACCTTCAGTTGCGACTGCACCGGCAGCAGCGATGGCGACGGCGTGTAGTCAAGATTGAGCAGCGCTTTGGCGACCACCTCATCGCTGCGCATACCGAACTCTACGGCGCCCTCAGGATGCGAACCGCGCAGCACCATGCTCCCCGGCGGCGGCGCGATTTGCGCAAAAGTCAGCTTCACATCGCGAGAGGGAATGTTGTCCGCTACCACCACCGGTGCGGCAGGATCGATAACCGTCGCCGTTGGCTGGCCATCGTTAATGACCGGCGCTGATTGAACAGCTCCCGCTGTCGCTGGAGCTCCGGCAACCACGGCCTCCGGCGACGTCGCCGGAGCCGAAAATGTTGCGAAGGGGTACCAACTGCTCATTCCCACCGCCACTGCACAAATCAAGGAAAGTTTTCTTTTCATCGCATTATCATCATTGTTGAGCCATTGCCGGTTCTGCCGAAAGCACCGCCGCAGCGCGTTCGGGACGGCGCGGTAAAAACGATACAATCCAGGCCACCAGCGAGGTGAGCGAGCGGAAAATAACCTTCACCGACGGCGGCGAGAACTCCGCCAGGTGACGATATCCACGGAACCCCAGCTTGAGGATATCCAGCAGGCTTTCCATCGGCTTATCTTCCGGGAAGCTATCCTGCCAAAGCGCCCACGTATCAGCGCGGGCAAACGTACACTGCACAAAATCAATATGTTGCTGGTTTGTCAGCGGCAGCAATTGCAGACCGACTTCGCCGCCGTTCACCCGCGCGACGCGTACCGGGAAGTCATATTCTTGCTGTCCGCGTTTGAGCAGCAGATTCACGTGTTGCCCTTCCAGTACCCGCGCTTCACCGTGAATTTTTATCCCCAGGCCGCCGTCCGAGTAGTCATGAACGGTACAGGAGAACAGGTGGCCATCCGGGCGGGCAATCGCCGCCGGCATCGACATCTCTACGCGGTGCGAACGCCGCACCTGTTTGCTCTCCACCGACACCGCCACGGCGCCGCCGAGGATGATTAAGTTATAAAACACCCAGATGATACTGACCCAGACGGTTAAAATTTCGTTTTCGGGCCCGTACATAAAGCGCCAGATGCCGACCGCCACGCCCACCAGATTGAGCAACACCAGATAAATATAGGGGCGGGAGATAACCCAATCGACATACTCATCCTTCACCAGTCCGCCTTTGGCGGTGACGTTAAACTTGCCTTTATGCGGGTTAATCAGCGCGACGAAGGTCGGCGGCGCGATATACCAGGCCAACACCGTTTCGTAGATTTCACTCCAGAAGGAGTGGCGGTACTTGCCCTGGATCTTCGAGTTGGTCAGGCTGGCATGAATCATATGCGGCAGCACGAACAAGGCGATCATCAGCGCCGGCGCATAGATGATATAGGCGTGTAGCAGCAGGAAGGCCAGCGGCGCGGTGAGGAAGATAAGCCGCGGTATACCGGACAAAAAGTGCAGCATCGCGTTGACGTAGCAGATACGCTGCGCCAGCTTCAACCCTTTACCGAATAAGGGGTTGTCGAGACGGAAAATCTGCACCATCCCGCGCGCCCAGCGAATACGCTGGCCGATATGCGCCGACAAGCTTTCCGTCGCCAGCCCCGCCGCCTGCGGGATGCGCATATAGGCGGAGGTGTGGCCACGACGATGCAGGCGCAGTGAAGTGTGAGCATCCTCGGTGACCGTCTCAACGGCGATACCGCCGATTTCATCCAGCGGGCCGCGGCGAATTACCGCGCAGGAGCCGCAGAAAAAGGTCGCATCCCACATGTCGTTGCCGTCCTGCACCAGGCCGTAAAACAGCGTCCCTTCATTTGGCGTTTTACGAAAACGGCCCAGGTTGCGTTCGAACGGATCCGGCGAGAAGAAGTGGTGCGGCGTCTGCATCATCGCCAGCTTTTTATCCTTCAGGAACCACCCCATAGTCATCTGCAGAAACGAGCGGGTGGGCACGTGGTCACAGTCGAAAATAGAGACGAACTCGCCTTTCGCATACTTCAGCGCATTGTTGATATTACCGGCCTTGGCATGTTCGTGGCTGGTACGCGCGATGTAATGTACGCCGACATCTTTCGCGAACTGGCGAAACTCTTCGCGCCCGCCGTCATCAAGGATCCAGATATTGAGCTTATCCTTCGGCCAGTCGATACCCTGCGAAGCGTAGATGGTATTTTTCACCACGCTGAGATCTTCGTTGTAGGTCGGGACGAAGATATCCACCGTCGGCCATTCGTTCATATCTTCCGGTAGCGGCACCGGCTGGCGATTCAGCGGCCACACCACCTGGAAATAGCCCAGTACCAGCACAATCCAGGCGTAGGTTTCGGCAAACAGCAAAATCAGCCCGCACACCAGGCTGACCGGATCGTTCCAGTTCAGCGTGGAGGTATAGCGCCACCAGATATAGCGACAAGAAACGGTCAATGACAACACGATCAACATCAGGGCGGAGAAACGCCCCGGAATACGCCGCACCAGCAGCGCGACGCCCCACAGTAACAGCAGGAAGATAAACTGCGACAGCGGGTTAAACGGCTGGGTGATACACAACAGCGCCAGAATCAGCGAGAAGAAGGTAATGGTGCCAAGCACCAGCCGCCGCAGCTGCGGATGCAGATGTTCAAGCTCTTTTTGCTTATCGAGGTGGCCGGTACGGGTGTTGACCTTCTCCGGTAATTTTTCCAGCCACTGCGCGTAGCGCCCGTGAACCCCTTCCAGCGCCGCCAGCGAGCGCCAGTTTATTTTTTTATCCGCTTCCGGCACCCGGGTCGCCAGCAGCCAGAGCGACTGCAGCAAATAGCGCAGCGGATCTAACGGGCGTGGGCGATGCGGATTAATATGCGGAAAATAGTCGCCATGGTGTTCGCGAATAGCTTGCCAGCGCGGCGTCTCAAGCGGCATGAATGCCCACGCCAGCGACGCCCACAGGCAACCGAGAAAAGCCGAAAGCACCGACGCGCCATGCTGACGATAGTCATCATAACGTTCACTCAAGCGCTCGCCCACCGGCGGCGCCAGCAGCAACGTACTCAGGCGGATCATGCCGCCCCCTCCCTGGCATAGTGCAGCAGGCACCAGTTGGCCAGCGTCAGCACCTCTTCCGCCGCCAGCGAATCCTGGCGGTATTCGCCAAGAGGCTGTTTCGCCGCCAGACACTCCGCCATCGCTTCATCGCGGTGAATCGTGACCGGCAAAATACGCCGCTGGCTTTCCAGCCACAGTTGATAGAGATCTTCCTGCAGCTGGCTGCCGACGCGCAGGTCGTTAATCAAAATATCCGCGTTGGCAGGCAGCGCCTGCTGATGCAGACGTATATGACTGTTACCGTCGGGGTGCACAACCTGCAGCGCACGATCGCAGACGCTCAGCAGTTCGCGGGTAAGCGGAGAGTAGCCTTCCGGAATATCAAGCAGCAGCCAGCGGTGGCTCCCCTGCTGATCGAGCAATTTGATTTGCGCTGCGATGGGTTCCAGGGTCGGACTCAGTTTATCAACGTGCTCGCGTTCGCCGGGGGTCAGGCGGCCAAACGGCAGAAGATCGATATGCGCGGTGTAGCGCAGTCCGGCGTCGCGCCAGTCGCGACCGTCAATCAACGAGCGCGCCCAGCCGTTGTGATGGTCGAAATCAACGTTGAAAAAAAAGCGCAGCATATTGTCCGGGCTGGCATCGACCACCAGCACCGTTTCGCCGAGCAGCTGTAGCGCCCAGGCCAGTGCGGCGGTAATGGAGGTGGTGCCTACGCCGCCGCGTATGCCTTGTAATCCCAGAATCGCCATCGACGGCTTCCTTACTTTTTCTCTGCTAATTCGGCCAACAGCGGCCAGCGTTGCAACGCCGCGGCGAGCTGTTCGCGTCGGGAAATATCGTGGTAATCAATATCCGGCAGGGAAAATGCCCGGCTTAATGCCAGGAAATCATTTTGGAAGGTATATCCCAGCGTCGCATCGCCAGGTACCGCAAGGTCTTTTTCCGGCATTTCTCTGTCCATTCGAAAAACACATTATAAAACCAGGAAGTGTAAACCGCTCATCCCTAAAATTACGTGTACATGCTAAAACTGATGTCCTTTAATTTCAATGTTAGGTTTACTCTCACGCTTTCGCTAGTAAACTAATCATTGTAAATAGGGCGCGCGAGGGACATCGTGGATATTGTATATACGTTGGGTATTTCATCGTTATGGGACGAAGTATGCCATATGCCCGTTGGCGGGGTGTGGTGGCTTAATGTCGACCGCTATGCCGACGCCGTCAGCCTGATGAATCAAACGCTGGAAAGCCAGGCGCAGGACAGCAAAGTCGCCGCCGTAGTGATGGGCAAAAACCCTAAAGAAGTCATGTCATTAAAAAAAGATCGCGGCCCTAATAAAATCGCATTATTCACCATGCCCGATCGCCCGGAAGGCCTGAGGGAGTTGCACCGCGACCTACTTTGTTCGATGGAACCTGGCAATTATTTATTTATTCTGCTATGTACAGAAAATTCCTGGCAAAATATAAAAACAGAAGAATTACTCCGTTGGGTAGAAAAATCGAATCGATGGGCCAAATACCATAACTGCTCTCTTATGATACTTAATTCTGCTAACGATACCGACAAACAACTTTCCCCGTTATTACGCCAGTATCGAGCCCTTTCCGGGCTGGCGAGCATTCGTTATCAGGGCGATAGCCATCTATTTGATATCGCATGGTGGGGCAGTGAGAAAGGTATTAGCGCGCAGCAACAGTTGGTTATTTTACACGATGATGAGGGCTGGCGACTGGCGCAAAACGAAGAAGCGGTGGTACAGCCGCGCAGCGACGAAAAAATCGTCCTCAGTAATTTGCGCGTGCTGGAAGGGGCCCCCGCGCTTTCCGAATACTGGACGCTGTTCGAAACCAATGATGCCGTCTTTGAAGCCGGTCGTACCGCGCAAGCGGCCACCCTGCTATTTTCCATCACCCAGAACGAACAAATAGAGCAGCTCGGCCGCTATATCCATACCCTGCGTCGCCAGCGCGGCAGCGCCCTAAAAATCGTGGTACGTGAACAAACGCCGAGCCTGCGCGCCACCGATGAACGCTTGCTGCTAAGCAGCGGCGCCAACATGGTGATCCCCTGCAGCGCCGGGCTTTCACGCTGCCTGACGCTCATTGAAAGCGTGCAAAAGCAGAAATTTACTCGCCACGTTCCGGAAGACTTCAACACGCTGTTGACCTGGAGCCGGCCGCTTAAACTTCGCGGCTATCAAAAGTGGGACGCCTTCTGTGAAGCGGTCGGCAATATCATGGCCAACACGCTGCTGCCACCGGATAGCAAAGGGGTGATGGTGGCGTTACGCCCTGCGCCGGGGCTACGCGTCGAACAGGCATTAACCCTGTGTAAACCCAACCGCATGGGCGATATCGTGACGATCGGCAATAATCGATTAGTGCTGTTCTTATCGTTTTGCCGGGTAAATGACCTCGACACCGCATTAAACCATATCTTCCCATTACCGACCGGAGACATTTTCTCTAACCGTATGATTTGGTTTGAAGACAAGCAAATTTCAGCGGAAATCCTGTTGATGCGGGGCCTCTCCCCGGACAACTGGAACACCCCGCTGCCAATTACCATAGGCAAAAACGAAGCCCTTAACGTTAAGCACGATGGGCGCCAGTGGCGGCGAATCCCGGAACCCTGGCGGCTCTCCACCGACGGAGAACCGCGGTCATGATGTCTATCGCCGATATCATTCAGCTGATCGTATTGTGCGCCCTGCTGTTTTTCCCGCTGGGATATCTAACGCGCCATTATCAGCGCCGTATTCGCACGACTTTGCGTTTGATGTTCTTTAAACCCCGTTATGTGAAACCAGCCGGCGTGCTGCGCCGGGATAATGCGACCAGGCAGGGCAAACTGAAAAAATGACCAAAGCAAAAACTACCGCTACGCCGCTTCCGCTATGGCAGTACTGGCGCGGCCTGTCTGGCTGGAACTTCTATTTTCTGGTGAAGTTTGCCCTGCTGTGGGCGGGGTACCTGAACTTCCATCCGATGCTTAACCTGGTGTTCCTCGCCTTTCTGCTGGTGCCGATCCCCCGAGAAAAACTGCACCGGGTACGCCACTGGATAGCGATTCCGCTCGGCTTTGCCCTGTTCTGGCATGATACCTGGTTACCGGGTCCGGAAAGCATCATGAGCCAGGGTTCGCAAATTGCCGGTTTCAGCGCCGATTACATCTGGGATCTGATCACCCGCTTTATTAACTGGAATATGGTCGGCGCCTTCTTTGTGCTGCTGGTGCTGTGGCTATTCATCAGCCAGTGGCTACGCGTTACCGTATTTGTTTCGGCTATCATGGTCTGGCTGGTTATCAGCCCGCTGCTGCCCTCCTTCACCTTATGGCCTGCCGGTCAGCCGACCACGGCAGCGGCCACGCCGGCGGCAACAACCGGTGGAACCACAACAGCCGCGGCATCCACCAGCGCTGCCGCCAGCGGCGATATCCCGCCGCAGACCGAACCGCCAACCTCGGCTAACCTCAGCAACTGGCTGAAAACTTTCTATGCTGCTGAACAGAAAAGAAAAACGTCATTCCCCGCTCAGCTTCCTGAGGATGCGCAGCCATTCGATCTGCTGGTGATCAACATCTGTTCCCTGTCATGGTCGGACATCGAGGCTGCCGGGCTGATGGATCACCCGCTGTGGAAACATTTCGATATTGTCTTCAAAAACTTCAACTCCGCGACCTCCTACAGCGGCCCGGCAGCGGTTCGCCTGCTGCGCGCCAGCTGCGGCCAGCTATCTCATAACAACCTGTATCAGCCATCGGGCAGCGAGTGCTATCTGTTCGAAAATCTGGCGAAACTGGGCTTTACCCAACAGCTGATGCTGGGGCATAACGGCGTATTCGGCGACTTCCTCAAAGAGGTTCGCTCACTCGGCGGCATGCAAAGTCCATTGATGGATCAGAGCGGTTTGCCGGTTATCCTGCAAGGCTTCGACGGATCGCCTGTTTACGACGACCAGGCGACGCTCGATCGCTGGCTACAGTCTACCGAGAAGCTCAACACGCCGCGTACCGCGACCTTCTACAACACGCTGCCGCTGCACGATGGCAACCATTATCCCGGCCAAAGCAAAACAGCCGACTATAAAGCTCGCGCGCAGAAATTCTTTGATGAGCTGGACGCCTTCTTCACCGAACTGGAAAAATCGGGGCGTAAAGTGATGGTGGTGGTGGTGCCGGAACACGGCGCCGCGCTGAAGGGGGATAAGATGCAGGTTTCCGGGCTGCGCGATATCCCAAGCCCATCGATTACCAACGTCCCTGCGGCGGTGAAATTCTTCGGCATGAAGGCGCCGCACCAGGGCGCTGCGGTGGAAATAACTCAGCCTTCCAGCTACCTCGCGGTTTCTGAACTGGTGGTGCGCGCCCTGGACGGCAAGATGTTTACCGAAGATAACGTCAACTGGCAGCAGTACACCGCTAACCTGCCGCAGACCGCGGCGGTATCGGAAAACTCCAACGCTATTGTCATTCAGTATCAAGACAAACCCTACGTGCAGCTCAACGGCGGCAGTTGGGTGCCATATCCGCAGTAAAGACGAAAAAGGCCGCAGGAGGATTCCTGCGGCCTGTTCGGGCGCAAATTGCCAACGCAGCAGACTCACGCCCGCCGGTCCGTCACTTCTGGTTATGCATCCAGCTGACGATAATACTGACCACAATGCCAGCGATTATCGGCGCCGCCAGATCGTCCCATAAGATCAGACCCAACTGTGTGAGCGTCATAGAGCCGCCTGTATTGCAATGGCAACCGTTCGCGGCTATCTTTAACTTGTCTGGAGTTGTCGATAGCCCTCGTTCAGTTGCCTGGTTAACACCAGCAACGTGCGAGGGTTTTCTCTTTCCAGCAACTTATCTATGCCGCCGGGGTTCAAGCCCCCGCAACATTGCGCCTCACCGGGCGAACCCGGCTTGGCGTCGATTCTACTGCTCCATGTTATCGCCTTCACCACGCCCTTTGGCAATCTGCGAGGCGCATTCCAGCCCTCCCCCGCAGAAATCATCACGCGACAACCCGCCTCCCATCACGCCCGCGCTTTCTCCGGATTCTCATCCTGATCAACGGCAAAGCAGGCCACCAGTTGGCCGCCGTAATCCTTAAGCTGCGGTTGAAGCTGGGTGCATGGGCCAAAGCGTCGGCGGCAACGCGCATTAAAGGCGCAGCCCGGCGGCGGATTCAGCGGGCTCGGCAGTTCGCCGGTCAGCTTGATGCGCTCGCGCCGATCGTCCGGGTTCAGTCGCGGCGTCGCCGACAGCAGCGCCTGAGTATACGGATGACGCGGGTTATTAAAGATCTGATCCTTGGTCCCCTTCTCTACGCAACGGCCAAGATACATCACCATGACTTCATCAGCGATGTGCTCGACGACCGAGAGGTCGTGGGAGATAAATACGTAGGACAGTCCTAAATCCTGCTGCAAATCCATCATCAGGTTCAGCACCTGGGCGCGTACCGAAACATCCAACGCGGAGACCGGCTCATCGGCAATCACCACATCCGGATCCAGCATCAGCCCGCGGGCAATGGCGATACGCTGGCGCTGACCGCCGGAGAACATATGCGGATAGCGATCGTAATGTTCCGTTTTCAGGCCCACCTTCGCCATCATCGCCAGCGCCTTTTCACGCCGCTGCTCTTTGCTCAGGCTGCTGTTAATCAACAGCGGCTCTTCCAGAATCTGCCCCACTTTTTTACGCGGGTTCAGCGAACCATACGGGTTCTGGAACACAATCTGGATTTTTTGCCGCCGCAGCTTTTGCGCCTGCGGGTCGTGCTTGAGCAGGTCCTGCCCCTGATAATACAACTCGCCGCCAGTGGGGATTTCAATCATCGTCAGTAAACGGCCCAGCGTCGATTTGCCGCAGCCCGACTCCCCCACTACCGCCAGCGTTTTACCGCGCTCAAGAGTAAAGGAGACGCCGTCCAGCGCTTTCACCAGCCGTTCCGGAGCGAACAGCCCCTTCTTCACCGGATAGTGTTTTTTCAGATCAATGGCCTGCAACAACGGTTGTTGCGTGGCGGCCTTTTGCGTACTCATAATCCAGGCCTCCCGGCATCATCGAGTGGGTAGTGGCATTTAGACTGACGGCCGCCGTCGAGATCCGCAAGCACGGGCTCTTCGCTCCGGCATTTATCCGTTGCGTAGGGGCAGCGCGGGTTCAGCAGGCAGCCGTTAGGACGATCGTATTTCCCCGGCACCACACCCGGGAGCGAGGCCAGACGCGCCTTATCCTGGGCAAACTCCGGCAGGGCCCGCAGCAACGCCTGGGTGTAAGGATGACGCGGCGCGCGGAAGATATCTTTCGCATCACCGGTCTCCACCACCTGACCCGCGTACATGACGATAATTTTATGCGCGGCTTCCGCCACCAGCGCCAGATCGTGGGTAATCAGCACCAGCGCCATATTCTCTTGCTGCTGTAACTCCAGCAGCAGTTCGATAATCTGCGCCTGAATAGTCACATCCAGCGCGGTAGTCGGTTCATCGGCAATCAGCAGTTTTGGCCGGCAGGCGATCGCCATCGCGATCATCACGCGCTGGCTCATCCCGCCGGAAAGCTGGTGCGGATAAACGTCCAGCCGCGACGCCGGGTCAGGAATACCCACCAGGTTCAGCAGGTCGATCGCCCGCTGGCGGCGGGTTTGCTTATTGCCGCCCTGATGGACCTTAATCGCTTCCATAATCTGGTAGCCGACGGTAAAGCACGGGTTGAGGCTGGTCATCGGATCCTGGAAGATCATCGCTACTTCCGCCCCCACCAGCTGGCGCCGCTCTTTTTCCGAAATTCGCTGCAAATCGCGGCCGTTAAATTCCAGTTTGTCCGCCATCACCCGGCCGGGGTAATCAATCAGCCCCATAATCGCCAGCGAGCTCACCGACTTACCGGAACCCGATTCCCCCACGATGCCGACCACTTCGCCCTGCTTCACGCTATAGCTGATGCGGTCTACGGCGCGGAACGGCGCATTCTCATCGCCGAAATGCACCGATAACTTATCTACATTTAATAACGCCATCTCGAACCTCTTACTGCTTCAGTTTGGGATCGAGCGCGTCACGCAGACCGTCACCCATCAGGTTAAATGCCAGCACCGTCAGCAGGATCGCCACACCCGGGAAGGTCACTACCCACCATGCGCTTTGCGCGAACTGCAATACGTCGGAAAGCATGGTGCCCCACTCAGGCGTCGGCGGCTGCGCGCCCATACCGAGGAACCCCAGCGCTGCCATGTCGAGAATGGCGTTAGAGAAGCCCAGCGACGCCTGAACAATCAGCGGCGCAAGACAGTTAGGGAGAATATTAACGAACATCTGGCGCATCGCGCCGGCGCCCGCCACGCGGGAAGCGGTAACGTAATCGCGGTGCACTTCCACCAGCACCGCCGCGCGCGTCAGACGCACATAGTGCGGTAGGGCAACGAAGGTGAGCGCCAGCGAAGCATTAACGATTGACGGCCCGAAGATAGCCACCAGCACCAACGCCAGCAGCAGGCTCGGCAGCGCCAGCATGATATCGACCACGCGCATGATGACGGAGTCCACCACCCCGCCGAAATAGCCAGCAATCAGCCCCAGCACCACGCCGAGGATCAGCGACAGTACTACCACCAGACAGCCCACCAGCAGCGACAGGCGCGCGCCGTACATCAGGCGTGAGAGAATATCGCGACCCACGTCATCGGTGCCAAGCAGATGCGCCAGGCTGCCGCCATCCTGCCAGAACGGCGGCGCCAGCAGCGAATCACGGAACTGATCCGCCGGGTTATAAGGGGCGAGAAAGTTGGCAAATACCGCAATGATAATCATCACCGCCACATACACCAACCCGACGACGGCACCCTTATTGCGTTTGAAATAGTGCCAGAACTCCTGCAGCGGGGTCATTGGCACCGGTGCGGCGACAACTTTATTTTCTGTAATTTGTGACATGATGGCCCCTTACTTCTTATGCCGGATACGCGGGTTCACCACGCCATACAGCAGGTCGACCAGCAGGTTGACGAGAATAATCATCGTCGCCACCAGCAGAACCCCGCCCTGCACAACTGGATAATCGCGGCGCTGTAGCGCATCGATAAGCCAGCGGCCTAAACCTGGCCACGAAAAAATGGTTTCGGTCAGAATGGCGCCCGCCAGCAGCGTGCCCACCTGCAGACCAATCACCGTCACCACCGGCAGCATCGCGTTGCGTAGCGCATGGATGACAATCACCCGCATGCGGGTCAACCCCTTAGCGCGTGCGGTACGGATGTAATCCTCGCCAAGCACTTCCAGCATCGATGAGCGGGTCATACGCACGATCACCGCCAGCGGAATCGTACCCAGCACGATGGCGGGTAGGATCATATGCATTAAGGCATCAATAAAGTCGCCCTGCTCGCCCCAGATGGCGGTGTCAATCAGCATAAAACCGGTCAGCGGCAGGGTATCGTCAAGGAATACCGTATCGCTGATACGCCCGGAGACCGGCGTCAAATTCAACTGCACCGAAACCAGCATAATCAGCATCATGCCCCACCAGAAGATAGGCATCGAGTAGCCGGTCAGCGCCAGACCCACGGCAGTGTGGTCAAAGATGGAGCCGCGTTTTACCGCAGCCAGCACGCCCACCGGAATACCGACGGCGACGGCGAAAATCATCGCGCAGACGCCCAGTTCGAGGGTGGCCTTGAAGCGTGGCACAAACTCTTGCCACACGGGAATTCGGCTTTTCAGCGAGATCCCTAAATCACCGTGCAGTACGCCCCAAATGTAATGGGCATATTGCTGCCACAGCGGCTTATCAAGGCCCATTTCGGCCAGCAGCTGCGCGTGACGTTCAGGGGAAATACCACGTTCGCCCGCCATAATCATCACCGGATCACCGGGGATCATATGAACGAAAGCAAAGGTGAGAAGGGTAATACCGATAAATGTCGGGATGACGAGTCCCAAACGTCGGAGAATAAACTGCAACATAACCCGGATTCTCTATAGTGACGCCAGGCCTGGTGACAAGGCGTCTGTATTGCTCACAAAAGTACTCCCCGAATAGCGGGAATACGCCCCCCGCCTCTCCCGCGCGGGGAGAGGGGGTCAGGCATCGTGCTTATTATTCGACAGAGACGTTATCGAAGTGGTGTTTGCCAAGCGGATCAACCACATAGCCTTTGACTTCTTTACGCACTGGCTCGTAAACGGTGGAGTGAGCAATGATCAGCGCCGGAGCCTGGTCATGCATCACTACCTGAGCCTGTTTGTACAGTTCAATACGCTTGTTGTGGTCGTCGGTGGCGCGTGCCGGTTGAATGAGGTCTTCAAACGGCTTGTAGCACCAGCGAGAGTAGTTAGAGCCGTCTTTCGCCGCAGCGCAGCTGAACAGGGTCGCAAAGAAGTTATCCGGATCCCCGTTGTCGCCGGTCCAGCCCATCATCACGGTCTGATGCTCGCCCGCTTTCGCGCGTTTCAGATACTCGCCCCACTCGTAGGTGACTATCTTGGCCTGTACGCCGACTTTCGCCCAGTCGGCCTGGATCATTTCAGCCATACGGCGCGCGTTCGGGTTATACGGACGCTGTACCGGCATTGCCCACAGGTCGATGGTGAAGCCTTTTTCCATGCCCGCTTCTTTCAGCAGCTGCTTCGCCTTCTCAGGATCGTAGGTGTAGTCTTTAACATCATCGTTATAGCCCCACATGGTCGGCGGGATCAGGTTCTTCGCCGACTGGCCGGCGCCCTGATAAACGGCTTTGATGATCGCTTCTTTGTTCACCGCGTAGGTCAGCGCCTGGCGAACTTTGACGTTATCCAGCGGTTTTTTCTCGGTGTTGAAGGAGAGATAACCCACGTTCAGACCCGGCTGTTCCAGCAGGTTGATGTTTTTATCTTCCTTCATGCGCGCGATGTCAGCCGGGTTCGGATACGGCATCACCTGGCACTCGTTTTTCTGCAGCTTGGCGTAGCGTACGGAAGCGTCCGGAGTGATGGAGAAGACCAGACGATCGATCTGCGGCTTGGTGCCCCAGTAGCCCGGGAAGGCTTTATACAGAATGCGCGAGTCTTTTTGGTACTGCAGCAGCTGGAATGGGCCGGTGCCGATTGGGTTAAGGTCTACTTTTTCCGGCGTGCCGGCTTTCAGCATGTTGTCGGCATACTCTTTCGACAGGATAGAAGCAAAGTCCATCGCCAGGTCAGCGAGGAACGGCGCTTCCGGGCGAGTCAGCACGAACTGGACGGTATTATCGTCCACTTTCTTCACTTCGCTAATCAGGTCCTGCAGACCCATCCCTTCGAAGTACTCATAGCTGCCGCCAGAGACTTTATGGTACGGATTTTTGTCATTTTTCTGGCGGTCGAAGGAGAACACCACGTCGTCGGCATTCAGCTCGCGCGTTGGTTTAAAGTCTTTATTATCCTGCCACTTCACACCTTTACGCAGGTGGAAGGTATAGGTTTTACCGTCCTCGCTGACATCCCACTTCTCAGCAAGACCAGGAATAACTTCAGTCGTACCGGTTTTGAATTCAACCAGACGGTTATAAATAGGCACCGAACTGGCGTCATAGGTGGTACCCGAGGTGAAGAGCTGTGGGTTAAAGCCTTCCGGCGAACCTTCAGAACAATAAACCAGGGTTTTAGCTTGTACGCTTGCGGCAACGGTCATGGCGACCAGGCTCAGACCAAGCTTCAGCATCCCTGACTTTTTCAAGGAAATACTCATTATTCTGCTCCAAAACTGTGATGTTGTTTGCATATAGCCGCCAGACCTTTATTTATTTTTTACCCGGTCTGGTCGGTGGTGCCCGAAGGCGTTGAGAGAGATGGGGATTCCGTTCGCTAAAACGACTGAGTTGCAGTACGGATTCTCCATGAAATGCCCCTCATGCCGTACAATCTGTCAACAGAATGGTTAAACGTCAATACAGCTAACCGGGTTTTGCGTCAGGGGTGAGAATCGGTGGGCAAAGATTAAAAAAACTTGGTGGCGCTATTTTCAGCAGAGAAATTTATGCTAGCGGCCATAAGCCAGAATAAACCCCTTAATAGTTTGCAACATCTGGTGATAAACAATTCTTAAAAATGGTGAAAATTTCTTCCTATGTGACCATTATGTGAGCGATTAATAGCGCGAACGTTAAAACGCACAGCGGAAAATGCTGTAGTTAGCCATAAGCTTCGCGAAAAAAGATCTGTTCATCGATAAAAAAATGCAATGGAAGATGTCACAAAACAGCTAACAGCTGGCGAGATACGCGGGGAAATGCGATTTTTGTGATTATAGCGGGGTTTTCGCCCCGGCTTGCGCTGCGCTGAGCCGGGCTACCGGGTTCGTCAAGCGTTGTACGGACGTAGCCCTGATAAGGCGCTTGCGCCGCAATCAGGGAGCGCTCGAGTCGAACCTCCCCCCCGGAGGTTCTCATCCTCTTCGGGCCGCAGATGCAAAAAAGCCTGCTCGTTGAGCAGGCTTTTCGAATTTGGTCGGTGATAGAGGATGACTCGCCACTTCGTGGCTCGCCCTACGGGCCGTTGCTGACGCAACGTTCTCTCGCTACGCTCGAGTCGAACCTCTGCCCCCGGAGGTTCTCATCCTCTTCGGGCCGCAGATGCAAAAAAGCCTGCTCATTGAGCAGGCTTTTCGAATTTGGTCGGTGATAGAGGATTCGAACCTCCGACCCCTTCGTCCCGAACGAAGTGCGCTACCAGGCTGCGCCAATCACCGAATGCGGGGCGCATCTTACTGCTGGGATGCACCCCCGTCAATGCCTTATTAGCAAAAAATCAATCAAGCGGCGAGAATCTCGCCACTACTGCTATTCCTTAGCCGCTTTCGCCGCTACCGGCACGCGACACCAGTTGTTGTTCTCATTAATCCCACCATCCGGCGAGGTATAACCAAGACAACCCATAATAGTGTCATACAGCTCAACGTGACGGTGCGGAACCTTCATTGCCGCCTGCTGCTTGAGGCGCGCAAAGGAGGCGGCGTGATCCGGATTCGCCAGATATTTATCCGACATCCAGACCATCATCGGCACGCGGAACTGCTCCGGCGGCGCCATCATACGCGGCGTGCCGTGCAGATGTTCGTGTTCATTAATCGACTCGCCGTGATCGGCGGCGTAGAACACGATAGCCTTTTTATCCCGCAGTTGGTCCAGCACGCTGACGATAAAGTGATCCACATAAGTGACGCTGTTATCGTAGGAGTTAATCAACTCGGCCTTCGAACATTTGCTGTCCACCCCTACACATTCTGGTTTCCACTGCGCAAAGCTGCGTGGATATCGCTGGGTATAGTTAAAATGCGACCCCTTGGTATGGAGAATAATCAGACGCTTGCCGCTCGGGTTTTGCTCCATGCCGCGCTTCATTTCATCGACCAGCAGCATATCATCCACGTTCTTGCCGCGGTTGTGCGGCTCGGCGCCGATCTGCTCGCGATAGGCGATATTGTTGGCCATCGTATTGCTGTAGAACCACATCTCGCTCTGCATCGCGTACAGGTCGCCGGCAAAGCCTAACTGGTGCAGAACAGCAAACACATTCTGCTCTTTCAGCGTCCGCTGCGGATTATCATCCGCCCCGCCCTCGCGCACGAACATACAACGCAACGACAGCTTGGTGGCGGTATCGCAAGAGGTACCGCGGAAGGCGACAAGATTCTTCTCCTGCGCCAGCTTCGGCGTGGTATTACGGTTATAGCCGAGAATACCCATATGATCCCAGCGGGTGGTCTCGCCGATAATAAACACCACATAAGTATCATCAAGATCCTGCGGCGCTACGTAGGTGAATTTTTTCGCGGGGTTAATCAGCGATTTATTATCGGACGACTCATCCACCTGCGCCCAGGCGTACAGCCCGAGCGCCGACAGCCAGTTAGAAGGTAGGTAAGAGTTGGCAATCACGCCGCCGTAGCTCGGCATATCGACTTCTGAATTGCGCTCGACGTTCTTCTGGCGCACTTCCAGCAGGCGAATCGGCCCCCAGACCATCAGCCCGGCCAGCACGACTATCAGGATATTTTTCGCCCGCTGACCTGGCGTTTTCACCTGCTGTAGCAGCGTCTTACGGCAGCGGTTGCTCCAGATAAGCAGTAGCGGTAAAGCGCTAACCGCGGCCAGCCACAGGATCAGATGCCAGCCAATGACCTCTTTCGACAGGTCAATATCGGTGGTCATCACCGAAGCGATAATACCGTAGCCAATGACCACGTTGAGGAAGGTCATGTAATAGCTTGCCGCCGCGGAAAACAGCACCACCAGCGTCGCTAATATGCGCCATACCCGGCGGCCGAATAACGACAGCAGGCGCAGAAGGAAGAAAGTAACCAGAACCGTCGCTACCAGTTCCACCAACCCGGACAACCCTTTCCAGACGGTAAACTCTTGAGCGTAGCCATCGAAGCGGCGGAAAAACACCGCGGCGTTCATAAACCAGCCGATGTACAGCGCAAGCCAAAAACTTAGCTTCTGCTGCGACATCGTTTTAATGTATTTCATGCAAGCAAACCTGGGAAACGAAGAGATGAAACCGCCCTGTTTAAAACGATATAAACAGGAAGATTAATTAAGTGCGTCTGGGTTGGTTATCGGAAACCTCTACAAAGCGCGCTAAGTAGACCACAGCAAATGGCAAAAGTATCCGGAGAGAATGTGATTCAGCCAGATATTTACAAAATATCTGGCTGGTAAGGCATTATTAGCTTAGGGAGGGCGACGCTATCAGGCGTGTGCTTGATGATAAATTTCGCTTTTCGGCTGGCGAATAGTGGTGGAGAGCGCCAGCGACAAAATCAGCAGAGCGAAGATGACGCAGAAGGTGACATAGAAGCCGCCGAACACGGAGGCAATCAGCGAACCGCAGATACTACCAATACCGAAGCCGAGGTAAATCACGCCATAGTTTTTCGCCAGATTATTGAGGCCAAAGAATTCGCTCACCAGCGACGGGAAGACGGTAATGGTGCCGCCGAAGTTAAAGGCCACGCAGGCAATCGCCGCAAAGAAGGTCATTGCATTCAGCGGGGCGAACAGCAGGGCCGCCATACCGACCAGAGAGACCACCTGACCGATAGTAATCACGCGGATACGGGAGATCTTATCAGACAGGATGCCCAGAACCAGACGGCCGCTCAGGTTGGCGATAGAAATCACGGTAACCGCATTCGCCGCCGTCGCCACGTCGAGATGTACCATGCCCTGCGCGATATCTTTGGCGACGCCAATCACATACAGGCCGCTCATGCAGGCCGTCAGGAACATCACCGCCAGCATCCAGTACTGTGGTTTACGCATGGATTCAGCGAGGGTGAAATCATTTTCGACAACGCCGTTCGCGGTGGTCGTCGCGGGATGATTAGGCGCATCTTTCATCAGCATCGCGCCAAAGACAATCATCACCAGCACGATAGCGCCCCAGATAACAAAGGTTTTTTCCAGCCCGACCGTCGCCAACAGGTGACTATCGATAAATTTAAAACCGAGGCTGCCAAGGCCATAAGCGCCAATCGAGAAGGCGGAAATCAGACCCTTACGCTCCGGGAACCACTTCACGCAGTTAGATAACGTCAGTAAATAGCCCGCGCCGTCCGCCAGACCGACCAGCAGGCCAGCGCTCAGCCACAGCATCATCAGGCTGTTGGCATGGGCAGTGAGGAAAAAGCCGGCGCCAAGCAGGATACCGGAGGCCATGGTGACGCGTTTCACGCCAAAGCGTTCCTGCAATTTACCGGCAACGGAAGAGGATAATGCCAGCCCAAGACTTAACAGGCCGAAGGAAAATGCCACCTGGCTTACTGGCTCGTCCAGTTTGTTGGCCAGAGAACTATTAAACAAACTCCATGTATAAACCGATCCCAGTGCGAATTGCGTAATGATCGTGCCAATCAGCGTGAGCCAACGGGTATATTGAGTGTTTGCAGCGTTCATAGCAGATGTCCTGAAGGATTAACTGCCGCCACAATACCCAAATCCCCAAATCCGGTGGGGGAAAACGGCATGAACTGCCATCAACGAGGAATGAAATGCATTTATGGCGGAATGAATGGCATTGCAAAACATTCATTCCCTAAATTTTCATCAACAAGTTAGTGTGCGCTATCTCACAGAAACGCGCCGTTACTGAGATTTAACAATAACGACTGCGTTTCAAATGCGTAACAAAATCATTTAGAAATTGGCGCTGACCCCCATCAGATACAGCGTATTTTCACCCGATGGCACATTATCTGCCTGCGAAAGCGTGGCCCATGCCGCCAGATGCGAACCCAGCGGCATATCGGCGCCTAGCGTAACGTCGCCCCAGCTACCGTCTTTGCCACGGCTAATCGACGCATTGTTGTCGATAGAGATAGACTGGTTATAGCTCACCTGCGCCCATGGATGCACGCCCCACAGCTGCTGATAGTCCATACGCCAGCCGAGCGTGTTGACGTAAATACTTTCGCCCGCGCGACGCGTCGCTGGCGGCGGATTGAGATCGCTACGCAAGCTGGCGACCGGCCCGGAGGTCACGCCGCTGGCCAGTGAATAGTTCCATCCGACGCTCATGCCGTGACTCAAATCAGGCGGCGCCAGGGCCTGATTCAACGCCAGCCCTGCTGGGGCTTCTGACGCTCTCATACGCTCGGCGAGAATATCTTCATAACGCGGTTGGTGATCGCTATCCCATGTATAGCGTTCGGACGTATTACTTTTTGTATCGTTAGCGATATATTCCTGTTGCCAGGCATAAGCACCTGAAACACACGACACCCAGATAGTGATGCACGCCGGGATCAACCCACCCCGGAGGCCATTGCATTTCTTTATTATCATTAATGCGACTCCAAAAGAGCCGAATCGGCAATGTTGCTGTGTTTTTATACTCAAAATAATTCGAGCTGCCGCCCACTTCTACGCAACTTGAAGTATAAGGAGTTGATGGGAAGTGGTTTCCCTGTATTAACTATTATCTTTATCTTTCAGCCGTCAAGGCGGATGAAAAAGTTTTCTGACGAAAGGGAGAGAAACATGCAACGTTGCGGATGGGTAAGCCAGGATCCTCTTTATATCCAGTATCACGATAACGAATGGGGAGTCGCCGAGAGAACGCCGCAAAAGCTGTTTGAAATGATCTGCCTCGAAGGCCAGCAGGCGGGGCTCTCGTGGATCACGGTTCTGAAAAAACGTGAAAACTATCGTCAGGCCTTTCACCAGTTCGACCCGGTTCGCGTAGCGGCCATGGATGAAGCGGACGTCGAGCGCCTGCTGCAGGATGCGGGCATTATCCGCCATCGTGGGAAGATCCAGGCCATCATCGGCAATGCGCGGGCGTTTCTCGCCATGGAAGCCAACGGTGAAGCATTCAGCGATTTCGTCTGGTCGTTTGTCGATAATCAGCCGCAAATTACCCATGCGGCGACGCTCGCCGAAATCCCCACCACCACACCAGCCTCCGATGCGCTATCTAAGGCGCTAAAAAAGCGCGGCTTTAAATTTGTCGGCTCCACTATCTGTTATTCATTTATGCAGGCCTGCGGGTTAGTCAACGATCATGTGACCGGCTGCTGTTGCTACCCCGGGAGGCCAGCATGATCCAAAAATGGGATGCCACGGAGACCGGCCCGCTACTCAAGTTATGGCTGGAAAGCACGATTTACGCGCATCCGTTCATTGCTGAAAGCTACTGGCGGGAAAGCCTGGAAGTTGTGCGCGATGTCTATCTTCCCGCCGCCGCCACCTGGGTGTGGCAGGAGAATGACGCGCTGAAAGGGTTTGTCAGCGTGATGGATTCGCGCTTCGTCGGGGCGCTTTTCGTCGCCCCGCAAGCGATCCGCCACGGTATCGGCCGCGCGCTGCTTGATGAGGTCAAGCAGCACTACGACTGGTTAAGCCTGGAGGTCTATCAGAAAAACGTGCGGGCGGTAAATTTCTACCACGCGCAGGGTTTCCGTATAGAAGACTGCGCGTGGCAGGACGACACCCAGCATCCCACCTGGATTATGCATTGGCCGGCGGATCAAATGCGCTGAGCGCCAGCGCGGGCCCGTCATATTTTTCCAGCCATGCCAGCGCCGTATTCCCGGCGCAACCGTTGCCCAGACGTGAGGTCGGAATATCTTTCGTCAGCACGTTCACCGCGCCGTTTTTGCATATGCCGGCATCGGGGTCGATATCCGGCCACGCGCCTTCATGCAGGCAAATCACCCCCGGACGAATGCCTTCCGTGACCACTGCGCCAGCCAGTACCTGACCACGCGAATTCCACACCCGTACCAGATCGCCGTCGGCGATATTGCGCGCCTGCGCGTCCAGCGGATGGATAGTCAGCGGTTCGCGCCCGGCGACGGCATAGCGTTCACGCAGCGAAGTCTGGTTCAACTGGCTATGCAGGCGGTGCGCCGGATGGGCGGAAAGCACCTGCAGCTGACCCACCTCGGCGTTGCCGTGCCACTCGTCAGGTTCGAGCCACATCGGGTGCGGCGGACAATCGGCATAGCCAAACCCGGCAATGGTCGGCGAGTGAATTTCAATTTTTCCGCTCGCGGTTTTTAACGGATTAGCTTGCGGGTCTGCGCGAAATGCCGCGAAGCGGGAGAAACGGGCGTTATCCGGATTTTCCGGCATTTCAATTAGCTGGTTCGCTTGCCAGAATTCGGCAAACGGCGGCAGCGTCACTTGCTGCTGCGCCCCACGCTGGGCGGCAATCTGGTAGAAGATCTCCAGCCATTGCAAATCGTTTTTTCCTTCGGTGAAGCGTTCGCGGCCGCCCGCCTCCCAGCGTTCGCTCAGATCGGCAAAAACATCGAAATCGTCGCGCGCTTCATCGCGCGGCGCGACCACCCGCTTCATCGGCACCAGATGCTGATTGCTGTAGTCGCCGGTCATGGTCAGATCGTTACGCTCAAACGAAGTGGTCGCCGGTAAGACGATATCAGCATGGCGCGCGGCGGCGGTCCAGAAGCATTCGGAAATCACAATCAGCTCCGGCTTCTGCCAGGCCTGAATCAGGCGGTTGGTATCCTGATGATGGGTAAAGTTGGCGCCGCCCGCCCACCAGATAAAGCGGATGTCGGGAAAGCGCCGCGTCATCCCGTTGTGCTGATAGCTGGCCCCGGGGTTTTCCAGGGCCTCAACGATGCGGGCAACCGGGATTTTTTCCACCGCATCTACGCCGCCCGCTACGCTGCCCTGCATGGAGGCCAGCACCGCGGCGCGGCGCGTGGGGTTGCCGCCGTTGGCAAAGTGGTAAGAAAGACCAAAACCGCCGCCGGGCGTGCCAATCTGCCCCAGCATCGCCGCCAGCGTCACCAGCATCCAGTGTTTTTGCTCACCAAACTGCTGACGCTGCATGCCCCAGCCGGACATCAGAATGGTGGTGTTTTCGTGGAAAAGTTTCGCCAGTTCGCGGATTTTATACGCCGCTACGCCGCAAATTGCCGCCGCCCATTCGGCGGTTTTGGCGACGCCATCGCTTTCACCACTCAAATAGCGGGCGAAAATGTCATAACCGCTGGTACAGCGGGCGAGGAATTCATCGTCCTGCCAGCCATGCTCTACCAGGGTATGGGCGATCCCCAGCATCAACGCGACGTCAGTGCCCATATGTGGCGCGATCCATTCCATCGATTCGCCAAAGAAATCAACGCTTTCCGATCGCATGGGATCGATGCAGATCAGCCGCTTGCCGCTCTGGCGCAGGCGATCAAACCAGGGGATCCCCTGTTCATCCGAGGCGTTCCAGGCGATTTTCAGCGTATTCAGCGGATTAGCGCTCCACAGCACCACCACCTCGCTGTACTCCAGGATAAGCGGCCAGCTGGTTTGCTGTTGATAAACTTCATTACCGCCAACCACATAAGGCATGATCGCCTGCGCCGCGCCGGTTGAATAATCGCCGAGGTGTCCGGTATAGCCCCCGGCAAGACTCATATAGCGCTGCAGCAGGGTTGCCGCCTTATGCAACACGCCGTTAGAACGCCAGCCATAGGAACCGGCGAAAATCGACTGCGGGCCGTAGCTTTCGCGGATCCGTCGATGCTGGGCATCAATCAGATCAAGTGCCTGCTCCCAGCTTACCCGTACGAATTCATCCTGGCCGCGTACGCCCTGCGGCTGTTGCGGCGAGGCGAGATAGCCTTTTCGCACCATCGGATAGCGAACGCGAGTTTTACTATGCACCTGTTCGCGCACCGCCGTTTGCAGCGAGTTGGCGAAGGGGGTGTCCAGCGCGCCGCGGGACGAAATCACATTTTCACCATCCGTCTCCACCAGCATTGGCCCCCAGTGGGCCGCGGTTAAGATGGTTTTAGTTGCAGATGAAGTTGGCAAAGCAGGCTCCTGGGTCAGCGAATGCAGGTGTTGTGACGGTTTGTTAGTCAACCGTTCAATGTTACTTACAAAAAGAGATACCCTACGGGGAATTTTCTCCGTATTCGGACGTCATAATCAACCGTCACGCTTGCGGTGGCAAAGAATAAAAAGGATTAAGGAAATAAGATGAAAAAACGCGTACTCATGATTGCTGCTATCGTTAGCGGCACACTGGCTATTTCTGGTTGTACTACCAACCCTTATACCGGCGAACGCGAAGCGGGAAAATCCGGCATCGGCGCGGGTATCGGCTCCTTAGTAGGCGCAGGCGTCGGCGTGCTCTCCTCTTCCAAACATGACCGCGGCAAAGGCGCGCTGATTGGCGCAGCGGCAGGCGCGGCGCTCGGCGGCGGCATCGGTTACTACATGGACGTGCAGGAAGCGAAACTGCGCGAAAAAATGCAGGGAACCGGCGTCAGCGTGACGCGAAATGGCGATAACATCGTGCTCAACATGCCGAATAACGTCACCTTTGACAGCAGCAGCGCCAACCTGAAACCTGCAGGCGCCAACACCCTGACCGGCGTCGCGATGGTGCTGAAAGAGTACGAGAAAACCGCCGTTAACGTCGTCGGCTACACCGACAGCACCGGCAGCAACGATCTGAACATGCGTCTGTCGCAACAGCGTGCCGACAGCGTCGCCAGCGCGCTCATCACTCAGGGCGTAGCGGCCAACCGTATTCGCACTACCGGCATGGGCCCGGCGAACCCGATCGCCAGCAACAGCACGGCGGAAGGCAAAGCGCAGAACCGTCGCGTGGAAATTACCCTCAGCCCGCTGCAGTAATCTTCTCGTTTCCGGCCCGGCAGCCTCCCTGCCGGGCAAAATGCTTGATATCGCTATTTTTCGCGCTAAGGTGTTGGCAGATTTTCAGCAAAGGAAGCCATCATGGCGAAAACGGCGCGAGCAACCATCAGCGACGTGGCGAAAGCCGCGAAGACCGGTAAAACCAGCATTTCACGCTATCTCAACGGCGAAAAGCATCTGCTTTCCGACGATCTGCTGGCGCGGATTGAAAAAGCGATTGCCGAGCTCAACTACCGTCCCAGCCTGATGGCCCGTGGCCTCAAACATGGCCGTACCCGCCTGATTGGCCTGATCATCGCCGATATCACCAACCCTTACTCCGTGAACGTGTTAAGCGGGATTGAAGCCGCCTGCCGCGAAAAAGGCTTCACCTTGCTGGTATGTAATACCAACAACGAGGTCGATCAGGAGCTGCATTACCTTGACCTGCTGCGTAGCTATCAGGTTGAAGGGATTGTGGTTAATGCAGTCGGCATGCGCGAAGAAGGCCTCAACCGCCTGCAGCAATCCTCGCTACCGATGGTGCTTATCGACCGTAAAATCCCCGATTTCGCCTGTGATGTCGTGGGGCTGGATAACACTCAGGCCGCCACCACCGCCACCGAACATCTGGTGGAAAAGGGTTTTGAAGCGCTGTTGTTTTTAAGCGAGCCAATCGGCTCCGTAAACACCCGCCGCGAGCGCCTGGACGCCTTTCGCGCGACCCTACAGCGCTATGCTGGCGTGGTGGCGGAAAACGCCGAGGTGCCGCTCAACGACGGCGCCATGATGGATAACGTCCTGCGCCAGTTCCACGCCCGCCACCGCGGAATGCGCAAAGCGGTGATTTCCGCCAATGGCGCCCTGACGTTACAGGTCGCCCGTTCACTGAAGCGCGTTGACCTCATCTGGGGCAGCGATATCGGCCTGCTGGGCTTCGATGAGCTGGAATGGGCGGAGCTGGCGGGCGTCGGTATTACCACCCTCAAACAGCCAACCTGGCAGATTGGCTATGCTTCGGTCGAACAGGTCGTCAGGCGTATCGAAGGCGGCAGCGACCCCATCTGCGAGCGGGTCTTCTCCGGCGAGCTTATTGTCCGGGGATCAACGTCTCGTTAACGATTCATCGTGATGACGATCATAAATTAAACATCCTGGTCTTTCCTTTGGAACCGGTACCATCTAGCGTAATAGGGAGTTAAGCCCCACCACGCCAGGAGTTTGTTCAATGGCCAGAAAAATCATTGTCGTCACCGCCGCTTATGGCAACGACCACGTTAAAGCGCTTGGCGGGCAGTCCGCCGTATTACCCTTTATCGCCGGTTCCGGCGCCGATGGCGTGGAAATTCGCCGCGAGCTGTTCAGCGCTGCGGAACTGAAGCAGTTGCCGACGCTGGCGGCCGACATTGAAAAACAGGGGCTGCTGGCCTGCTACTCCGCGCCACAAGCGCTGTTCACCGACAACGGCGAGCTCAATCCCCATCTCCCGTCGTTACTTGAAGAAGCGCAAACCCTCAACGCCCTGTGGCTGAAGCTCTCCCTCGGTCATTTCATCCATAACCAACAGCTGGAGACGCTGCGCGACATTCTGAGCGCCAGCGGCATGGCGCTGGTGGTGGAAAATGACCAGACCGATTGCGGCCAACTGGCGCCAATGCAGCGCTTCAAAGCCGCCTGCCGGGTCCATCAGATGCCGGTGACGCTGACTTTCGACATGGGAAACTGGCTGTGGGTTGGCGATTCGCCGGAAGAAGCCGCGCGCCATCTCGCCCCCGCTGTCAGCTATATTCATGTGAAGGCGGCGGAGCCTCATCATGAGAAGTATCGCGCCGTCCCACCGGACCAGGCGGACGCTCGCTGGCTGGCGCTGCTCGATAACCTGCCCGCCGACGCGCCGCGCGGTATTGAATTCCCGCTGGTCGGCGACGACCTGACCGCCGTCACCCGCCATTACGTTGATCTGTTACGCGAGGATTAAGCCATGGAAAACTTAGATGTCATTACCATTGGCGAAGCCATGGCGATGTTTGTCGCCACCGAAACCGGCGAACTGGCGGAGGTTGAACGCTTTATCAAACGCGTCGCCGGCGCTGAACTGAACGTGGCGACCGGCCTGGCGCGCCTGGGGCTGAAGGTGGGCTGGGTGAGCCGCGTCGGCAACGATAGCTTTGGCCGCTTCGTGCTGAATTCGCTGGCCAAAGAAGGCATCGACGCGCGCGGCGTGGCCGTTGACGAGCGCTACGCTACCGGCTTCCAGATGAAATCTAAAGTCGAAAATGGAACCGATCCCATCGTGGAATATTTCCGTAAAGGATCGGCTGCCAGCCATCTGTCGACGGAAGATTTCCGCGCTGATTACTTCACCAGCGCCCGCCATTTGCACTTAAGCGGCGTCGCCGCCGCGCTGTCCGACAGCTCGTATGCATTGCTGGAACATGCGGCCAGGGTGATGAAAGCCGAAGGGAAAACCCTCTCATTTGATCCAAACCTGCGCCCGGTACTGTGGAAAAGCGAAGCCGAGATGGTGGAGAAACTGAACCGCCTCGCCTTCCAGGCTGACTGGGTTTTGCCAGGCTTAAAAGAGGGCGTGATTCTTACCGGTCAGCAGACGCCGGAAGGTATCGCTGATTTCTATCTGTCGCGCGGCGTTAAGGCGGTGGTGATTAAAACCGGCTGCGACGGCGCATGGTTCAAGACCGCCAACGGCGAACAGGGCGCCATCGCAGCCATTAAAGTCGACAACGTGGTGGACACCGTCGGCGCGGGTGATGGCTTTGCCGTTGGCGTAATCAGCGCGCTGCTGGAAGGCAAAACGCTGACGCAAGCCGTGAACCGCGGTAACAAAATTGGCTCGCTGGCCATTCAGGTACAGGGCGATAGCGAAGGGCTGCCCACCCGCGAAGCGCTGGGCGAATAATCTTTTCACCTAAAACAGCCGTCCTGTACCCTACATGCAGCGCGGCACAGCAGCGCCCGTTCCGGCGGGCGTATGTCACCTCATTGACAGAGGCAAGCCTATGAACAGTTCAACAAATGCAGCAAAACGTTGGTGGTACATCATGCCTATCGTGTTTATCACGTATAGCCTGGCGTACCTTGACCGCGCCAACTTCAGCTTTGCATCGGCCGCGGGCATTACCGAAGACCTTGGCATCACCAAAGGCATCTCATCGCTGCTTGGCGCCCTTTTCTTTCTTGGATACTTCTTCTTCCAGATCCCAGGAGCGATTTACGCTGAACGCCGCAGCGTGCGTAAACTTATCTTTATCTGCCTTATCCTGTGGGGCGGCTGCGCCTCGCTAACCGGCGTGGTGCATAACATCCCGGCGCTGGCGGCCATCCGCTTTATCCTTGGCGTGGTGGAAGCGGCGGTCATGCCGGCGATGCTGATTTACATCAGTAACTGGTTCACCAAATCAGAGCGTTCACGCGCTAACACTTTCCTGATCCTCGGTAACCCGGTCACCGTACTGTGGATGTCGGTCGTATCGGGTTATCTGATCCAGGCCTTTGGCTGGCGTGAAATGTTTATCATTGAAGGGATCCCTGCTGTGATTTGGGCCTTCTGCTGGTGGGTACTGGTGAAAGACAAACCGTCGCAGGTGAACTGGCTGGCGGAAAGTGAAAAAGCGGCGCTGCAGGAACAACTGGAGCGCGAACAGCAGGGCATCAAAGCGGTACGTAACTATGGCGAAGCCTTCCGTTCACGCAACGTGGTGCTGCTGTGTATGCAATATTTCGCCTGGAGCATCGGCGTGTACGGTTTCGTACTGTGGCTGCCGTCAATCATCCGCAGCGGCGGCGAAAACATGGGGATGGTCGAAGTAGGCTGGCTCTCTTCAGTACCCTATCTGGCGGCAACGATTGCGATGATTGCCGTCTCCTGGGCTTCCGATAAGATGCAGAACCGTAAGCTGTTTGTCTGGCCGCTGCTGCTCATTGGCGGGCTGGCGTTCATCGGCTCCTGGGCCGTCGGCGCCAACCATTTCTGGGTCTCTTATACCCTGCTGGTGATCGCTGGCGCGGCCATGTATGCCCCGTATGGCCCGTTCTTTGCGATTATCCCGGAGATGCTGCCACGCAACGTCGCCGGCGGCGCGATGGCGCTGATCAACAGTATGGGAGCGCTGGGTTCTTTCTTTGGTTCGTGGTTCGTCGGCTATCTCAACGGCGCAACCGGCAGCCCGTCCGCCTCGTACATTTTCATGGGTGTGGCGCTTTTCGCCTCGGTATGGCTTACTTTAATTGTTAAGCCTGCTAATAATCAAAAACTTCCGCTTGGCGCTCATCACGCCTGAACTACTTACGCTACGGAGATTCGCATGAAGCCGTCTGTCATTCTCTATAAAACGCTCCCCGACGATCTGTTACACCGTCTGGAGGAACACTTTTCCGTCACCCAGGTGAAAAACCTGCGTCCGGAAACCGTTTCACAGCACGCGGAGGCCTTCGCCCAGGCGGAAGGTTTACTGGGTTCGAGTGAAAAGGTTGACGCCGCGTTACTGGAGAAAATGCCGAAGCTGCGTGCGACCTCTACCGTGTCTGTCGGCTACGACAATTTTGATGTCGATGCGTTGAACGCGCGCAAGATTTTGCTGATGCATACGCCGACCGTGCTAACCGAAACCGTCGCCGATACGGTGATGGCGCTGGTGCTGAGCACCGCGCGTCGGGTGGTTGAGGTCGCTGAACGCGTGAAAGCGGGCGAATGGACCAGGAGCATCGGGCCGGACTGGTTCGGCTGCGATGTACACCATAAAACCCTGGGCATCGTCGGCATGGGCCGCATTGGCATGGCGCTGGCGCAGCGCGCCCACTTCGGTTTCGGCATGCCGATTCTGTATAACGCTCGCCGGCAACATCCGCAGGCGGAAGAGCGCTTCAATGCGCGCTACTGCGATCTCGATACCCTGTTACAGGAAGCGGATTTCGTCTGCCTCATTCTGCCGCTGAGCGAAGAGACCCACCACCTGTTCGGCGAAGCGCAGTTTGCCAAAATGAAATCTTCCGCCATCTTCATTAACGCCGGGCGCGGTCCGGTCGTTGACGAGCAGGCGCTGATTGCGGCGCTGCAGGCCGGTGAGATCCACGCTGCCGGTCTTGACGTCTTTGAACATGAACCACTGGCAAAAGATTCGCCGCTGCTGACGCTGCCGAACGTGGTCGCGCTGCCGCACATTGGTTCCGCCACCCACGAGACCCGCTATAACATGGCGGCCTGCGCGGTAGATAACCTGATTGACGCATTGAACGGCAAGGTTGAGAAGAACTGCGTGAACCCGCAGGTGAAGTAAGCGAGGAAAGCAGAAGCCCGGCCAGCGGCGCTTACGCCGTCAGCCGGGAGAACAGCGATATACCGATTAACGCGTGGCGTTAACCGCCGCCGTCCAGGCCTGATTAAAGGCCTGATGCTGAGCGGCCAGCGGAGCAATCAGCGCATTGTACTGGCTTGCCTGCTGAGACGTCGGGAACTGAATACCGTTAGCCACGAAGCTCACCTGCGTCCCCTGCTGAGCGACAAAATCACCCACCTGGACCAGCTGCTGAGTAAAGACCTGCGCGGCCGGAATCAGCGGCTGCAGCGCATTCGCCGGCGCCGTCACGACTTTATTAAACACCTGGTCATAAACCGGCTTAAGATCATCAGCCTGCTTCAGCGCGCCATGCGCGGCATCCGCCTGCATTTTAGCGTTTTCCAGCTGCTGGCTCAGCACGCCCAGCGCGCCGTTAGCCTGCCGCAGCGGCTCACGCTGAGTGGTATAATCCTGCGCCACGCGAATGGCGTTAACGCTATCAACCACCGGGCGCAGACCCGCATCCATCGCCTGGCTGACCTGCTGTGAATAAGCGTAAATCACCGCATAATCGGACACGAAGGGGCCGAACTGTTTTTTCTGATCGGCGGTCAGCGTAGGCAGACGTTCGCCGCTACGCATTGCCGTATTCTGCAGGAAGTCGATGAACGCTTTGCGCTGATCGCCTTCTTTATCAAAACACCCACTCAGGCTAACCACCATTAATATGGCCGCAACGGCCGCAAACCAGCGAGAGCAGGACTTTCCTGTCGCCATTTTTTTTACTCCTTCAGCCAAAAAAAGCGCAAACAGGCACACGCGTGCCAGACGCTGACAAGGATAGTCCAGGACGGCCTTGCAGGATACCCTTTCCTGATAATCTTACCGCGGAAAATACCCTTTTTCGCCTTCCCGGCGCCAGCCAGGCCCGCTGTTAAGTTCATCACATTTAACGCGATAACTTAAGCCAAAAAAATAATAAATATCTTTTTGATTTAATTAAAATTAATAAAATTACCGGCGAAGGAATTACGCAAAGCGGACGATAATCGCACGCTTCCTGAAGGCGGCACATTGTCTACAGGCAGGTTCAATGGTTTGATTAATGAGCGATTAACGGCGTTATGTTCGATTATCGCACAAACAACATCAATGACAGCGAGGGAGACTATAACAATACCTCTGTCCCCCGCTCAGCCTGCCAGGAATGCCGTATGAAGAAAACAACCATCGATATTCAGGCTTTTATCAACGAACATCCATTCACGAAGTACCAATGGATGATTCTCGCCTTATGTTTTATTACCGTCGCGATGGACGGATTTGATACCGCGATTATTGGTTTTATCGCCTCAGACCTGGTACAGGAATGGGGGGTTGAGAAATCCGCGTTGGGCCCGGTAATGAGCGCCGCTCTGGTCGGGCTCGCCGTCGGCGCGCTGACGGCCGGGCCGCTCGCCGATCGTATTGGCCGCAAGAAAGTGCTGATTATGTCGATCCTGGTGTTCGGCGGCTTTAGTTTGTTAACCGCGTTTGCCAGCAGCCTTAACCAACTGACATTATTGCGCTTCCTCACCGGATTGGGCTTAGGCGCGGCAATGCCGAATGCCGCGACGCTAATGAGCGAATATGCTCCGGAACGCCGCCGCGCGCTGATGGTAAACCTGATGTTCGTCGGCTTCCCAATGGGGTCGTCGCTGGGAGGCTTTCTGTCGGCCTGGATGATCCCGCATTATGGCTGGCAAAGCGTGCTGGTGCTTGGCGGCGTGATGCCGCTGCTGCTGGCCGTGGCGTTAATGTTCCTGCTACCGGAATCCGCACGCTATATGGTCGTGAAACGGCAGCCGGCGCAGCGGATCGCCGCCATCCTGAAGCGTATCGCGCCGTTGCCGGATGCGGTTGAATTTGAGCTACGTGAAGCAGGCCAGGTGAAGGAAAAGTCAGCCATTGGCGTGATTTTCTCCCCGCGCTACGCCGTGGGCACCGTGATGCTGTGCCTGACCTATTTTATGGGATTGCTGATTTTCTATCTGCTGACCAGTTGGCTGCCGCTGCTTATCCGCGAGACCGGCGCCTCGATGAGCCAGGCTTCTATCATCACCGCCCTGTTCCCGCTCGGCGGCGGGATTGGCGTGCTGATCCTCGGCGCGCTAATGGATAAGATCAACCCTAACAAAGTGGTTGCCGTCGGCTGGCTGCTCACCGGCGTTTTTGTTTGCCTGGTGGGTTTCTCAACCAGCAATCTGCTGTTGATGGGGGTAATGGTGTTTATCGCTGGCAGCATTATGAACGGCGCGCAATCATCAATGCCGGCGCTGGCTGCCGGGTTCTATCCAACCCTGGGCCGCGCCACCGGCGTTGCCTGGATGCTCGGTATCGGCCGCTTCGGCGGGATCCTCGGCGCCTTCAGCGGCGCTTTCCTGATGCAGGCGCAATTGTCGTTTGAAACCATCTTCACGATGCTGGCGATCCCGGCGTTTTTATCCGCCATCGCCCTGGTAGTGAAATACAAACTGAGCCAGCGCCAACCTGCCGTTAAGCCAAATGACGGTAAAAACCTACAGAAAGCCTAATCAATCCAGCCAGCGCTCTGCGCTGGCTTTTTCTTGCCGCTAACCATCATTTACATAAATTTTCCAAAGCTGCTGACACTCTTAGTAATCATCCCCTTAGCTTTTACGCACGCCGCTTTTCCAGGTGATTAACGAAACCACGCCGACAAATAATCACTTCGGTTATTATTTTCCTTGCTTTTGCGACTATTCTTAAATGGCTCGATGTATTTTCCTCTCCGCAGTGAGACAGAATAGGAGCTCTCAATGGAATATAAAGATCCCGTATTTGATTTGTTGAGTAACCTGGAACAGATTGTTTTTAAAGACCAGCCGCAAACGGCTACGCACGCCCGTACCCCAAGCGTTTTTAATGAATTCGAACGGCTGCGTAAGGGCACAGGCCTTAAGACAGATGATTTCGCCAATGCTATGGGCGTCAGCGTCGCGATGGTTGAAGAGTGGGAATCGCGACGGGTAAAACCTTCATCCACGGAGCTCAAATTGATGCGCCTGATGATGGCCAATCCCCAGCTCTCAAGGCAGCTAATAGATTGAAAAACTGGTTTACTATCTTCTTTTGGTAACGGTCCTGATGCAGGGCCGTTTTATATCCTGATGAAAAAAAGTTTGCTATCCGACTGAGAACATGCGTTAATGCTCGCAGGTTTGATGTACAGACCACAGAGCAGTCGAATAGAGCAGTCCTTCAAAGGTTATCCATTAGATATCCCCGTAGTGAACTTTCCCTTTATCGCTTTAAATCTGTAGTCCAGACCACTACGCCGCAAGGCTCACTAATTTTTTTAAAGGTAATTCACTATGTCCGGTAAAATGACTGGTATCGTAAAATGGTTCAACGCTGACAAAGGTTTCGGCTTCATCACTCCTGACGATGGCTCTAAAGACGTGTTCGTACACTTCTCTGCTATCCAGAACGATGGCTACAAATCCCTGGACGAAGGTCAGAAAGTTTCCTTCACCATCGAAAGCGGCGCTAAAGGCCCGGCAGCTGGCAACGTAACTTCTCTGTAAGTTCAAGCCGCTAAGAATAATAAATCCCTGCCTTATGGCGGGGATTTTTTTTATCTGTCGTCAACAGGCGCCATCAGCAGATGGCGCCTGTTGTCATTCAGAGGACGGTAAAATGCCAGCCCGTTTCCCTCCACTCCAGACAATGGGTCAGCTTCAGACCCTGTAAAAATGCCTCGTCATGCGATACCACCAGCATCGCGCCGGGAAACGTCGCCAGCGCGCTTTCAATTGCCTGGGTCGACGCCAGATCGAGGTGATTGGTTGGCTCATCCAGCAGCAGCAATTGAGTTGATTCCCGCCGCCAGAGCACGCAGGCAAGCGCCGCTTTCAGGCGTTCGCCGCCGCTTAACGCCGCCAGCGGAAGGCTGACCTTGTCAGCTCCCAGCAGGAGCTGCGCCAGACGGCTACGCAGTACTCCCTCATCCAGTGGGGTATCGCCCAGGTTAAGGTGCGCCATCACCGACAATGATAAATCCAGCTGCGTCAGATGCTGATCGAGATACGCCGCACTCACCGACAGCCGGACGTCGCCAGCGGTTGCCTGCTCCAGCCCCATCAGGGTTTTCAACAATGTTGTTTTGCCACAGCCGTTTGGCCCCTTTAGCGCGATGCGCATCGGGCCATCCACCCGCCAGTCGAGCGGCGCGGGGGATGAGTGAGCCAACTGCAGCGATTCCAGCACCAGTACCTGCTTGCCGGCAGCCACTTTACTGCCAGGCAGTGTGAACATCACCGGATCATCTTCTTCTACCCGCTCCCGTGCCTGATGCACAGCGGCATTCAGACTACAGTTCTGTTCGCGATGCTGACGGCGCAGCGTGCCAGGACGCTCTTTTGCCGCCCCTTTGTACTTCACACGCTCGAAAGAGGCGATATTCAACGTATCGACGGTACGCAGCGTCTGCGCCGAACGCCGCTGGGCCGCATCATGCTCCTTTTGCATCCGCGCCCGGGTGCGCCGCCGTTCGATTGCGGCATGTTCCAGCGCCGAGCGGGCAGCCTGTTGCTCCGCTTCACGTTGCTGCTGGTATTCAGCATAATTGCCGCCGTAGTTGCGCAGCGCCGCCGGCGTCAGCTCAATAATCCTCGGCATCAGGGCCAGCAATTCACGGTCATGACTGGCGATTAAGGCCCCGCCCCGCCAGAGTTTCAGCTGTTGATACAGCCACTCACGGCCCTGACGATCGAGATGGTTGGTGGGTTCATCCAACAGCAGATAGTCCGCGCCAGAAACGAATGCGCCGCACAGTAGCGCCTTCATTCGTTCGCCGCCGCTGAGCGAAAAGGCAGGACGATCGGCGGCGAATGCCGGGAGATCGGCATCGCGAAAGGCTGAACTCAGGCGATCGGGCAGATCCCAACGGCCATCTAACAGTTCGAAGTCATCTGCCAGCCCTTTCCCCTGTTCAAGGCGGGACAAGGCGTCAAATACTGGCGCATAACCCAGCAGGGAGGCAACGGTTGTCCCGGCCGTGAGGGTCGGCTGCTGCGCCACCCAGGCAACGGTGGCCGATCGTTCGATATGCCCGCAGGAGGGAGAATCGAGGCCCGCCAGCAGACGCAACAGGCGTGTCTTGCCAACGCCATTTCGCCCGACAAGGCCGCAAAGCAACGGTTCCAGCGATAAATTCAGCGGGCCAAAAAGCGTCTGTCCCGTCGCGAACTGACAGGTGACCTGATGTAAAACAAAAGAGGGGGTGTGGGCACAATGAGCCATAAGCACTCCTGAATGAAATCAATACTCCCCTACCCGCAGCGTTTGCGAGGTAAGGCGTGAAATTCATCAGTCGTGTTTGTTCATTTGTCGTGTGCGCTCCAGTGAGACGAGGGATTCGTCGGGGCATAGGATAGCCAGGCCCGAGCCTGGATTTCAAGATTATTTTTTCACCATTGCGATAAGGCAAAAAAAAGCCTGCCGGATGGCAGGCTTTTGACCTTTCTCGAGATAGTTACTGCAGCAGTGAAATATCCGCAACCTGCAGGAACAGCTCGCGCAGTTTGGACAGCAGCGTCAGACGGTTGATGCGGACATCTTTGTCTTCAGCGTTAACCATCACATTTTCGAAGAACTCATCAACCGGCTCGCGCAGCGCAGCCAGCTCAATCAGCGCATCCTGATAACGGCCTTCGGCGAAGTAAGGCTGGAGTTTATCACGCAGCACCACCAGATTACCGGCCAGCTTAATTTCCGCCGCTTCTTTCAGCACCGAGGCATGAACGATATCGTTCAGGGTCTCGTCGGATTTCGCCAGGATGTTGGATACGCGCTTGTTTGCCGCCGCCAGGGCGGAGGACTCTTCCAGCGTACGGAAGTGCGACACAGCCTTCATGCGCGCATCGAAATCCGCCGGGCGGGTCGGACGACGCGCCAGTACCGCCTGAATAGTATCAACACCATAGCCTTCGTCCTGATACCAGGCGCGGAAGCGGCCCAGCATGAAGTCGATGACGTCATCAACGACGTTGGCGTTAGTCAGCTTCTCACCATACAGACGCACCGCTTCTTCGGTCAGCGTTTGCAAATCAAGATTCAGGTTCTTCTCAACGATGATACGCAGTACGCCCAGCGCGGCGCGGCGCAGCGCAAACGGGTCTTTATCGCCTTTCGGATGCTGACCGATACCGAAGATACCCGCCAGAGTGTCCATCTTGTCGGCAATAGCCACCGCGCAGGCAACCGGGTTAGACGGCAGCGCATCGCCGGCAAAACGCGGCTGATACTGCTCGTTCAGCGCGACCGCAACATCTTCCGCTTCGCCGTCATGGCGCGCGTAGTGCATCCCCATCACGCCCTGCGTGTCGGTGAACTCGAAAACCATGTTGGTCATCAGGTCGCACTTGGACAGCAGGCCCGCGCGGGTCGCATGGTTAACGTCAGCGCCAATTTGTTCGGCAATCCAGCCCGCCAGCGCCTGAATACGATCGGTCTTATCGCGCAGGGTACCCAGCTGCTGTTGGAACAGCACGGTTTCCAGACGCGGCAGGTTATCTTCCAGACGTTTTTTACGGTCGGTATTGAAGAAGAACTCGGCATCGGCCAGACGCGGACGAACGACCTTCTCGTTACCGGAGATGATCTGCTGTGGATCTTTGGACTCGATATTCGCCACGAAGATGAAGTTCGGCAGCAGTTTGCCGTCGTTTGCATAGACCGGGAAGTACTTCTGGTCGCCCTTCATGGTGTAAACCAGCGCTTCGGATGGCACCGCGAGGAATTTCTCTTCAAACTTCGCCGTCAGCACTACCGGCCATTCAACCAGCGAGGTCACTTCTTCCAGCAGGCTTTCGCTCAGGTCAGCGTTACCGCCAATCTTACGCGCCGCCGCTTCAGCATCCGCTTTGATTTTGGCTTTACGCTCGGCGTAGTCGGCCATCACTTTACCGCGCTCCAGCAGAATCTGCGGATACTGGTCGGCATTGTCGATGGTGAATTCCGGCTCGCCCATAAAACGGTGCCCGCGGATGATACGGTCGGAAGCGATACCCAGAATGGTCGCCGGGATAACCTGATCGCCCAACAGCAGGGTCACGGTGTGAACCGGACGCACAAAGTGAACGTCAGAAGCGCCCCAGCGCATCAGTTTCGGGATCGGCAGCTTAGCCAGCGAGGTCGCAACCATGTTCGGCAGCAGCGTTTGCGCGCTTTCCCCCTTAACGTGGGCGCGATACAACAGCCATTCGCCTTTATCGGTGGTCAAACGTTCAGCCTGATCGACGGTAATACCACAGCCGCGCGCCCAGCCTTCGGCCGCTTTGCTTGGTTTACCTTCAGCGTCAAACGCCTGGGCAATGGCCGGGCCGCGTTTTTCGACTTCACGATCCGGCTGCGAGGCTGCCAGATTCGCCACTTTCAGCGCCAGACGGCGCGGCGCGGCAAACCATTCGACGGCGCCGTGCGCGAGGCCAGCGTTGTCCAGTTCCGCAGTAAAGTTGGCAGCGAAGGATTCAGCCAGGCTGCGCAGTGCTTTTGGTGGCAGCTCTTCGGTGCCGATCTCCACCAGGAAAGTTTTCTCAGACATGGCCGCCTCTTATTTGTCTTTGTTGCACATCGGGAAGCCAAGGGCCTCACGGGAAGCATAGTAAGCTTCTGCCACTGCTTTAGTCAGGGTGCGGATACGCAGAATATAGCGCTGACGCTCGGTGACGGAGATGGCTTTACGCGCATCCAGCAGGTTAAAGCTATGGGCGGCTTTGAGAATACGCTCGTAGGCTGGCAGCGGCAGCGGAGTTTCCAGCGCCAGCAGTTGCTGCGCTTCTTTCTCGTACTGCTCGAAGCAGGTGAACAGGAAGTCTACGTCCGCATATTCAAAGTTATAGGTGGATTGTTCCACTTCGTTCTGGTGGAAAACGTCGCCGTAAGTGGTTTTACCCAGCGGGCCATCGCTCCAGACCAGATCGTATACGCTGTCCACGCCCTGGATGTACATCGCCAGACGCTCCAGGCCGTAGGTAATTTCGCCGGTGACCGGTTTACACTCCAGCCCGCCAACCTGCTGAAAGTACGTAAACTGCGTTACTTCCATACCGTTCAGCCACACTTCCCAACCCAATCCCCAGGCGCCCAGAGTCGGGTTTTCCCAGTTATCTTCAACGAAGCGGATGTCGTGGATAGTCGGATCCATACCCAGCTCTTTCAGAGATCCGAGATACAGTTCCTGAATGTTGTCCGGGGACGGCTTAATCACCACCTGGAACTGGTAATAGTGCTGTAAGCGGTTCGGGTTTTCGCCATAGCGGCCATCGGTCGGGCGACGAGAAGGCTGTACGTAGGCGGTCGCCATCGGCTCTGGCCCCAACGCGCGTAAGCAGGTCATTGGGTGGGATGTGCCGGCGCCGACTTCCATGTCCAGTGGTTGAACAATGGTGCAGCCCTGACGAGCCCAGTAATCCTGTAAGGTCAGGATCAGGCCCTGGAAGGTCCTGGTATCAAACTTTTGCATATTATTTCGTGCTGGATACGTGTGGATTTAAAGGAAGGGATCAGTATACCCGCTGGCTGCGAGATATACAGTATGAAACGGCCTTTGTTTAGCGAAATTTGAGCAAAGCGGCGCCATCGTGCGGCGTTTAAGCCGCATTTAGCGCATAGAAAGATGTAAAAACTGGCCGTCTGGATCAAAAGAACAGACAAAGCGTTCATTCCGCGAAGTCAGACCGGAAAGCTCATAGCTTGCCTGGAACTGCTCGAAATGATTGACGTCGACGCGACGGGTGTCGGTGCTGTAACGTAACGCCGCCTGATCCTTGCATAATTTTTCCATATTCAGCGTAGTTTGCGGCGTAATACGTGCTTTTTGCGCTTTTTGAACGGGTTGAGCAGGTGTCTGGCTGCAGCCGACCAGCAGCAGCGCCGCCAGGGCAGATACGAAATATTTCATCACCATTTTTCTCAACCGCCTTGTTAGCCAATTGTTATCGTGCAGACCATGTAAAACTAGCCAAACATTTTGCGAATCTCACTGATGCTCTACAAGAGTGTGGCGAAAAACTCAGAATATTCCATTGTGATGACGACAAACGACGAGAGTCAGACTCTTTTTACGCAGGGGCCAATGAGGTACAGATGCAGGAAAAAATAAGCTGGATTACCAACTTGCGCGGCATAGCATGCCTGATGGTAGTAATGATTCACAGTACCACCTGGTACATTACCCATCCTCATAGCATCAGCTTGTTCGAATGGGATATCGCGAATCTGCTTAACTCGGCATCACGGGTCAGCGTCCCGCTTTTTTTCATGATTTCAGGATATCTGTTTTTTGGCGAACGCAGCGCCCAGCCCCGCCATTATCTGCGCATCGCGCTGTGTATTCTGTTCTATAGCGTGCTGGCGCTGCTCTATATCACCCTGTTTACCCACATCAACGTTGAGCTGTCATTAAAAAATTTACTGCAGAAGCCGGTGTTTTATCACCTGTGGTTTTTCTTTGCCATTGTGGTGATTTATCTGCTCTCGCCGCTGATTCAGGTGAAGCAGGTCAGCGGCAAAATGCTGCTGGCGCTGATGCTGGTGATTGGCCTCATCGCCAACCCCAATATGGTAAGCATCAAGGCGGGCGGCATTGAATGGCTACCGATAAACCTCTATATCAACGGCGATACCTTTTACTACGTACTGTACGGGATACTGGGCCGGGCGATCGGCGCCATGAACACCGACAGAAGAGGACTGACCCTGCTGTGCGCGCTGCTGTTTACCGCCGCGGTGTGGGTCATTTCACGCGGCACGCTGCATGAACTGCAATGGCGAGGCGATTTTGGCGATACCTGGTATCTGTATTGCGGGCCGGCTGTGTTTATCTGTGCAATCTCGTTATTCACCCTGGGCAAAAACATCCTCAATAGCCGTGAGCTCCCGGGTATCGCGTTAATCTCCAGACATTCATTAGGCATTTATGGCTTTCACGCATTGTTTATTCACGCTCTGCGCGCCAGCGGCCTTGAGCTAAGCCGCTGGCCCTTGCTGGATATTGTGTGGATTTTCGCCGCCGCGCTGTTGGGTAGCCTGGCGCTGTCTACGCTGGTTCAGCGAATTGATCGCCGTCGGTTGGTGAGCTGAAAATCGCCAATCAGCGCAATCCATGAGATCAGATGAAACGCGGGTGAATAGGTCGTCGCTTTTGTTTCCATTGCCGACGACCTCTCTTCACCGTCGGTTGACAGTTTATTCCACTGAGTTATTGCGCGCTTTATCCGCGACTTTAGCGGGATAAGACGTTGCTGACGCACCGTACATACAGACAAACCATGCCATCACGTAAATACTTTTTTCGCGCCACGGCGCCGGAACAAACCAGGCACCGACCAGCAGCAATCCTGCCGATAGCAACAGAACCAGCCGGCACAGGGAGATAAAATCATCATCTCGCTGCGCTTCCTGCTCCGTTCGTTGATGGGTGAGGACAGCAAACATCCCCATCACCAGCACGCCAAGAAAATAGCCTTTACCGCTGAACAGCGGGCACGTTCGCCAGATGCCGATGAGGTAAACCAGCGAGCCCAGCAGCATGATTAATCTTGCCGTCGTACGTTTTAATTTCATTGCGCCTCCCTGGCCATGGTAACCCTCATTATGACCGGGGAATCGCCGGTTGCGGCGGTTTCAGCAAGTTGGAATCAACAATTCGGAATAAATAAATATGCGAATTAAATCAATGCAAAGCGAATCATTCAGGAAGGGAATTCGCCCCAATAGATGAGGCGAGAACAACTTATGACATCAGCGGCTTAAGCTGCTGATAAATCTGGCGGAACGTTTCACGACGCGGCGCATAACGGGCAAACCGTTGAGCATCCGGCAGATGCGCCTGCTCCAGCGGCAGCTGCGGCAGGAGGTCAGAAAAAGCCGCATCGTGATGTACGCCCAGCTGCGCCAATCTTGCCGCACCTAACGCCGGGCCGACATCGCCGCCGGTGCGGAAATCCAGCTGCTGTCCGCTGATATCGGCGAGCATTTGCCGCCAGTATGCGCTGCGCGCGCCGCCGCCGATAAGGGTGACGCTGTCTGGCTTCACACCGCAGGAGTGCACAACATCCATGCCGTCGGCCAGCGCGTAACCCACCCCCTCAAGCACCGCCCGCGCCAGCTCGGCGGGACCATGTTGATGGGTAAGGCCGAAGAACACGCCTTTAGCCTGCGGATTGTTGTGCGGCGTACGCTCGCCGGAAAGATAAGGCAAGAACCACACCGGGTCGGCATTGTCATCCGCCGACTGCGCCGCGGCGATCAGCGCCGGTACGCTGCCAAGGCCGGTCAGCTTCGCCGCCCAATCCAGACAAGACGCGGCGCTGAGCATCACCGACATCAGGTGCCAGCGGCCCGGCAGCGCGTGGCAGAAACTATGCACCGCGCTTTCCGGTTTACTCAGAAAACCATCGCTGACGGCGAAATAGACGCCGGAGGTCCCCAGCGATAACATCGCCTGCCCCGCATCGGCCATGCCAACGCCGACAGCGCCTGCCGCGTTATCGCCGCCGCCCGCTACCACCAGCGCCCGCGGCATATTCCACGCCTGAGCGACCTCTGCGCGGAGTTGGCCGGTCACCTCGCAGCCTTCAAAGAGGGCCGGCATATTGTCGCGGCTGAGCCCGCAGGCGGCGAGCATTTCATCGCTCCAGTCACGACGCGCGACGTTCATCCACATCGTGCCGGCGGCGTCGGACATATCGCTGGCGTACTCACCGCTCATGCGCAGCCGCAGGTAATCCTTCGGCAACAGGACCTTATCGACCTGTTTAAAGATTTCGGCTTCGTGACGCTGTACCCACAGCAGCTTCGGCGCCGTAAAACCCGGCATCATCAGGTTGCCGGTGATTTGCCGCGAAGTGCCGACTTTTTCTTCCAGCAGCATGCACTCTTCGCCGCAGCGGCCGTCATTCCACAAAATCGCCGGACGCAGGACCCGCTGCTGTTTATCAAGCAGCGTGGCGCCATGCATCTGCCCGGCGATGCCTAAAGCTTTTACCTCGCGCAGGGAGTGTTGCGCGCCCAGCGCTTGCATCGCGGTATTCGTCGCCTGCCACCACTGTTCGGGATCTTGTTCGGACCAGAGCGGATGCGGGCGCGAGACGGTCAGTTTTTCGGTATGCGTCGCCAGTACGTCGCCCTGTTCATTGAGCAGAATGGCTTTTACGCCCGAGGTCCCTAAATCAATCCCGATATACATGCAGCGTCTCCTTAACGCGAACGCCACGGCAAAGCGTGGCGCAGCACAAATGGTTTACAGCCAGTGCCCGGTTTTAGCGGGCACTTTTGTCGGCATTACTTATCGAACAGATAATGGTTTACCAGGTTTTCCAGCAGTTCCTGATGCCCGCTGTGATGCTGCGGCGCCAGGTTATGCTGAGTCGCATAGTGCGCGATGTCGGTCAGGGTCATCTGGCCTGTGAGGATCTGCTGGCCCAATTCACCGTTCCAGCCGGCGTAGCGTTTCGCCACGCGTTTATCCAGCTCGCCGTCTTCAATCATGCGCGCCGCGACTTTCAGCGACAGCGCCATAGTGTCCATCGCGCCGATATGGCCGTAGAACAGATCGTATTTGTCGGTGCTCTGGCGACGAACTTTAGCATCAAAGTTCAGGCCGCCGGTGGTGAAGCCACCCGCCTTGAGGATCTCATACATCACCAGGGCGTTCTCTTCTACGCTGTTCGGGAACTGGTCGGTATCCCAGCCCAGCTGCGCATCGCCGCGGTTCGCGTCCACCGAACCGAACAGGCCCAGCGCAATAGCCGTGGCGATCTCGTGGTGGAAAGAGTGGCCGGCAAGGGTGGCGTGGTTGGCTTCAATATTCAGTTTAATCTCTTTTTCCAGACCAAACTGTTTCAGGAACCCGTAAACCGTGGAGGCATCATAATCATATTGGTGCTTGGTCGGCTCCTGCGGCTTCGGCTCGATCAGCAGGGTGCCCTGGAAACCAATTTTGTGTTTGTGTTCAACCACTAGTTGCATAAAGCGGCCAATCTGCTCGCGCTCCTGGCGCAGATCGGTATTAAGCAGGGTTTCGTAGCCTTCGCGACCGCCCCACAGAACGTAGTTTTCACCGCCCAACTTGTGGGTCGCATTCATTGCGGTGACCACCTGAGTCGCCGCCCAACTAAAGACTTCCGGATCGGGGTTCGTCGCCGCCCCTGCGCCATAACGCGGGTTGGTAAAGCAGTTTGCCGTCCCCCACAGCAGTTTAACGCCGCTCTGCTGCTGTTTTTCCGCCAGTACGTCCACCATCTGCGCGAAGTTGTTGCTGTACTCTTTCAGCGAAGCGCCTTCCGGAGAAACGTCGACATCATGGAAGCAGTAATACGGCACATTCAACTTATGGAAAAACTCAAATGCCACTTCGGCTTTACGTTTCGCCATTTCCAGCGCTTCGCCCGGCTGCTGCCATGGACGATCAAAGGACCCCACGCCAAACATATCCGCGCCATTCCAGCAGAAAGTGTGCCAGTAGCAGGCAGCGAAACGCAGGTGGTCTTCCATGCGTTTACCCAGTACTAATTCATCCGGATTGTAGTGACGGAAAGCCAGTGGGTTAGTCGATTTAGGGCCTTCATAACGAACGCGATCGAGTTGATCGAAATAGGTCTGCATAGAGAACTCCATATTCAGGGGTGCGGCGAGTAACAAGTTATACGTCAATATAGAATTCCACTTTCGCCTTCCTCAATTACGTTATTTCACACCGCCATTGAGAGAATCCACAAACGTGCGCCAGCTCGCAAAAATAATTCCTCTCCACATCATTTATGGAATCCTATGATGGATGTAAAATGAAATAACCTGCATACTCTTGAATAAAATACGATCGCGGTCATAAATTACAAAACAAACTAAATTTCATAATGCGAAAATAAGAACAGGTAATTGCCAGCCCTCGCTTCCCCGTTAAGAATCTGCAACGTATCTGCAACCTGAAGTTTATTCCTGTACGCCTTACCTACCCTTTGAAAAGGTATCGTTATTATGAAGATAAAGAACCTTTGCCTTACGCTCTGCGCCTCATCGCTCCTTCTCGCCAGCATGGCGGGCATGGCTAAAGAAGTTAAGATTGGGATGGCCATCGACGACCTTCGTCTGGAACGCTGGCAAAAAGATCGCGATATTTTCGTCAATAAAGCGGAATCATTAGGTGCCAAAGTATTTGTGCAATCCGCCAATGGCAACGAAGAAACGCAAATGTCGCAAATTGAAAATATGATCAATCGCGGCGTCGATGTTTTAGTAATTATTCCTTACAACGGCCAGGTGCTCAGTAACGTTATTAAAGAAGCGAAGCAGGAGGGAATTAAAGTCCTCGCCTACGATCGCATGATTAATAATGCTGACATCGATTTTTATATTTCTTTCGACAATGAAAAAGTCGGTGAAATGCAGGCCCAAAGCCTGGTTGACAAAGTGCCGCAGGGTAATTATTTCCTGATGGGCGGCTCGCCGGTGGATAATAACGCCAAACTGTTCCGCGCCGGCCAGATGAAGGTGCTCAAACCTTATGTCGATGAGGGCAAAATTAAGATCGTCGGCGATCAGTGGGTCGACGGCTGGCTGCCGGAAAATGCGTTAAAAATCATGGAAAACGCGCTGACGGCGAATAACAACAAAATTGACGCGGTAGTGGCTTCCAATGATGCGACCGCCGGTGGCGCTATCCAGGCGCTAAGCGCCCAGGGGCTGGCGGGTAAAGTCGCCATTTCCGGGCAGGATGCCGATCTGGCTGGCGTGAAACGTATTATTTCCGGCACCCAGACAATGACCGTTTATAAACCGATTACCACGCTTGCCACTAGCGCTGCCGAAATCGCCGTTGAATTAGGCAATGACCAGCAACCCAAGGCTGACGCCACGTTGAATAACGGCTTAAAAGATGTCCCCTCGCGCCTGTTAACGCCAATTGAAGTCAATAAAGAGAATATTGACGCCACGGTGATTAAAGACGGTTTCCACAAAAAGAGTGAACTGTAATGGCTGACGCCCCGCCTCGGGGCGTCATTTTCGTCCTGCCGGATATCGCTTTTGCGGAGTCTCTATGTCCTGGTTACTCGAAATGAAGAACATCACCAAAGCCTTCGGCGCGGTTAAGGCCGTGGATAACGTCAGCCTGCGGCTGAATGCCGGGGAAGTGGTGTCGTTATGCGGTGAAAATGGTTCGGGGAAATCAACGCTGATGAAAGTGCTGTGCGGGATCTATCCGCACGGCAGCTACGAAGGTGAAATTATTTTCGCTGGTGAGACGTTACAGGCGAATCATATTCGCGATACCGAGCGTAAAGGTATCGCCATTATTCACCAGGAGCTGGCGTTGGTGAAGCATCTCACGGTGCTGGAAAATATCTTTCTCGGCGCCGAGATCTCACGCCATGGCCTGCTGGATTACGAAACCATGACCCTGCGCTGCCAGAAGCTATTGGCGCAGGTGAATTTATCGATCTCGCCCGATACCCGCGTTGGCGATTTAGGCCTGGGCCAGCAGCAGCTGGTCGAGATTGCCAAGGCGCTAAATAAACAGGTACGTTTGCTGATCCTCGATGAACCCACGGCATCATTAACCGAACAAGAAACCGCGACGCTGCTGGCGATTATTCGCGATCTGCAAAACCACGGCATCGCCTGTATTTATATTTCGCACAAGCTCAATGAAGTTAAAGCCATCTCCGACACTATCTGCGTAATACGTGACGGTCAGCATATTGGCACCCGCGACGCCAGCGGGATGAATGAAGATGACATCATCACTATGATGGTCGGGCGCGAGCTCACGGCGCTGTACCCAAATGAACCACATAGTCATGGCGATGAGATCTTGCGGGTCGAGCATCTCACCGCCTGGCACCCGGTTAACCGTCATATCAAGCGCGTCAACGACGTGTCGTTTTCCCTCCGCCGCGGCGAAATCCTTGGCATCGCCGGGTTAGTCGGCGCCGGGCGCACCGAGGCGGTGCAATGTCTGTTTGGCGTCTGGCCGGGGCGCTGGCAGGGAAGCATCTTTATCGACGGACAGCCGGTGACGATTAACAACTGCCAACAGGCAATTGCCCATGGCATCGCCATGGTGCCGGAAGACCGCAAAAAAGACGGCATCGTGCCGGTGATGGCTGTCGGCAAGAACATCACTCTCGCGGCATTAAACCAGTTCACCGGTCCGGCAAGCAGCCTCGACGACGCCGCAGAGCAGCACTGCATTCAGCAGTCGATTCAGCGGCTGAAAATCAAAACGTCATCGCCGGATCTGGCGATTGGCCGCCTGAGCGGCGGCAATCAACAAAAGGCGATTCTGGCCCGCTGCCTGCTGCTCAATCCGCGCATTTTAATCCTCGATGAACCAACCCGCGGCATCGATATCGGTGCGAAATACGAAATCTACAAGCTTATCAATCAACTGGTGCAGCAAGGCATCGCCGTCATCGTGATCTCATCCGAACTGCCTGAAGTGCTCGGGCTGAGCGATAGGGTACTGGTGATGCACGAAGGCAAGCTTAAGGCCGATTTGCATAACCAAGGTCTGACCCAGGAACAGGTGATGGAAGCCGCACTGAGGAGCGAACGCCATGTCGAAAAACACGTCGTCTGAAATCAAACTTACGCCATCCGCCCCTGCCGCTTTTCCGGCGCTGAAAGGGCTCAATCTCCAGGTTTTCGTGATGATCGCCGCGATTATCGCCATTATGCTGTTCTTTACCTGGGTTACCGACGGCGCCTATCTGAGCGCGCGTAATATCTCCAACCTCCTGCGGCAAACCGCCATCACCGGCATCCTCGCCGTCGGCATGGTGTTCGTGATCATTTCGGCGGAAATCGATCTGTCCGTCGGCTCGATGATGGGGCTGCTCGGCGGCGCGGCGGCGATTTTCGACGTCTGGCTCGGCTGGCCGCTGCCGCTCACCATCCTCGTTACGTTGGTCATGGGGCTGCTGCTCGGCGCGTGGAACGGATGGTGGGTCGCCTATCGCAAGGTGCCCTCTTTCATTGTTACCCTTGCCGGGATGCTGGCGTTTCGCGGAATTTTAATCGGTATTACCAACGGTACCACCGTCTCGCCCACCACGCCGGCGATGTCGCAAATCGGCCAAAGTTATTTACCGGACGGCATCGGCTTTGGTATCGGCGTTATTGGCATGGCGGCCTTTATCATCTGGCAATGGCGCGGGCGGATGCGCCGACAGGCGTTAGGGCTGGCGACCACCAGTTCTGGCGGCGCCGTTGGCCGTCAGACCATCATCGCAGTTATCGTGCTGGGCGCTATCTGGTTGCTCAATGATTATCGCGGCGTGCCGACGCCGGTGCTCATACTCGCCGCCCTGCTGCTGGCGGGCATGTTTATGGCGACCCGCACCGCTTTTGGCCGTCGTATCTATGCCATTGGCGGCAATCTGGAAGCGGCCCGCCTCTCCGGGATTAACGTCGAGCGCACCAAGCTGGCAGTCTTCGCTATTAACGGCCTGATGGTCGCCATCGCCGGGTTGATCCTCAGTTCGCGACTGGGAGCGGGTTCGCCTTCCGCCGGCAATATCGCCGAACTGGACGCCATCGCCGCCTGCGTGATTGGCGGCACCAGCCTGGCGGGCGGTATCGGCAGCGTGGCAGGGGCCGTAATGGGGGCGTTTATTATGTCGGCGCTGGATAATGGCATGAGCATGATGGACGTCGCCACCTTCTGGCAATACATCGTCAAAGGCGCCATTTTACTGTTGGCGGTCTGGATGGATTCGGCTACCAAGCGGAGAACATAACGGTATCACTATGAAAAATGCCCGAATAACTTGCGCCACCGCCAAACTTCGCCAAAAGGCGCTTGAAATAATTCGGGCATTAGCCGGTATTGTATGACCGGGGTAAGAGCAGGAATATCATCTATGTTTGAAAAGCGTCACCGCATTACGCTGTTATTCAACGCCAACAAAGCCTATGACCGTCAGGTGGTTGAAGGCGTTGGCGAATATCTGCAGGCATCGCAGCTGGAATGGGATATCTTTATCGAAGAAGATTTTCGCGCACGTATCGAAAACATCAAAGAGTGGTTGGGCGATGGCGTTATCGCCGATTACGACGACCCGGAGATAGAAAAACTGCTGGCGGATGTCAAAGTGCCAATTATCGGCGTCGGCGGCTCCTATCACCAGCCAGAATGCTATCCGCCTGTTCACTATATCGCCACCGATAATGCCGCGCTGGTCGAAAGCGCATTCCTGCATCTGAAAGAAAAAGGCGTGAACCGTTTCGCTTTTTACGGGCTACCGACATCCAGCGGCAAGCGCTGGGCGAGGGAGCGCGAACACGCCTTCTGCCAGCTAGTCGCCAAAGAGAAATACCGTGGCGTGGTCTATCAGGGGCTGGAGACCGCGCCGGAAAACTGGCAGCATGCGCAAAATCGGCTTGCCGACTGGCTGCAAACGCTGCCGCCGCAAACCGGTATTATCGCCGTGACCGATGCCCGCGCCCGTCACATTCTGCAGGCCTGTGAGCTGCTGCATATTCCGGTGCCGGAAAAACTGTGCGTCATTGGCATCGATAACGAAGAACTGACCCGCTATCTCTCCCGCGTCGCGCTCTCTTCCGTGGCGCAGGGTACCCGACAGATGGGCTACCAGGCGGCGAAACTTCTGCATCGATTACTGGAAAACGAAGCGCTACCGCTACAGCGGCTGCTGGTGCCGCCGATGCGCGTCATTGAGCGGCGCTCCACCGATTATCGCTCGCTCACTGACCCTGCGGTGATTCAGGCGATGCATTATATCCGCAATCACGCCTGCAAAGGCATCAAGGTTGAGCAGGTGCTCGACGCCGTCGGCATCTCTCGCTCTAATCTGGAAAAACGCTTTAAAGAAGAGGTCGGCGAGACCATCCACACGGTGATCCACAGCGAAAAGCTGGAAAAAGCGCGCAGCCTGCTGGTCTCCACCACGCTATCGATAAACGAAATTTCGCAGATGTGCGGTTATCCGTCGCTGCAGTATTTCTATTCAGTGTTTAAGAAAGAGTACGACGTGACGCCGAAAGAATACCGCGATCGGCACAGTGAAGTGATGATGTAGCAGAAAAGAAAAATGCCCGGGCTTACGCACCGGGCATTGATGATTACATATGAGCGGCAATTAAGCGCTGATTGTCCTGATACATAGCGAAGAGATAGTTGTTATAGCTCGACCCTTTCGTCGAGTACCCCTTCAACTTGTGGATCATCGCGCTGGCAGTCACTTCCTGGTCCGTCTTACGCAGCTGTGCGCGAGACTTACGGAAGGATGAATAAGCCGGATGCGTGTTAAGGTTTCTCACGTAAGCCTGAACCGACTGCTCGACCGATTCAAACTGGGAGTAGCCTTTCATCGCACCGCGACAATTGCCGCCGCCGCACTTCATACCAAACAGGTTGTTGTTCACGCGCGCCAGCTTCGAGGTGCCCCAACCGCTTTCCGCCGCCGCCATGGTCGCCACCATGCTGTTTGGAATAATGTCGACGCGCTCAAGCAGCGAGTTCCATGGTATACGGCGAGTATTGCCAGACCACTTCACTTTATAACGTGAGGCGATATCTTTCAGACGCGCCTGCTCGCTCGGCGACCAACGGCCGTCGTATTGCTTAGAGACAAGCCAGTTACGATCTGCCGTGATCGCTTGATTTTGCTTTGTAATGTAAGGCATAACCGTCCGGAGAAACGCTTTTTTCCTTGGTGTCCCGGAAGGGTATTTTCGCAAATCAGGAAGTGAACTGCTCTTTACACTATTGCGAGAATACTCTTGTTTACTGCTAACCTTGATACTACTGGGCTTCTTTACTTTCTTAACTACTGAGGCTTTATGACTCTTTGTTGCTGTGTGCGTTGTTGCCAACACACTACCTGAAAATATACAGGTAAGTAACATGAGTATCGCAGCCCCATATCGTCGCATGGGAATCGATATCATTAGGTCTCCTGGTCGGATTTACTCATTCCAACACCTTGTTTTTCGCAAAAAATCGATAGTTGAATCGCGAATAGTATCAAAAATACCCAGAGAGAGCATCAAGAGAAATAGTCCAATTCCGAATTGCTGTCACCTGAAATCGGTTTCTGCACCGTCGCGAATGCGCAGAAATGCTATCTCCGTCTCATTTATAGCTCATTTTTTGAGCTAAATCACTCACCCCTTTTCATCCTCCCCGCAAAATTACCGGCGGGATGATTTCAACCTTATGGCGCGCAGACACACTGTGATAAAAACCACTAACAGGACTCCAGCATGAAACTCGCTGCGCTTGCCTCGCTACTGCTGCCCGGGATGGCCTTTGCCGCCTGGACAACCGCTGACTTCCCCGCCTTCACTGAACAGGATGCAGGCCGTTTCACGACGCAAAATGAGGTGACGAAGGGTACCCGCCCTTTGCGGATAAGTTTTGACCAACAGTGCTGGCAGCCGGCGGGGGCGATAAAACTCAATCAGATGCTGTCGCTGGAACCCTGCCGGGATACTCCGCCGCAGTGGCGCGTGTTCCGTGACGGGCGCTATACGCTGGAAGTCGATACCCGCTCCGGTACGCCAACGCTGATGCTGTCGCTGGCGGAACAGCACACTACCAGTACGCAGCCGCTGCTGCGCCAGTGTCCCAAATGGGATGGTAAACCGCTGACGCTCGACGTCGGCCAAACGTTCGCTGAAGGAAGCCAGGTCCGCGATTTTTATAGCGGTAATATCGCCACGGTGAAAGCGGGCAAAATCACGCTGCGGCCCGCCGCTGGTAGTAATGGGCTCCTGCTGCTTGAACAAGCGAATAGCGTCGCCAGCGCGCCGTTTAACTGGCACAACGCCACGATCTATTTTGTCCTGACCGATCGCTTCGTCAACGGCAATCCGGCCAACGACAACAGCTACGGGCGCCATAAAGACGGTATGCAGGAGATAGGCACCTTCCACGGCGGCGATTTACAAGGGCTGACCAGCAAGCTGGATTATCTTCAACAGCTTGGCGTCAACGCGCTATGGATAAGTTCACCGCTGGAGCAAATTCACGGCTGGGTCGGCGGCGGCACCAAAGGCGACTTTCCCCACTACGCCTATCACGGTTACTACACCCAGGACTGGACCCGTCTTGACGCCAACATGGGCGACGAAGCCGACCTTCGACAACTGGTTGATGAGGCCCATCGGCGCGGTATACGCGTGCTGTTTGATATCGTCATGAATCACGCCGGTTACGCCACGCTCGCCGATATGCAGGAATTTCACTTCGGCTCGCTGTATCTGAAAGGCGATGAACTGAAAAAAACGCTTGGCGAGCGCTGGACCGACTGGAAACCGGCGTCGGGGCAAAGTTGGCACAGCTTCAATGATTACATCAACTTCAGCGATAAAGCAGGCTGGGAACAATGGTGGGGGAAAAAATGGATCCGCACCGATATCGGCGACTACGACAATCCGGGTTTCGACGATTTCACCATGTCGCTGGCGTTCCTGCCGGACCTGAAAACCGAATCGACGATCCCTTCTGGCCTGCCAAATTTCTATCGTCACAAACCAGATACCGCCGCCAAAGAGATAGCCGGCTACACGCCACGGGACTATCTGACCCATTGGCTTAGCCAATGGGTACGCGACTACGGGATTGACGGTTTCCGCGTCGATACCGCGAAACACGTCGAACCGGACGCCTGGCAGCAGCTCAAAACGCAGGCCACGGCCGCGCTGGCGGAATGGAAAAAAGCGAATCCGCAGAAAGCGCTGGATGATGCGCCATTCTGGATGACCGGCGAGGCCTGGGGTCACGGCGTAATGCAAAGCGACTACTATCGCCACGGCTTCGACGCGATGATTAATTTCGATTATCAGGATCAAGCGGCGAAAGCGGTGGACTGTCTGGCAGACATGGACGCCACCTGGCAGCAGATGGCGGACAAGCTGCAGGGTTTCAACGTGCTGAGCTATCTCTCCTCGCACGATACCCGCCTGTTCCGCGAAGGCGGCAGCCGGGCGGCGGAACTGTTATTACTCGCGCCAGGCGCCGTACAACTCTTCTATGGCGATGAATCTTCGCGCCCGTTCGGCCCCACGGGCTCCGACCCGCTGCAGGGTACCCGCTCCGATATGAACTGGCAGGATGTTGCCGGCAACGCGGCCGGTAACGTCGCACACTGGCAAAAAATCGCCCAATTCCGCGCCCGCCATCCGGCCATTGGTATGGGTAAACAACAGACGCTGACGCTAGAGCAGGGCTATGGTTTCGTGCGTGAAAGCAGCGCTGATAAAGTGATGGTTGTCTGGGCCGGACAGCAATAGCAGACGCTTACCGGGCTCCTTGCCGTTGGCGGGAGCCTTTTCAGCACAAATTACTAAAATTAACCCTATTAGCAGAACAAAAATTAAATCGCTCCCCCCTGTGCCGATTTGCACCGCGTTGACGCTGGCGTTATGGTAATTCCCTTTCCAGAAGACCAACAGAATATCCGCGATGACATTTTCACTTTTCGGCGACAAATTCACCCGTCATTCAGGCATCACCCGCCTAATGGAAGACCTCAATGACGGCCTGCGCACACCGGGCGCTATCATGCTGGGCGGCGGCAACCCCGCGCAAATCCCGGAGATGAATGAATACTTCAATAGCCTGCTGGCCGATATGCTGGATAACGGCAAAGCCCTTGATGCGCTTTGCAATTATGATGGTCCGCAAGGGAAAAGCGAGCTTCTGACCCTGCTTGCGCAAATGCTGCGTGAAGAATTAGGTTGGGAGATCGAACCACAGAATATTGCTCTAACAAATGGCAGTCAGAGCGCGTTTTTCTACTTATTTAACCTGTTTGCCGGCCGCCGTGCCGACGGCACCACCCGCAAAGTGCTGTTCCCGCTGACGCCAGAATATATCGGCTACGCCGATTCCGGGCTGGAAGAGGATCTGTTTGTCGCCACCCGTCCCAACATTGAGCTGCTGCCGGAAGGCCAGTTTAAGTATCACGTGGACTTCGAACATCTGCAGATCACCGAAGAGACGGGGATGATCTGCGTCTCCCGGCCAACCAACCCGACCGGCAACGTCATTACCGACGAAGAGCTTATTAAGCTGGATGCCCTCGCCAATCAGCACGGCGTCCCGCTGGTTATTGATAACGCCTATGGCGTGCCTTTCCCGGGTATTATTTTTAGCGAAGCGCGCCCGCTGTGGAATCCGAACATCGTGCTGTGCATGAGCTTATCCAAGCTCGGCCTGCCGGGCACGCGCTGCGGCATTATCATCGCCAACGAGAAAATCATTACCGCCATCAGCAATATGAACGGCATTATCAGCCTCGCTCCGGGCGGCATTGGCCCGGCAATGATGTGCGAAATGATTAAGCGTAAAGACCTGCTGCGTCTGTCGGAGACGGTGATTAAACCGTTCTATTATCAGCGTGTTCAGGAAACTATCGCTACCATTCGCCGCTATTTACCGGAAGAACGCTGCCTGATTCATAAACCGGAAGGGGCGATTTTCCTCTGGCTGTGGTTTAAGGATCTGCCGATCTCCACCGAGCTGCTGTATCAGCGCCTGAAACAACGCGGTGTGCTGATGGTGCCGGGCGATTACTTCTTCCCGGGGCTGGACAAGCCGTGGCCGCATACGCATCAGTGCATGCGCATGAACTACGTGCCGGACCCGGAGAAAATCGAGGCGGGAGTGAAAATTCTTGCCGAAGAGATTGAGCGCGCCTGGCAGGAGCAAGACGCCTGATGGTGTTTCCCGGCCATGACTGACCGGGAACATCCGATTACATTGCCTGCGCCGCCCAACGGCGGCGCTCGGCGCTTAATCTTTCCAGCTCGGCGGGCTCAATACAGCGCAGCGCCTGAGTCGGGCAGGCCGCTACGCACGCCGGCCCCGTTTGCCGGTGCGCGCACAGGTCGCACTTCAGCGCCTGCACGCCTTCGTCAGTCAACATCACCGTCATCGCCCCATAAGGGCACGCCACCATACAGCTTTTACAACCAATGCACAGCCGTTGCTCGACTCGCCAGACGTCGCCTTCATGGCGTATTGCCCCTTCCGGGCAGACGTTCGCGCAGGGCGCATCCTCGCACTGACGGCACAGCGTCGCCGTTGATAGCTCATCGCTCTTAACCACCCGAATCCGCGGCGTAAAGCGTCTTGCAGAAACGGTAGAACAATCTTGATCCTGCTGATGCGATACCACGCAGGCCACCTCGCAGGTTCGACAGCCGATACACTTTTGCGCATCGGCGATAATAAACCGGTTCATCCTCAACTCCATTCGGGATAAAAACGCAGCGTGCCAGAAAAGCCCCGCTACGCGCTTTGATCCTGAATGGAATCAGCAACGTTTTAGGCAAATGCGACATCAAATTTGGGTAAAACCGGGGGGAATGGCGCTTCACCCGGCGGCGTATCGCCGCCGGGGAGTTTTTAGGATTACATCGCGGCGCGGAAAATCGCCATAATCTCTTCGTGGGTCGCCTGAATCGGATTGGTTAAACCGCAGGCATCTTTCAGCGCGTTGCTGGCCAGCAGCGGGATATCCTCTTCTTTAACGTTCAGATCGCGCAGACCGGCCGGGATGCCGACTTTACGCGCCAGCTCGCGGATGGCCGCGATGCAGGCTTCCGCGCCCTGCTTATCGTTCAGCCCGGCAACGTTCACGCCCATTGCCTGCGCGCAGTCACGCAGACGCGCGGCGGCGACGCTGCAGTTGTACTCCTGCACAAACGGCAGCAGTACGGCGTTGCAGACGCCGTGCGGCAGATCGTAGAAGCCGCCCAGCTGGTGCGCCATTGCGTGGACGTAGCCCAGCGACGCGTTGTTGAAGGCCATACCGGCAAGGAACTGCGCATAGGCCATCGCTTCACGCGCCTGTTCATTGCCGCCATCTTCCACTGCGTGAGTTAAATTCTGCGAAATCATGGTCATCGCTTTCAACGCGCAGGCATCGGTGATCGGCGTCGCCGCGATAGAAACATAGGCTTCGATAGCGTGAGTCAGCGCGTCCATACCGGTGGCGGCGGTCAGCGATTTCGGCATCCCCATCATCAGCGAGGAGTCGTTAACCGACAGAACCGGCGTCACGTGCTTATCGACAATCGCCATTTTGATGTGGCGATCGACATCGGTAATGATGCAGAAGCGGGTCATTTCGGAAGCCGTACCGGCGGTGGTATTGATAGCGATCATCGGCAATTGCGGTTTTGCCGAACGGTCCACCCCTTCATAGTCACGGATGTTGCCGCCATTTGCCGCGACCAGCGCGATACCTTTCGCGCAATCGTGCGGGGAACCGCCACCCAGGGAAATCACGCAGTCGCAGTTATTCTCTTTCAGCAGCGCCAGACCGCTTTCGACGTTCAGAGTCGTCGGGTTCGGGTGCACGCCGTCATACACCACGCTGAAAATATCCCGCTCCTGTAACGCCTTTTGTACTTCACCCGCCATACCTAATTTATTCAGCATCGCGTCGGTGACAATTAATGCCCGACGATATCCGTATTGCTGGATAGTATTCATCGCTTCAGTAACAGAACCAGCGCCAATAACGTTTACTGGCGGAATATAAAAAGTCGATGCAGCCATGATGATTCCTTCATTTAGGTGAATATCATGGAAGGGTACGAGGATGTCGAAATAAAAAACATGACCTGAACGCCATTTCTGGCAAGAAATTTGATTAAAAACAGTACGTTAATATTTTCATTTTTAACGTACTGTTAAACATTACCGGCTTAATTTTTCATTTGCGTGATTATTCGCCGTTTTTATTTTCAGGGAATAACAGCGCATCGCGAAGTAGATGATCATTGCCCCGACGGCGGGTAAAGCCAATGCGGTCGAAATATTCGAGAATTTGAATCGCCAGTTTACGGCCAATATTCAGCGTATCGCGAAAATCCGCCGCGCAGGTGGAACCACGCTGCAGATCCAGGCGGCGGATCAATTGCGCAAATTCAACAATCCGATCGTTGCGATAATAACGATCTTTCACGATCGCCGTAATCATCCCCTGCTGCGCCGCCTGGCGCAGCACCGCGCGCATCAACGACTCTTCGACGTTCAGATCGCGCGCCAGATCGCGCACCCACCATGGCTCATCGGCGAAGAGCGATTCCGCACGCTGCCAGATGGCCTGCTGCTCATCGGTAAACCCGGCTTTATGTTCCGGCAGGTGCAGCCAGCCGTGATGGCTTTGAATGACGCCGCTGCTGCGCATCTGTTCAATCAATAACAGCACCAGCGCTTCATCTTCCATCGGCAGCGCAATCCGCCGCAGACGTTCACGCCCCGGCCCCGGCTCATCGCGATGCTGGTCGTGATAACGGGCCAGCGCGTCGAGCAGTTTTTTCTGCCAGCGAGCGGCCAGCGGCGCACTAAGCAGGCTATTCCCGGCCTGCAGGTAGTCCGGACGGTTAATTAATGCCGTCAGGCCGTCGGCGCTCAGCTGCCGTGCCCAGGCAAACTCGTCAAGACGCACCGCATCGCGCTGCAAATGAATATCCAACGCCTGCGCATCGTCGCCCTGCGCTGCCGCTAGCGTGTAAAGCCACTGCAGATACTCCGGCTTGCGTTTACCGCGGCGCGGCGGATTCAGCGTCACCACCCGCGCGCCGGCCAGCGTCAAACGGGCGGAGATATCGCGCAACACCAGGCGATCGTTATCCGCCAGCCACAGCGGCGTATCCAGCACCAGCTCGGCCAGATTGCCTTCCAGTAACGAAACGCGGCCGGTGATATGGCTGGCGGCATGGTGGATATGCAGCGACTGCCACTGGCTGAGCGGCGCGTGACAGGTGAGCTCGACGATCGCCCGCTCGCAAGGTTCTGCGGGCTGCGCCGAGAGCAGCCAGTCGCCGCGGCTGAGATCCTCTTTTTGCGCGTCGCCGACGATGTTCAACGCGATACGCTGCCCGGCCCGCGCCTGTTCAACCGGCTGATTCTGCGCATGTAGCCCGCGGACGCGCATCGGTTTATTGGCCCCGGTCAGCCAGAGGGTATCGCCGATTTTTACCTCGCCGGATAGCGCCGTCCCGGTCACCACCAGCCCCGCGCCCTTAACGGTAAAGGCGCGATCCAGCGCCAGACGAAAACGCTGCTGTTGCGGATGCGCGCGCTCGGTCAGCTGGAGCAAATGGCTGCGCAGTTCGGTAATGCCGAGGTTTTCCGTCGCCGCGGTGGCGAAGAAAGCCACGTCGTCGAATCCCAGCTCGCTCAGCGTGGATTCCACCTGTGCCCGGACTTCGGCAACCCGCGCCGCGTCCACGCGGTCCGTTTTGGTCAAAGCAACGGTTAACGTCGGTTTTCCCGTTAACTGCAGAATTGCCAGGTGCTCGCGGGTTTGCGCCATCACGCCGTCATCGCAGGCCACCACCAGCAGCGCGTGATCGATCCCGCCCACGCCGGCCAACATGTTGGACAAAAACTTTTCATGCCCCGGCACATCGATAAAACCTAACACCCGGCCATCAGGCTGCGGCCAATAGGCGTAGCCGAGATCGATAGTCATCCCTCGCGATTTCTCTTCCGGAAGACGATCGGCGTTGACGCCGGTAATCGCCTGCAGCAGCGTGGTTTTGCCGTGGTCCACATGTCCGGCGGTGGCAATAATCATCTCAATAACATCTCCATAAACCGGGGTTCATCTTCAAGACAGCGCAGATCCAGCCATAAGCGGCCATCATAAATTCTGCCGATCGTCGGTATCGGCAAGGCGCGCCAGCGCGCGGCCAGCGCTTCCAGCTGGCTGCCGCGACCATCGCACGGCGTAAAGGTTAACGCGGCGCTGGGCAGTCGGTCGACCGGCAACGACCCGCTGCCGATCTGCGATAAACACGCTTCGACGCGCACATCAAAATCGCTATAGTGCGCCGCTAACGCAGGCTGAATACGCTCGCCCTGCTGGCGGAGATCCTCGGCGCGGCGGGTTAGCAGGCGCAGCGTCGGCAGCTCGTCGGCCAGCGCTTCCGGATGCAGATACAGCCGCAGAGTCGCCTCCAGCGCCGCCAGCGTCATTTTATCCGCCCGCAGCGCGCGCTTAAGCGGATGACTCTGTAACTTCGCGATCAGCGCCCGATCGCCGACGATAATCCCCGCCTGCGGTCCGCCGAGCAGCTTATCGCCGGAAAAGCTCACCAGATTCACGCCCGCCGCAATCAATTCCTGCGGCATCGGTTCTTTCGGCAAACCGTACTGGCTCAAATCCACCAGCGAGCCGCTGCCGAGATCGGCCACCACCGGCACGCCATGTTCGCGGCCAACTTCCGCCAGCTCCGCCTCATCGACCGCTTTGGTAAAGCCTTCAATGCTGTAGTTGCTGGTATGCACTTTCATCAGCAGCGCAGTCTGCTCATTGATAGCCTGACAATAATCTTTGGCGTGGGTGCGGTTAGTGGTGCCCACTTCATGCAGCAGACAACCGGCCTGGCGCATGACGTCGGGGATGCGAAATGCGCCGCCGATCTCGACCAGTTCGCCGCGCGAGACCACCACTTCTTTCCCGCTGGCCGTCGCCGCCAGCATCAGCAACACCGCCGCCGCGTTGTTATTGACGATACAGGCATCTTCCGCGCCGGTAATGCGGCACAGCAGATCGGCCAGCGCCCGGTCGCGATGACCGCGTCCGGCATCGTCGAGATCGTATTCCAGCGTGACCGGCGCGCGCATCGCCTGCGCCACCGCCTGTACCGCGGCTTCCGCCTGGATAGCGCGCCCCAGATTGGTGTGCAGCACGGTGCCCGTCAGGTTGAATACCGGACGCAGCGCGCTCTGCTGACTAAGGTTCAGCCGACTGGCGGTCTCCTGCGGCCAGTCATCGCACCACTCTGGCAATGCTTGCGCCTGGCGGATATGCTCCCGCGCCTCATCCAACATCTGACGCAGAAGCGCCACGATTTGCGAATGGCCATGGCGATCGAGCAGTAAAGCAAAAGCGGGATCGCGAAGTAAGCGGTCAATGGCCGGAAGCCGGGTATAAAGCGCGCGAGTATCGGTAGACATGAGTGAACCTGATGATAAGTTATTTTCCCCCCTCCCGACGGGAGAGGGAGTCAACAATGAGTGGCGATTGTAACGCCTGCGCGAGGAAACTGTTACCTGCCTGGGTCAACTCCCTGGCGGTTCGGTACGGGCAAAACTGGATCGCTGAAACAACGTCTCGACCAGTTTGACCAGTTTTGGCCGCGTCGCGCACCAGCCGGGCGCCACGCGACGAAAATTCAGATAAGCAATGGCGCAGGCGGCGGTAATGGTCGCCAGATTCAGCTCACCGTGACGCAAGGTACCGTCGGCGGCGTACCCTTCCAACATATCAAGACCGCGAGCGATTTTTTCCCGCTGGCGGAGCAGTTCGGTTTCTGACTGCTGGGCCGCCGGGCGCGCTTTTTCCCGCACCAGCGCGCTCGCCGCCTCCATGATGCCGTCAGACAAGGCTTCCAGTTGGCGCATCTTCAGCGCCGCCAGAGGTTCCGCGGGCAGCATCGCCGGCGCGACGTTTAGCAGTTCCAGATATTGCGCAATAATGGGCGAATCAAACCAGCACGCGCCGTCATCGGTCAGCAACGCCGGGACTTTTCCCAGCGGGTTGTACTGCGCCACGCCGTTGACGTCGTTATAGGGGAATTCGTTCACAAACTCGAAGGGGATCGCCTTTTCCAGCAAGATAACGGAAATTTTGCGTACAAAAGGACTGGTATAGCTGCCGATCAGTTTCATTGCCTGCTCCTTTCGCCAACGAAAAGATCAGTATGGTTCAGGCGCAGGCAAATGGCAGGCGCGACGTTGTCTCAACCTGCCGCCGATCGCATTAATGATCGAGATAGAGGTAGTGCATCCAGCTGGTCATGCGCAGCAGCACTTTTCTCATCACCGACACGTGGGTGAAATGGTCGGAATAGACCGCCACCTGGGCGTAGATGCCGTCGGGCAGCGCATCGACCTGCGCATCGGGATCCAGTTCAATTGTCGCCAGCACGCCATCGCTACCCGGCGTGACGCTCAGCGACTGCAGCGAACCCTGCGCCTGATAAGTCCCGCCCGGCACCACCGGCAATACGTTGACCAGTTTACCGTGGAATACCTGACCTGGCAGGGCGTTAAACACCGCTTCGGCATCATCGCCGGCCTCCAGCCTGAGCAACGAGTTCTGGCGGAACTGGGCGACAATTAGCCGTTTCTGTTGCGGAATAAAGACCATCACCGGGCGCAGCGGCAGCGACGCGGCGTAGGTTCCCGGGCGAATCAGCACCTGGGTAATGTAACCATCGCTCGGCGCCCGGACGGTGGTCTGATCGAGGTTATATTTCGCTTCCGCCAACTGCGCGCGCAGGCTCACCACCTGCGACTGTTCGCCATTCAGCGTGCTATCCAGCTGGCTCTGAATCTGCGCCTGCTCGGCAACCGAGGCTTTCACCAACGCATCCTGGGCAAGATAGTTTTGCCGCGCATTATCGATATCGCTTTCCGAAAATGGGTTGACCCGCGCCTGGCTGCCTTTCAAATAGCGCTGATAATCTTTATACAGCCGGTCGCGCTCGGCGGAGACGCGCACGGTGTTCGCCTGCGCTTCCTGCAGTTGGGCTTTCAGGGTATTGATACTGTGCAGAGCGGTGACCAGATCGGCCTGCAGCCTGTCGACACGCGCCTGGTAGCGCGCCGGGTCGATAGTAAATAGTACCTCGCCCTTTTTCACCCGCTGGTTGGCTTTATCGGTCACGCTGCTAACAATGCCGGTAACCTGCGGCGTAATAGGAATAGAAATAACCGCTTTCTGCGCAGTAAAAGTATAAGGGTGGTTATAGTTCATTAATAAAATAAGCGCGCTAACAATAAATACGCCGCCCAGGGCCGCGGTCGGGACCGTCCATTTATTTACCGGAATACGGAATATTTTAAATACCGACCACGCAATGGCCACGTACGTCAAAATGATCAACAGGTCCATGATTATTTCTCCGTCGAGGATGGCGGCGCTGTCGGCTGCAGATGCGCGATTTTATGTTCGAGTTCAGCGATACGCTGATTGAGCTGCGCCAGCTCGCTGTCAGCGCCATCAGTCCCTGCGTCATTCGGCTTATGCTGCATTCCCCAGCCGCGCTCCGGCTGATAGAGGGTGGCCCAGATCCATAAAAATGGCCATATTACGTGCAGCGTAAACAGGCTGACCCACCCCGCGACGTGAATTGCGTCAGAGTGCGGATGATTACGTTTCTTCGCAATCAGGTACGGAATATCGTGCAAAATAATAATCCCGTAAAAAATAACCAGGAAAACGAAGATTAGAACGCCCAGCGCAAAATAATTGAGAAACATAATTTCCTCGATTCACGCTAATAGATTATTGGAATTGTGAGCGCCGACGAAGCGGCGGCTGGCTGACAATTTGAGCATAATTCACCGTTTTCATTTCCGCCATCAGCGGCAAAAAATGTTCTTCGCGCAGGCGGGTTGCAAAGTTACATCGTTGGCCGCTGGGGAAAGCAGAACCTGCGGCAGATCACACCTGGCGGAATTGAGCGCAAAATATTTTGTGATGCTCATCACAAACAAATAACAAAATCGCAAAGTTATAATGTGATGGATATCACATAAATATGCGATTCAGGAGCTTTCATGGCCTGTTGTTGTTTTTTTACACATCATTTTTGTGATGATGATCACTACATATAAGCACCAGACACCTATATTTATGTGATCAAAATCACATAAAAAGCCGCTCGCTGGACAGCTTAACGATTCAGTGCCAGATTTCGCACTATCAATCAGGGTCCGGCTACCTCTGCCGCCACATTAACAACAAACCTCGGGCGTTCAGCCTGCGCGATAAGCAAAACAGAAGAAGGGGTGTTTTATGTCATCCGATATCAAGATCAAGGTGCAAAGCTTTGGTCGTTTCCTCAGCAATATGGTGATGCCGAATATCGGCGCGTTTATCGCGTGGGGGATTATCACCGCGTTATTTATCCCAACAGGGTGGTTGCCGAACGAGACGCTGGCGAAGCTGGTCGGCCCGATGATCACCTACCTGCTGCCGCTACTGATCGGTTATACCGGCGGTAAGTTGGTTGGCGGTGAACGCGGCGGCGTCGTCGGCGCTATCACCACCATGGGCGTTATCGTCGGCGCGGATATGCCGATGTTCCTCGGCTCAATGATCGCCGGCCCGCTCGGTGGCTACTGCATTAAGAAATTTGACGCCTGGGTAGACGGTAAAATCAAATCCGGTTTCGAAATGCTGGTGAATAACTTCTCCGCCGGCATCATCGGGATGATCCTTGCCATTCTGGCGTTCCTCGGCATCGGCCCGGCGGTTGAAGTGCTGTCAAAACTGCTGGCGGCTGGCGTTAACTTCATGGTGGCGCACGACATGCTGCCGCTGGCGTCTATCTTTGTTGAACCGGCGAAAATCCTGTTCCTCAATAACGCGATTAACCACGGTATCTTCTCGCCGCTGGGTATTCAGCAGTCCCATGAGCTTGGCAAATCCATCTTCTTCCTGATTGAAGCTAACCCGGGTCCGGGGATGGGCGTTCTGCTGGCGTACATGTTCTTTGGCCGCGGCAGCGCGAAGCAGTCTGCGGGCGGTGCGGCAATCATCCACTTCCTGGGCGGTATCCACGAAATTTACTTCCCGTACGTGCTGATGAACCCGCGTCTGATTCTGGCCGTTATCCTCGGCGGTATGACCGGTGTCTTCACCCTGACTATCCTCAACGGCGGCCTGGTCTCCCCGGCTTCCCCGGGTTCCATTCTGGCGGTACTGGCGATGACGCCAAAAGGCGCCTACTTCGCTAACATCGCGGCCATTATTGCGGCGATGGCGGTCTCCTTTATTGTCTCCGCCATTCTGCTGAAAACCAGCAAAGTGAAAGAAGAAGACGATATCGAAGCCGCAACCCGTCGCATGCACGACATGAAAGCCGAGTCCAAAGGCGCGGCGACGCCGCTGGCGGCGGGCGACGTGGCTAACGACCTTAGCCACGTGCGTAAAATCATCGTTGCCTGCGACGCCGGTATGGGTTCCAGCGCCATGGGCGCCGGGGTACTGCGTAAGAAAGTCCAGGATGCCGGACTGAGCAATATCTCTGTCACCAACAGCGCGATTAACAACCTGCCGCCGGATGTCGACCTGGTGATCACCCACCGCGACCTGACCGAGCGCGCCATGCGCCAGGTACCGCAGGCACAGCATATTTCGCTGACCAACTTCCTCGACAGCGGCCTGTATACCAGCCTGACCGAGCGTCTGGTAGCGGCGCAGCGCCACATCGACAACGAAGTGAAAGTCACCGATAGCCTGAAAGACAGCTTTGATAATACTGACAAAAACCTGTTCCAGCTGGGTGCGGATAACATCTTCCTCGGGCGCAAAGCGGCGACCAAAGAAGAGGCCATTCGCTTCGCCGGTGAACAACTAGTGAAAGGCGGATACGTTGAGCCGGAATACGTGCAGGCGATGCTCGACCGCGAGAAGCTGACCTCAACCTATCTTGGCGAATCTATCGCGGTACCGCACGGTACCATTGAAGCGAAAGACCGGGTACTGAAAACCGGCGTCGTCTTCTGCCAGTATCCGGAAGGCGTGCGCTTCGGCGAAGAAGAAGATGAAGTCGCGCGTCTGGTCATCGGTATCGCCGCCCGCAACAACGAACACATTCACGTTATCACCAGCCTGACTAACGCGCTGGATGATGAAACCGTGATTGAGCGGCTGGCGAAAACCACCAGCGTCGAAGAAGTCCTGTCGTTGCTGAATAAATAACCACAACGCTCCATACCCTCTCCCTTTGGGAGAGGGTTGGGGTGAGGGAAAAGCCTCACCCCAGCCCTCTCAGGTAAAAACATTAATTGAAGGTTAATACTATGAAAGCATTACATTTTGGCGCAGGTAATATCGGACGTGGCTTCATTGGCAAACTGCTGGCTGACGCCGGTATCTCCCTTACGTTCGCCGATGTTAATCAGGTGGTCCTTGATGCCCTGAATGCCCGTCATAGCTATCAGGTCCACGTGGTGGGTGAAAACGAACAGGTTGATACCGTCTCCGGCGTGAATGCCGTCAGCAGCATTGGCGATGAGGTGGTGGATCTGATCGCCGATGTCGACCTGGTGACCACCGCGGTCGGCCCCGTCGTTCTGGAGCGTATCGCCCCTGCCATCGCCAAAGGCCTGGTGAAACGTAAAGCGCAGGGTATTGAACGCCCGCTGAATATCATCGCCTGCGAAAACATGGTACGCGGCACCAGCCAGCTGAAAGGCCATGTGTTTAACGCGCTGGCGGAAGAGGACAAAGCGTGGGTTGAAGCGCATATCGGTTTCGTCGACTCCGCCGTAGACCGCATCGTGCCGCCGTCGGCTTCCGCCACCCACGATCCGCTGGAAGTCACCGTTGAAACCTTCAGCGAATGGATTGTGGATAAAACCCAGTTTAAGGGCGAGCTGCCGAACATCCCAGGAATGGAATTAACCGATAACCTGATGGCATTTGTCGAGCGTAAGCTATTCACCTTAAACACCGGGCATGCTATAACCGCCTACCTCGGGAAACTGGCGGGCCATCAAACGATTCGCGACGCGATTCTCGATGAGCACATTCGCGCCGTCGTGAAAGGCGCAATGGAAGAGAGCGGCGCGGTGCTGATTAAACGCTACAGCTTTGATGCGCAGAAACACGCGGCTTATATCCAGAAGATCCTCGGTCGCTTTGAGAACCCGTATCTGAAAGATGATGTGGAGCGCGTCGGCCGACAGCCGCTGCGTAAATTGAGCGCGGGCGATCGTTTGATCAAGCCGCTGCTTGGCACGCTGGAATACGGCCTGCCGCACCGGAACCTGGTTAAAGGGATTGCCGCGGCCATGCATTTCCGCAGCGAAGACGATCCGCAGGCTCAGGAACTGGCGGCGCTGATTGCCGAAAAAGGGCCACAGGCCGCGCTGGCGCAGATTTCCGGTCTGGATGCGGCAAGCGCTGTAGTGGCGGAAGCCGTTAACGACTACAACGCGGTAAAATGATGTACAACCTGGCGCGGCCGATGCCGCGCCCAATACCACTCCTGTCAGATATGCAGGCAATAATGGAAGAAACACAGGCATTTGAAAACCGCGTACTTGAGCGTTTAAATGCTGGTAAGACCGTAAGAAGTTTCCTGATAGCCGCCGTCGAACTCCTGACGGAGGCAGTCAATATTCTGGTACTTCAGGTATTCCGCAAAGACGATTACGCGGTGAAATACGCAGTGGAGCCATTGCTGGACGGCAGTGGGCCGCTGGGCGATCTTTCCGTACGCCTGAAGCTTATCTACGGCCTTGGGGTGATAAGCCGCGCCGAATACGAAGATGCCGAGCTATTGATGGCCTTGCGTGAAGAGCTCAATCATGACGGCAATGAGTACGCTTTCACCGACGATGAAATTCTCGGGCCGTTAGGCGAGCTGCACTGCGTCGCCGCGCTTCCGCCAACGCCGCTGTTTGATGAGAGCGATAAGGAACTGCTGGCAATGCAGAAACTGCGCTACCAGCAGATGGTACGTTCTACGATGGTGTTGTCTCTGACTGAGCTGATTTCCCGAATCAGCTTAAAAAAAGCCTTCCAGAAATCAACGCTCTGACTCCGCTTCTTGCTGGTCGCACGTCGGCCGGTACAGCTGCCGGTAATACTCCAGACGACTCAGAAATAGCGCTTTTTTATCCTCAGGAATATCGCGCGGTATCCGCTGTAAACGCGGGCATTTTTTCAGATATTCCATAAACGCCTGGCTCGAGGCCATGAAATCTACCGTTTTATCGATGATACGTGGTACGCCGTCGCCGATTTTCGCCATCACGCTCTCCTCTGTTCAGGGGGATCTTATTAAGGATTGGCGAAAAAAAGGGAGCAAGTTGAGGAAAACGTGCTGAATGGTCGTCAGGCTTCACAAAAATGATAAACAGCTTAATTAAAATTACAATATCGCTACTATTCAGATAGTTATAATGTATCAGGTCTCATGCTTACGGCGGTGAAGCCACGAGTATTTCGATAAAAAACTATCAACAAAGGCCCGCCCGGCCCATACTATGTAACGTCGAAGCCCTTTTATTCACAGATAAAATTACCATGAAAGAAGTCGAAAAGAATGAAATCAAGCGTTTGAGCGACCGTCTCGACGCCATCCGCCACCAGCAGGCCGACCTGTCGCTGGTCGAAGCCGCCGATAAATACGCGGAGCTGGAAAAAGAAAAAGCGACCCTGGAAACGGAAATCGAACGCCTGCGTTCCGTTCAGTCGCAGAAGCTGAGCAAAGAAGCGCAGAAACTGATGAGCATGCCGCACCGTCGCGCCATCACCAAAAAAGAGCAGGCCGATATGGGCAAGCTGAAGAAAAGCGTGCGCGGACTGGTTGTCGTCCATCCGATGACCGCGCTGGGCCGCGAAATGGGCCTTAAAGAGATGACCGGCTTCGCGAAGAGCGAGTTTTAATCTTTTGCCCGCTGTGAGTTCATCGTCTATTACCCGGTAGCCCTGCCGGGCCGTGAACTCACAGCCAATTTCCCCTTCCTCGCCAAATTGGCCCAACCAATTATTTCTTAAACCGTCAATCGGTTCACATATCCATCACTTTGCATCACAAATGCGTTGCTATGCCATAACATTTGGTTAACCATCAATTGTCGTTAACCCTACAATCGCAATTTGGCTGGGCCAATTTTACAAACAGTGTGATCGGCAATGGGCGCAGACCCAACCTGATGCATTGGATGTGGCCCGATGGAGACCTGCATGAACCTCTGGCAACAAAATTACGATCCGGCTGGTAATATCTGGCTATCGAGCCTTATCGCCTCACTGCCGATTCTGTTTTTCTTTTTCGCCCTGATTAAGCTCAAGCTTAAAGGCTATATCGCCGCCACCTGGACCGTAGCCATCGCGCTGCTTGTCGCCCTGCTGTTCTATAAAATGCCGGTCGACCGCGCCTTATCGTCGGTGGTATACGGCTTCTTCTACGGCCTGTGGCCTATCGCGTGGATTATCATCGCCGCGGTCTTCGTCTATAAAATCTCGGTGAAGACCGGGCAGTTCGACATTATCCGCTCGTCGATTCTTTCGATTACGCCGGACCAGCGCCTGCAGATGCTGATTGTCGGCTTCTCCTTCGGCGCCTTCCTCGAAGGGGCCGCCGGTTTCGGCGCGCCGGTGGCGATCACCGCCGCGCTGCTGGTCGGGCTCGGCTTCAATCCGCTATACGCCGCCGGGCTGTGCCTGATTGTTAACACCGCGCCGGTGGCCTTCGGCGCCATGGGGATCCCGATTCTGGTCGCCGGCCAGGTGACCGGCATCGATAGCTTCGCTATCGGCCAGATGGTTGGCCGCCAGCTACCGTTCCTGACCATTATCGTGCTGTTCTGGATCATGGCGATTATGGACGGCTGGCGCGGGGTGAAAGAGACGTGGCCTGCGGTGATGGTCGCAGGCGGCTCGTTCGCTATCGCGCAGTACCTCAGCTCTAACTTCCTCGGCCCGGAACTGCCGGACATCATCTCTTCGCTGGTGTCGCTGGTATGCCTGACGCTGTTCCTCAAGCGCTGGCAGCCGGTACGTATCTTCCGCTTTGGCGATATGGGCGCCGCGCAGGTTGATCAAACGCTGGCGCGCACGCATTACACGGCCGGTCAGGTCATTCGCGCCTGGTCGCCGTTCCTGTTCCTCACCGCCACCGTCACCCTGTGGAGCGTGCCGCCGTTTAAAGCGCTGTTTGCGCCGGGCGGGGCGATGTATGACTTCGTGGTTAACATCCCGGTACCGTTCCTCGACAAAATGGTCGCCCGTATGCCGCCGGTGGTGAGCGCCGCGACGCCGTACGCCGCGGTGTATAAATTCGACTGGCTGTCGGCGACCGGCACCGCCATCCTGTTCGCCGCTATACTGTCTATCGTCTGGCTGCGTATGAAGCCAAAGGATGCGCTGACCACCTTCGCCGGGACGTTGAAAGAGCTGGCGCTGCCGATTTACTCCATCGGCATGGTGCTGGCGTTCGCCTTTATTTCAAACTACTCCGGGCTGTCATCGACGCTGGCGTTGGCGCTGGCGCATACCGGCCATGCGTTTACCTTCTTCTCGCCGTTCCTCGGCTGGCTGGGGGTCTTCCTGACCGGTTCGGATACTTCGTCTAACGCGCTATTCGCCGCGCTGCAGGCGACGGCAGCACAGCAAATCGGCGTCTCCGATATTCTGCTGGTCGCCGCGAATACCACCGGTGGGGTGACAGGCAAGATGATTTCGCCCCAGTCGATCGCCATTGCCTGCGCCGCGGTAGGCCTGGTGGGTAAAGAGTCGGACCTGTTCCGCTTTACCGTCAAGCACAGCCTGATATTCACCTGCATGGTGGGCCTGATTACCACCCTGCAGGCTTATGTCTTAACCTGGATGATTCCGTGAAAGTGATGCCAAAACGCCTGGCTGACGATGTCGCAAATCGCGTCCGGGCGCTGATAGAAGAACAACAGCTGGAGGCGGGCATGCGTTTGCCCGCCGAGCGCCAGCTTGCCGCCCAGCTCGGTGTTTCACGCAATTCGCTGCGTGAAGCGCTGGCGATGCTGGTCAACGAAGGGGTGCTGCTTAGCCGTCGCGGCGGCGGCACCTTCGTGCGCTGGCAGCATGAGCCCTGGTCGGAGCAAAACATCGTCCAGCCGCTGAAAACGCTGCTCGCCGACGACCCCGACTACAGTTTTGATATTCTCGAAGCGCGCCACGCTATTGAAGCCAGCACCGCCTGGCATGCGGCGATGCGGGCCACCGACGCCGAAAAAGAAAAAATCCGCCTCTGTTTTGAAGCCACCCTCAGCGATGACCCGGATCTCGCCTCACAGGCGGATGTTCGCTTCCACCTGGCGATCGCTGAAGCCTCACATAATGTGGTGCTGCTGCAAACCATGCGCGGTTTCTTCGAGCTTCTGCAATCCTCGGTGAAGCAGAGCCGCCAGCGCATGTATCTGGTGCCGCCGGTATTCGCGCGTCTGACCGAACAACATCAGGCGGTAATGGAAGCGATCTTCGCCGGCGACGCGGAAGGCGCCCGCCAGGCGATGATGGCCCACCTCGGTTTTGTCCACGCCACCATTAAACGTTTTGATGAAGACCAGGCCCGCCAGGCGCGTATTACCCGCCTGCCCGGTGACCACAATGAAAATTCCAGGGAGAACTCGTGATGATTATTTCCGCCGCCAGCGACTATCGCGCCGCCGCACAGCGTATCCTGCCACCATTTCTGTTCCACTATATCGACGGCGGCGCCTACGCCGAACATACCCTGCGCCGCAACGTTGAAGACCTCTCCGACGTGGCGCTACGCCAGCGCATTCTGCGCAATATGTCGGATCTGAGCCTGGAGACCACGTTATTCAACGAAAAGCTGGCGATGCCAACGGCGCTGGCGCCGGTCGGGCTGTGCGGCATGTACGCGCGCCGCGGCGAAGTGCAGGCAGCGGGCGCGGCGGACGACAAAGGCATCCCGTTTACCCTCTCTACCGTTTCCGTTTGCCCGATTGAAGAGGTCGCCCCGACCATCAAACGCCCGATGTGGTTCCAGCTGTATGTCCTGCGCGATCGCGGATTTATGCGCAATGCGCTGGAGCGCGCCAAAGCCGCAGGCTGCTCCACGCTGGTCTTTACCGTGGATATGCCGACCCCCGGCGCGCGCTATCGCGACGCCCATTCTGGCATGAGCGGCCCAAACGCCGCCATGCGCCGCTACTGGCAGGCCGTCACTCATCCGCAGTGGGCATGGGACGTCGGTCTCAACGGCCGCCCGCACGACCTGGGCAATATCTCCGCCTACCTCGGCAAACCGACCGGGCTTGAGGATTACATAGGCTGGCTGGCGAATAATTTCGATCCGTCGATTTCATGGAAAGACCTGGAGTGGATCCGCGACTTCTGGGACGGCCCAATGGTGATCAAAGGGATCCTCGACCCGGAGGACGCCCGCGATGCGGTACGCTTCGGCGCTGACGGCATTGTCGTCTCCAACCACGGCGGCCGCCAGCTTGACGGCGTGCTCTCTTCCGCCCGCGCCCTGCCCGCCATTGCCGATGCGGTTAAAGGCGACATCACTATTCTCGCCGACAGCGGTATCCGCAACGGTCTCGACGTGGTGCGGATGATCGCCCTTGGCGCCGACAGCGTGCTGCTGGGCCGCGCGTATCTGTACGCGCTGGCGACCCACGGCAAGCAGGGGGTGGCGAATCTGCTCAACCTTATCGAGAAAGAGATGAAAGTGGCGATGACGCTGACCGGGGCGAAATCCATCAGCGAAATCAGCCGCGATTCGCTGGTGCAGAATGCCGAAGCGCTGCAGACCTTTGATGCGCTCAAGCAGGGCAACGCCGCGTAATTCCCTGCGTTTTCCCTTACGCCGCCCCTCTCCCTCAGGGTGAGGGTCGGGGTGAGGGTTCAACAAATATCTGTTATTCTGCCCCCCGCAATTAAGGGGGCAGTATGCTGAACATCGTGTTATTCGAACCAGAAATCCCGCCGAACACCGGCAATATCATCCGCCTGTGCGCCAACACCGGCTTCAATTTACATATCATTGAGCCAATGGGCTTTACCTGGGACGATAAACGCCTGAGACGCGCCGGGTTGGATTATCACGAGTTCACCGCCGTACAGCGCCACGCGGATTACGCGGCGTTTGTCGCCAGCGCGAAGCCGCAACGGTTGTTCGCCCTCACGACTAAAGGCACGCCCGCCCACAGCGCGGTAAGCTATCAGGATGGTGATTTCTTGATGTTTGGTCCGGAAACGCGCGGCCTGCCGGCCAGCATCCTCGATGCCCTGCCGGCGGAGCAAAAAATCCGTATTCCGATGATGCCGGACAGCCGCAGCATGAACCTGTCAAACGCGGTGTCGGTGGTGGTGTATGAAGCCTGGCGTCAGTTGGGATACCCCGGCGCCGTGTTGCGCCGCTAACCTGAGCGGTTCCCGGATTGCGGCGCGCTGCGCCTTATCCGGGCTACTCGCGCTACAACCGCATCAATACTGCCTGAAACTGCCGGTGTTGGTGGCCTCAAAATCGCTGAGGCCTTCCGGGATAAGTCGAAGGTACCACGAAGTGGCGATTTTGGCGGCCAGAGCCCGGGAGTACAGTGGGCGGCGGCGACTGGCCGCCCTCTGTGCGCTCCCTGCGCCATGAAAGACATAACGCAGAAGAAATATCGGGAGCGCAATGTGCTCGGAAACAGCACAGAACAACCGTTTATCCAGGAGCGAAACAGTTGCAAAGTGATAGCAGATATCTACATTTCTGAGCTTCGCGGCGGCAAATGGCAATACATCAAATTCCGTCGCCGTACTCGAAGGTATGGTGGATGCCATTAAAATGCTGATCCATATCCATCGCCGGTTTGTCGCTCTCCGGCTTGCCGACGATGCGCGCCGGTACGCCTGCGGCGGTGGTATGCGGCGGCACAGGTTGTAGCACCACGGAACCGGCGCCAATCTTCGCCCCGCGCCCGACTTCGATATTGCCGAGGATCTTCGCCCCGGCGCCAATCATCACGCCTTCGCGAATTTTCGGGTGACGGTCGCCGCTGGTTTTACCGGTACCGCCGAGGGTCACAGACTGCAGGATGGATACGTCGTCTTCAATCACCGCCGTTTCACCGACCACGATACCGGTGGCGTGGTCGAGCATGATCCCACGGCCAATCTTCGCCGCCGGATGAATATCGACCTGGAACGAGACGGAAACCTGGTTCTGCAGGAAAATAGCCAGCGCGCGGCGACCCTGATTCCACAGCCAGTGGCCGATACGATAGGCCTGCAGCGCATGGAAGCCTTTCAGGTACAACAGCGGCGTTGAGTATTTATCGACCGCAGGGTCACGGGTACGTACCGCCTGGATATCACAGGCGGCGGAAGCGATCATCTCCGGGTCAGCAGCATAGGCCTCTTCCACCACTTCGCGAATAGCGATAGCAGGCATAATCGGCGAGGCCAGCTTATTCGCCAGCATATAGCTCAGGGCGCTGCCCAGATTTTCGTGCTTGAGTAGCGTTGCATGGTAAAAACTGGCGAGCATCGGCTCACAGTCGGCCAAAGCCCGGGCTTCGGCTTTAATATTGTTCCAGACGATATCCAGTTCTTCACACGGCATTGCATACTCCAGACGATAAGAATTATGACCGGTCAGTTCTTCGCTGACCGGGTCATACAGGTAACAGACTTTCCCTGCGGCTAGTTGGCGCTGCGTTCGTCCTTGCGTGCGCGACCTAATAAGGTCAATGCTGCCTCGCGCGCAATTTTTCCGCAATACAATACCTGATAAATTTCCTCGGTTATTGGCATTTCGACGCCTAAACGCTGCGCCAGAACGCGAACCTCTTTGGTATTGCGATAGCCTTCAACCACCTGGCCAATCTTGTCCTGCGCGCTTTGCACGTCCATGCCCTGTCCGAGCATCATGCCAAAACGGCGGTTTCGCGATTGGTTATCGGTACAAGTCAGTACCAGGTCGCCCAACCCGGCCATGCCCATGAAGGTTTCCGGATCGGCGCCTAGCGCCGCGCCGAGACGGGACATTTCCACCAGCCCACGGGTGATCAACGCCGTACGCGCATTCGCGCCAAAGCCGATGCCGTCAGACATCCCGGCGCCGATGGCGATAACGTTTTTCACCGCGCCGCCCAACTGCACGCCGATAAAATCCGGGTTGATGTAGACGCGGAAGCTTTTACCGCAGTGCAGCAAGCGCTGAAGGTCTTCTGCAAACTGCGGATCCGTCGCCGCCAGCGAAATCGCCGTCGGTAGGCCGGCGGCCAGCTCTTTGGCAAAAGTCGGACCAGAGATGACCGCTAATGGGATGTCATCGCCCAGCGCTTCACGCGCCACGTCCTGCAGCAGACGGCCGGTTTCGGCCTCCAGACCTTTCGTCGCCCACACCAGACGCGCATCGGAACGCATCAGCGGTTTAATCTGGCGCAGAACCTGGCCGAAGACGTGGCTCGGCACCACCACGAGGATATCGCGGCTGGCGGCCAGCGCCGTCGCTAAATCGCTCTCAAGGCGCAGCGTGTCCGGGAAGGGCACATCGGGAAGGAACGCGGCGTTGCAGCGATCGTGTTGCAGCGTCGCGATATGTTTCGGGTCATGGCCCCAGAGGACAACCTCGTGGCCATTTCTTGCCAGGGTGATGGCAAGAGCGGTGCCGTAAGAGCCGGCACCGATCACAGTCATTGCAGCATTAAGCGCGTTCATCAGGCATCCTGATGTTGTTCAGCACCTTCGCCAGCCTGCTGTTGCAGATAGTTCATAAACAGCGCGTCAAAGTTCACCGGCGCAAGGTTGAGTTGCGGGAAGGTGCCGCGGGAAACCAGGCTGGTAACGGTCTCGCGAGCGTACGGGAACAGAATGTTCGGGCAGTACGCGCCGAGGCAGTGCGCCATTTGGTTGCCATCGATGCCGTCGATGGAGAAGATGCCGCCCTGCTGTACTTCGCACAGGAATGCGGTTTCTTCGCCCAGCGATGCCGTTACGGTGACACGCAGCACCACTTCATAAACGCCTTCAGCCAGTTGGCTGGAAGCGGTATCCAGATCAAGTTTAACTTCCGGCTGCCAATCTTTCTGGAAAACTTGCGGCGCATTTGGCGCTTCGAAGGAAACGTCTTTGGTGTAGATGCGCTGAATCTGGAAAGTCATTTCGGTGCTGTTTTGTTCTGACATAGTAAAACCCTTTCGTGTTGTCCTTAAATACGCGCCCCTGGATGGGGAAAGCGTAAAAATTAGCGCAAGAGGGGATCAAGTCCACCACGTGAATCAAGCGCATACAAGTCGTCACAGCCGCCAATGTGCTGCGCATCAATAAAAATCTGCGGAACCGTCGTCCGGCCGCTGCGCTGGATCATCTCTTCACGCTTTGCGGCATCGCCATCGATAGGCAGTTCGTTGAACGTCACGCCCTTGCTGTTCAGCAGCGCTTTAGCGCGGATGCAAAACGGGCAGGTCGCTTTGGTATAGATCTCAATATTGGCCATGACTCACTCCTGTTTTTACCCCGAGGGATTTTACGCCGCAGAGGCTCCCCGCCGCCTGAGAGGTTATCGGGGAAACCGCTGCGCCATAACGACGCGGGGGTAAATTATTTGCCGCGTACCAGCGGAAGGTTCTCGCCGCTCCAGCCTGCGATACCTTCTTTCAGTACAAAGACTTTTTCGAATCCGGCTTTATTCAGCAGGCTGGCAGGTTCTTGCGCCTGCATGCCGGACCCATCCACAACAATAATGGGTTGTGCTTTGTGTTTTTCCAACTCGCCGACGTTATTTGCTTTGATATCGGCAGGCAGCAGGTTGATAGCGCCGGCGATATGGCCTTTACGGAAGTCGTCACGCTGACGCAGGTCGACAACAACGGCTTCTTCTTTGTTGATAAGACGCGTCGCTTCACCACGAGTAATGACTTTAACTTTTGACATCAAGCCTTTAAAGGTGGTGAACAGTACCGCACCCAGCAGCGCGATCCACGCGATGCTCAGGACCGGGTGACGGCCGATGAATTGCATAATTTCTTGCATGGGGGGTTACAACTCCCGACTAAGTGATAAAAAAACCAGGGAAGGAGTATACCTGTGCATTGCGGCAAATACAGCCAGTGAGCGCGATGTAATGTATTTTCTGCGGCCCGTCACGAAAAAAAAACCGACTTCGCCATCGACTGTGGCGTCACCCCTTCCCTTTCTTTGATCTTTTACGGTGATTTGATCGATTCAGCTGTAGTAAAATTACGCAAATTTTCTGTCTTTGAGCATGAGGTTGTCGCAATGTCGGTTACTAAAAAACCTATGGTACTGGTGATTCTGGATGGCTACGGCTACCGTGAAGACCAGCAGGATAACGCCATTTATAGCGCGAAAACGCCGGTAATGGACGCACTGTGGGCAAAACGCCCGCACACCCTGATTGATGCATCCGGTCTGGAAGTCGGCCTGCCTGACCGCCAGATGGGTAACTCCGAAGTGGGCCACGTTAACCTCGGCGCGGGCCGTATCGTGTATCAGGATCTGACCCGTCTGGACGTTGAAATCAAAGAACGCACCTTCTTTGCCAACCCGGTGCTGACCGGCGCGGTCGACAAAGCCGTCGCCGCCGGTAAAGCGGTACACATCATGGGCCTGATGTCGCCTGGCGGCGTTCACAGCCACGAAGACCACATCATGGCGATGGTAGAACTGGCCGCCGAACGCGGCGCAGAGAAAATCTATCTGCACGCTTTCCTCGATGGCCGCGACACGCCGCCGCGCAGCGCTGAAGCCACGCTGGCTAAATTCGAAGCTAAATTCACCGCGCTTGGCAAAGGCCGTATCGCCTCTATCATTGGCCGCTACTACGCCATGGACCGCGACAACCGCTGGGATCGCGTAGAGCAAGCCTATGACCTGATGACGCTGGCCAAAGGCGAATTCCAGGCCGACACCGCCGTGGCGGGCCTGCAGGCAGCCTACGCGCGTGACGAAAACGACGAGTTCGTCAAAGCGACCGTTATCCGCGCCGCCGGCCAGGCCGATGCCGCAATGGAAGACGGCGACGCGCTGATCTTCATGAACTTCCGCGCTGACCGCGCGCGCGAAATCACCCGCGCCTTCGTTAACGCCGACTTCGACGGCTTCGCGCGTAAGAAAGTGGTTAACCTCGATTTCGTGATGCTGACCGAATACGCCGCCGACATCAAAGTCGCTTGCGCTTATCCACCAGCTTCACTGGTGAACACTTTCGGCGAGTGGATGGCGAAGCACGACAAAACCCAGCTGCGCATCTCCGAAACCGAGAAATATGCGCACGTGACCTTCTTCTTTAACGGCGGGGTAGAAAATCCGTTCAAAGGCGAAGACCGTATTCTGATTAACTCGCCGAAGGTCGCCACTTACGACCTGCAGCCGGAAATGAGCTCCGCCGAGCTGACCGAGAAACTGGTTGCGGCCATCAAAGGCGGTCAGTATGACACCATCATCTGCAACTACCCGAACGGCGATATGGTAGGCCATACCGGGGTGATGGAAGCCGCCGTGAAAGCGGTTGAAGCGCTGGATCACTGCATTGAGCAAGTGGCCGCGGCCGTTGAATCCGTCGGCGGCCAGCTGCTGATCACCGCCGACCACGGCAACGCCGAACAGATGCGCGATCCGGCGACCGGGCAGGCGCACACCGCGCATACTAACCTGCCGGTTCCGCTGATCTACGTTGGCGACAAAACGGTGAAAGTGGCCGAAGGCGGCAAGCTTTCCGACATCGCGCCAACCATGCTGTCGCTGATGGGAATGGAAATCCCGCAAGAGATGACTGGCAAGCCGCTGTTCATCGTGGAATAATCCTTCCCCATGAGGGGAAAGGCGACTTATTCAAATACATGGATCGCAACGGCTGTTCGATCCGTTCTTTACGCCAGCGCGCTTAGCGCTGGCGTATTGCTGTGCGCCGCATCCGCTCACGCCGATGACCGCGACCAGCTGAAATCCATTCAGGCCGATATCGCCGCCAAACAGCGCGCGATTAAGCAACAGCAGCAGCAACGCGCCTCCCTGCTCGCCCAGTTAAAAGCGCAGGAAGAGGCCATTTCCGCCGCCGCGCGCAAACTGCGTGAAACTCAGGATACTCTCAATCAGCTCAATAAGCAGATTGACGACATGAACGCGTCTATCGCTAAGCTGGAGCGCCAGCGCGCCTCCCAGGAACGGAATCTCGCCGCGCAGCTTGACGCCGCGTTCCGCCAGGGGCCGCACACCGGCATGCAGATGATCCTCAGCGGTGAAGAGGGGCAGCGTAACCAGCGCCTGCAGGCCTATTTTGGTTACTTTAACCAGGCCCGTCAGGAGACCATCGCCCAGCTCAAGCAGACGCGCGAAGAAGTCGCGGTGCAAAAATCGATGCTGGAAGAAAAACAAAGCCAGCAGCAAACGCTGGTTTACGAGCAAAAAGCGCAGCAGGCCAAGCTTGAGCAGGCGCGCAACGAGCGTAAAAAGACGCTCTCCAGCCTCGAATCCTCCATTCAGAAAGGCCAACAGCAGCTCAGCGAACTGCGCGCTAACGAATCGCGCCTGCGCGGCCGCATCGCCCAGGCGGAAGCGGCAGCCAAAGCCCGCGCCGACCGCGAGGCTCGTGATGCCCAGGCGGTACGTGACCGCCAGCAGGAGGCCTCGCGCAAAGGCACCACCTATAAACCAACCGAAAGCGAACGTTCGCTGATGTCGCGAACCGGCGGCCTCGGCGCGCCGCGCGGGCAGGCTTTCTGGCCGGTACGCGGAACAATTCTTCATCGTTATGGCGAACAGCTGCAAGGTGAACTACGTTGGAAAGGGATGGTTATCGCTGCGTCTGAAGGCACCGAAGTCAAAGCCATTGCCGATGGCCGGGTGATCCTCGCCGACTGGCTACAGGGCTACGGCCTGGTGGTGGTCGTTGAACACGGCAAAGGCGACATGAGTCTTTACGGCTATAACCAAAGCGCGCTGGTTAGCGTCGGTACCCAGGTCCGCGCGGGCCAGGCTATCGCGCTGGTAGGCAGTAGCGGCGGTCAGGGTCGTCCGTCGCTCTATTTCGAAATTCGCCGCCAGGGTCAGGCGGTCAATCCACAGCCGTGGTTGGGAAGATAAGTTTTGCTTCAATTTCGCATGATTGCACTTGCTGTAGCCGGTTCGCTGGCTATGGCTGCGCCGGTTTTTGCCGGTAAACTCTCTATCGTTATCGATGATTTCGGCTACCGTCCGCAGACGGAAAATAAGGTGCTGGCGCTACCGCCCACCATCTCCGTCGCCGTACTTCCGAATGCCCCCCACGCCCGGGAAATGGCCACTAAAGCGCATAATCTGGGCCATGAAGTGCTGATCCATCTGCCGATGGCGCCGCTCAGCAAGCAACCGCTGGAAAAAGACACGCTGCGCCCGGATATGAGCAGCGATGAGATCGAACGTATTATCCGTGAGGCTTACGGGAAAGTGCCTTACGCCGTCGGGCTGAATAACCACATGGGTAGCGCCATGACCTCAAACCTGTTCGGCATGCAAAAGGTGATGCAGGCGCTGGAACGCTACAATCTCTATTTTCTCGATAGCGTGACCATCGGCAACACCCAGGCCATGCGCGCCGCCCAGGGTACCGGCGTGAAGGTGATTAAACGCAAAGTGTTTCTCGACGACACCCAGAACGAGGCGGACATCCGCACTCAGTTCAATCGCGCCATCGCACTGGCGCGGCGTAATGGTTCGGCGATCGCCATTGGCCACCCGCATCCTTCAACGGTGCGGGTACTACAGCAAATGGTCTATAACCTGCCGCCTGATATCACGCTGGTGCGCCCGAGTAATCTGCTGAACGAACCGCAGGTCGACAACTCGACGCCAAACACGCCCGTCCAACCAAACGCGCCGCAGCAGCAGAAGCCGCGTAACCCGTTCCACGGTGTGAAGTACTGCAAACCGAAGCGTCCGCTGGAGCCGGTGAACGCCAGCCGCTTCTTTAGCATCCTCAGCGAAAGCATCAGCCAGAGCGCGCTGGTCCAGTATTACCAGTTGAAATGGCAGGGCTGGGACAGCCCCACCAACTAATCTTCATCAGGGATCCGTGCGCTTCTCCGTCACGGTTCCCTGCTGCTTACCATTGTAGGCATACCAGGCTTTAAAATACTTCATGAAGCTGTACAAGGTGGCGTACAAACCGGTTACGGCCCCCACCTTGCCGCTACGCCAGGCGCCGCTGAATAAATACCACTTAAAAAACGCACCGATGGCGCTGATAATCCCGCGGCTTAGCGACGGCCTGACCTTCTGCATCTTCACCAGCCGGGTGGTATAGCTGTTGAGCTTGTTAAACACTTCATGCAGTGAATAGAAGGTATCGTGGCGGACAAAGCCCGGCAGCCTGGTCGAGGTCAGATGGCCGACTACCTGATCGTCTACCGGACGCTGGTTAAAACTGGCCCGCTGACGGTTGAACAGACGTACCGGGTAATCCGGCGATGAGATGGGATAGATGGTCCGCACCTGTTCGCCAAGCACGAACCAGTAGCGTGGCAAGCGCCACGCACAGCTCGGATCCGGCTCCTCTCCCGCCTTAAGCGCCAGAATCGCCGCAACCACTTCATCATCGAGGATTTCGTCGCTATCCATGCACAGCACCCAGTCATGAGTCGCCAGCGAGGTCGCATAGTTCATCTGCATGCCGTGGGCGGCATAGGGGTGATGGTGAACCGTTAAGCCAAACTGCTGACATATCTGTAGCGTTTCATCCGTACTGCCGGAATCAACGACAATAAACTCATCTGCCACCCGCAACAACGGCGGCAATACTTCCCGTAATAAGCGGGCCGAATTACAGGTCAGCAAGCATACTGAGAGTTTAAACATAGTGTTTATGCGATTAAACGAAGAGTAAACTAACTGTATAAACGAATAGGTAAAAAATCGATGCAGAAATAGTGCGATAGATACGTATTATTTTAGAAATGTTATCCAAATCTAAATAAATCTACCTCGCGATAAATTTTAGCCACTTTCATCTTTTCTTCGGCTATCAATTATCTGGTTTCAGATGACTTACCCTGATGTACCCTCGTTTTTCACTCATACCATCCGTTTTGCTGTCATCGTAAAGGGCGGCATAGACCCAGAACTTGTTGATAGTACGTATTTTAATCACCACGTCATCACGCATAACGGAATATGTATTATTCGCATTATCATCTGGCCACTCTTTAAAAGAATCTTTATTCCATTCATGATGTAAATGGTAAGTCGTTAACCAGGGATAGCGTCCGTCCCCGCCGCAGGAGATCTGCGCATTCATATCGTCCATATTGGATAATGGTTTATCTTGCGAGGGAATAAAAGAAAGCAATAAGGCGCTATAGTTCTCACTGTTGCATTCGGCATACTGCGCGACATTATTAACCAACAGACTGCCCGACTGGTTAACATACCACTCGCGAAACCTGATAAAATTCTCCGGGATCTCACTAAAATTCTGGCGAATAAACGCCAGTTGTTCTTTCATCGTGCCTTTCATATAAATATGGATAACTTTTTTTAAGTTACCCTGGTCATCAAGCCAATAATAGCGAAATCCGAGGGCAGGAACATTAATGGTAGCATTATCACTCCATTGCGCTTTCCAGTAGGCTTGCAGCACGCCATGCTCAAGCCTTTGTTCAGCTAAAATGCCAAAGCTCATAAAAAGCAGTAGCACCGGTAAGATAATATTCTTCAATCGCCAAAGACGGCTAATAAAAATAGAGAGGGCCATATATCTCATCCTTGTTATATGAAGATATGGCAGAATATAAATAAACCCGACACCAGTTCAATAGTGACCGTAGTAATAACAATAACTTTATTATCGATATATATGAAAAGGATAAGCTGCCCATGATTCATGGGCAGCAAGAATGCTTATTATCGTCATCCTGACGATAATTCGCTTAATCCCAGCTCAGTACCACTTTGCCAGACTGGCCGGAGCGCATCGCGTCAAAGCCTTTCTGGAAGTCATCAATACCGAAACGGTGGGTGATAATCGGCGAAAGATCGAGGCCAGACTGGATCAGCGCCGCCATCTTATACCAGGTTTCAAACATTTCGCGGCCGTAAATCCCTTTGATAAACAGCCCCTTGAAGATGACCTTGGTCCAGTCGATAGACATATCCGACGGAGGAATACCCAGCATCGCAATACGTCCACCGTGGTTCATGGTATCGAGCATGGTACGAAACGCCGGCGGCGCGCCGGACATCTCCAGACCCACGTCGAAGCCTTCGGTCATCCCCAGCTCGGCCATCACGTCGTTAAGATTCTCTTTAGCGACGTTAACCGCGCGGGTGACGCCCATTTTACGCGCCAGCTCCAGACGATATTCGTTAACATCGGTAATCACCACGTTACGCGCGCCGACATGTTTCGCCACCGCCGCGGCCATCACGCCGATCGGGCCAGCGCCGGAAACCAGAACATCTTCACCGACCAGGTCGAAGGAAAGCGCGGTATGCACAGCGTTGCCGAACGGGTCGAAGATGGATGCCAGGTCGTCGGAGATATTATCCGGGATTTTGAAAGCGTTAAAGGCCGGGATCACCAGATACTCAGCGAAACAACCCGGGCGGTTTACCCCCACGCCGATGGTATTGCGGCACAGATGGGTACGACCGCCGCGGCAGTTACGGCAGTGTCCGCAGGTGATGTGCCCTTCGCCGGAAACGCGATCGCCAAGCTTAAAGCCGCGAACTTCCTGACCGATACCCACGACTTCACCGACATATTCATGACCTACCACCATCGGAACCGGGATGGTTTTCTGCGACCATTCGTCCCAGTTATAGATGTGCACGTCGGTACCGCAAATCGCGGTCTTACGGATTTTAATCAGCAGATCGTTATGGCCGACTTCCGGTTCCGGTACGTCGGTCATCCAGATGCCTTCTTCCGCTTTCAGTTTGGATAACGCTTTCATCTCACACCCTTATTAGGCGATGACGCCCAGTTGTTTGCCGATGCGGGTAAAGGCTTCCACCGCACGTTCAATTTGTTCAGGGGTATGCGCCGCCGACATCTGGGTGCGAATACGCGCCTGGCCTTTTGGAACCACCGGATAGAAGAAACCGGTGACGTAAATACCTTCTTTCTGCAGTTCACGCGCGAATTCCTGCGCGATGGTGGCTTCACCGAGCATCACCGGGATGATTGCGTGGTCGGCGCCTGCGAGGGTAAAGCCTGCGGCGGTCATTTTTTCGCGGAACAGGCGCGCGTTAGCCCACAGGCGATCGCGCAGTTCGCTGCCCGCTTCCACCATCTCCAGCACCTTGATGGAAGCGGCGACGATGGCCGGCGCCAGGGAGTTGGAGAACAGATAAGGACGGGAACGCTGGCGCAGCCACTCAACGACTTCTTTGCGCGCGGCGGTGTAACCGCCTGACGCGCCGCCCAGCGCTTTACCCAACGTACCGGTGATGATGTCGACGCGGCCCATCACGTCGCAATATTCATGGGAACCGCGGCCATTTTCGCCGACAAAGCCCACGGCATGAGAATCATCGACCATCACCAGCGCATCATATTTATCCGCCAGGTCGCAGACGCCTTTCAGGTTGGCGATCACCCCGTCCATGGAGAAAACGCCATCGGTGGCGATCAGCACGTGGCGAGCGCCAGCTTCGCGCGCTTCTTTCAGACGCGCTTCCAGCTCCTGCATATCGTTGTTGGCATAGCGGAAACGCTTCGCTTTACACAGGCGCACGCCGTCGATGATCGACGCATGGTTCAGCGCATCAGAGATAATGGCGTCTTCCGGCCCCAGCAGCGTTTCAAACAGGCCGCCGTTGGCATCAAAGCAAGAGGAGTAGAGAATCGCGTCTTCCATACCGAGGAAATCCGCCAGTTTTTTCTCAAGCTGCTTATGCGTGTCCTGGGTACCGCAGATGAAGCGCACCGAGGCCATCCCGAAGCCGTGGCTGTCCATGCCGGATTTCGCCGCGGCGATCAGTTCCGGGTGGTTCGCCAGGCCCAGATAGTTGTTGGCGCAGAAGTTAATGACGTGGCTGTCGCCGACGGTGATGTCCGCCTGCTGAGCCGAAGTAATGATACGCTCTTCTTTAAACAACCCTTCCGCGCGCGCGGTATCCAGGTCATTGGTTAACTGTTTGTAGAAATCACCACGCATTGCAACTCTCCAGATTCGGCAAAATTTGGCACATATTACCCAAAGCTATACGTTGATACGAGATGATGCATGCCTGAATGAATTATTTGCAGCATAAATCACGCGCAGCCAGCACCTTTTCGGCGAATGGCTGAAGCCTTTCGGATGTAGTGATATGATATGAGTATTCGTGTCCGGATTGTCTCCGGACCCTCTACTTCAAAGGTACAGTTATGATCATCGTAACCGGCGGCGCAGGCTTTATCGGCAGCAACATCGTTAAAGCCCTGAATGACAAAGGCATCACCGATATTCTGGTTGTAGACAATCTGAAAGACGGCACCAAATTCGTAAACCTGGTGGATCTGGACATCGCTGACTACATGGATAAAGAAGATTTTCTGATCCAGATTATGGCTGGCGAAGAGTTCGGCGAGGTCGAAGCGGTATTCCACGAAGGCGCCTGCTCTTCCACCACCGAGTGGGACGGCAAGTATGTGATGGATAACAACTATCAGTACTCCAAAGAGGTGCTGCACTACTGCCTGGAGCGTGAAATCCCGTTCCTGTACGCCTCTTCCGCCGCTACCTACGGCGGGCGCACCAGCGACTTTATCGAATCCCGCGAATTCGAAAAACCGCTGAACGTCTACGGCTACTCAAAATTCCTGTTCGACGAATACGTCCGTCAGATCCTGCCGGAAGCAGATTCGCAGATTGTCGGCTTCCGTTATTTCAACGTCTACGGGCCGCGCGAAGGCCACAAAGGCAGCATGGCGAGCGTGGCCTTCCACCTCAATACCCAGTTGAATAATGGCGAAAATCCGAAACTGTTCGAAGGCAGCGATGGATTCAAACGCGACTTCGTCTATGTCGGCGACGTCGCCGCGGTGAACCTGTGGTTCTGGGAAAATGGTGTTTCCGGTATCTTCAACCTCGGTACTGGCCGCGCGGAATCCTTCCAGGCCGTCGCCGATGCGACCCTGGCGTACCATAAGAAAGGCAGCATTGAGTACATCCCGTTCCCGGACAAACTGAAAGGCCGCTACCAGGCATTCACCCAGGCCGATCTGACTAACCTGCGTAAAGCGGGCTATGACAAACCGTTCAAAACCGTTGCCGAAGGCGTAACGGAATATATGGCCTGGCTCAACCGCGACGCGTAAGAAACAAGCATGAAAATATTGGTGATAGGCCCGTCTTGGGTGGGCGACATGATGATGTCGCAAAGTCTTTATCGTACGCTCAGGGCGCGCTATCCCCAGGCGATTATCGACGTGATGGCGCCGGCATGGTGCCGTCCGTTGTTATCGCGCATGCCGGAAGTCAATGAAGCGATTGCCATGCCGCTGGGCCACGGCGCGCTGGCTATCGGCGAACGCCGCAAACTCGGCCACAGCCTGCGCGATCGTCGTTACGATCGCGCTTATGTGCTGCCGAATTCGTTTAAATCGGCATTGGTGCCTTTCTTTGCCAACATCCCGCTGCGCACCGGCTGGCGCGGCGAAATGCGCTACGGCCTGCTCAACGACGCCCGCGTGCTGGATAAAGACGCCTGGCCGCTGATGGTGGAGCGCTACGTAGCGCTGGCCTACGACAACGGCGTCATGCGCTGCGCTAAAGACCTTCCACAGCCGCTGCTGTGGCCGCACCTGCAGGTCAACGACGGCGAAAAATCACAGGCCTGCAACGCCTTTAATCTCTCAAACGATCGGCCAATTATCGGCTTCTGCCCCGGCGCGGAATTCGGCCCTGCAAAACGCTGGCCGCATTATCACTACGCCGCGTTGGCGAAAAAGCTCATTGACGATGGTTATCAGATAGCGCTCTTCGGCTCAGCAAAAGATAACGATGCCGGCAAAGAGATCATCGCCGCGCTCAGCAGCGAGCAGCAGGCCTGGTGCCGTAACCTGGCTGGCGAAACCCAGCTGGAACAGGCCGTGATCCTGATTGCCGCCTGTCAGGCCGTGGTCAGCAACGATTCTGGGCTGATGCACGTTGCCGCCGCCCTGGACCGCCCGCTGGTGGCGCTGTACGGCCCGAGCAGCCCGGACTTTACCCCGCCGCTGTCGCACAAAGCACGGGTTATTCGCCTGATTAGCGGCTACCACAAAGTGCGCAAAGGGGATGCCGCTGAAGGTTATCATCAGAGCCTGATCGACATCACTCCAGAACGCGTCCTGCAGGAGCTGAACGAACTGTTAGCGGAAAAAACCGAGCACGAGGAAGCGTAACGGATGCGGGTATTGATCGTAAAAACCTCATCCATGGGCGACGTACTACACACGCTGCCCGCGCTAACCGATGCTGCGCAGGCCATTCCCGGCATCCGCTTTGATTGGGTGGTTGAAGAGGGCTTCGCACAGATCCCTTCATGGCATGAGACCGTCGAGCGGGTGATTCCGGTGGCGATTCGCCGCTGGCGCAAAGCCTGGTTTTCCGCGCCTATCAAAGCGGAAAGAAAAGCCTTTCGCGAGGCCGTAAAGGCCGTCAACTACGATGCTATTATCGATGCCCAGGGGCTGGTGAAAAGCGCCGCGCTGGTGACGCGTCTGGCGCACGGCATTAAACATGGCATGGACTGGCAGTCCGCCCGCGAGCCGCTGGCGAGCCTGTTTTATAACCGTCGCCACCATATCGCCGTTCAACAGCACGCGGTAGAGCGTACGCGCGAACTGTTCGCCAAAAGCCTGGGCTATGCCCGGCCGCAGACGCAGGGTGATTACGCCATCGCGCGCCACTTTATTCGCCCCGACTCACCGGTAGCAGAGCCGTATCTGGTCTTCCTGCACGCCACCACCCGCGATGATAAACACTGGCCGGAAGCGCGCTGGCAAGAGCTTCTCGATCTGCTGGCAGATAGCGCCGTACGGATCAAACTGCCGTGGGGCGCGCCGCATGAAGAGGCGCGGGCAAAACGGCTGGCGGAAGGGCGCAAGAACGTCGACGTATTGCCGCGTATGAGTCTTGAGCAGGTCGCCCAGATTCTGGCTGGCGCACGCGGCGCGGTTTCCGTCGACACCGGCCTTAGCCATCTGACCGCCGCGCTCGATAAACCCAATTTCACGCTCTACGGCCCAACCGATCCGGGACTGATTGGCGGATATGGTAAAAATCAGCATATTATCCGCCCGGTTAACTCATCGCAGCTTGCCGATTTAGACGCTGCTGCGGTTTTTGCACAAATAGAGCCATTGCTGGTAGCAGAGAAAGCCTATGTCTGATTTTTTTTCAGAGCAACGTCCGCCTAAACGCGTGCTGATCATCAAGCTTCGCCACCATGGCGATGTACTTTTAACATCGCCAGTCTTTACGGTAATGAAAAAAAACTGGCCAGACACCGAAGTGGATGCCCTGGTGTATGACGATACTCAGGCGATGTTGACCAGTCATCCGTATATTAATCAGGTGCATACGATTGGCCGCCAGTGGCGAAAAAAAGGCTGGCTCGCGCAGTTTCGCTTATATCGCGAACTGCTCAATACGCTAAAAGCGCGTCAGTATGACGTGTTGATTAACCTGACCGAACACTGGCACGGCGCGCGCCTGGCGCGTCGCCTGAAGCCCCGCGTGTCGGTCGGTTTCAAACCCGATAAGCGCAGCGGCCTGGCGCGTCGTCGTTGGGTAAAATCATTTACCACGCTGTATCCGGCGATTCAGGATAACTCTCGTCATATGGTTGAGGTGAATCTCGATGCGTTGCGCCGTATCGGTATCCACCCGCAAAACGCGGCGGACAAAAATACGCTCTTTGTACCAGGAGAGGCGGCAGAGAAATCGATCGCTGAAAAACTCGACGCCTTCGGCCTTAGCAGTAAATCCTATATTCTGGTGCACCCGACCTCGCGCTGGATGTTTAAGGCCTGGCAAATCGACAAACTGGCAAGGACCATTGACACCCTGGCCGCTCGCGGATTGCCTGTTATTCTTTCTGCCGCGCCGTCGAAAGAAGAAACGGCCTACATGAACGAGTTACGCGCCGCTCTCACCCAGCCGGTTTTCGATTTGAGCGGACAGTTAAATCTGAAAGAGCTTGGCGCCTTGATGAAGCACGCCCGTCTCTACTTCGGCGTTGATTCAATGCCGATGCATTTAGCCAGCGCGGTCGGAACGCCGACGGTGGCCATTTTCGGCCCAACCGGCGCTATCAAGTGGTCGCCGTGGGGCGTGCCATATCGTGTGATTACCGCCGGGTTTACCTGCCAGCCGTGCGGCAAAGCCGGCTGCGGCGACAGTCAGGTTTCGGACTGCATCACTGCTATTACTCCGCAGCAAGTCCTGAGCGCGATTGACACTCTGTTACTGGAATCTCCATGATGAAACTGGCTATCGTTCGCCAAACCTGGAACCCTAACGGCGGCGCAGAGCGTTTTGTCTCGCGCGCGCTTAACGTGTTAGCGCAGGATTCCGCGCTGGACGTCACGCTGATCGCCCGCTCATGGGAGGAGTCGGCAAACTGGAAAACGTTGACGGTAAATCCTCCTTTCCGTAACCGCACGGTACGTGAACGCGGCTTCGCTCAGGCCGCTGCCGCTCATTTCGCAGACTTTGATATCGTACAGTGCCATGAGCGCATCCCCGGTGCGACGATCTTCCGCGCTGGCGATGGCGTGCACGCGGCCTGGCTTGAGCAATATAACCGCATCCTTTCGCCGCTCTCTCGTCTGGCGCAGTCCTTTAGCCATTACCATCGCTATATTCTCAGCGCTGAGCGGGAGATGTTCACACACCCCGCGTTACGCAAAGTTATCTGTAATTCAAAAATGGTTCGCGATGATATCGCACGCCGCTTTCAACTCGCCGACGATTGGCTAACCGTTATCTACAACGGTGTCGATACCGCGCATTTTCATCCGGACGTTAAAGCGTTGTCCCTGCGTAGCTCACTGGGGATCCCCGAGTCAGCGCCGGTACTGGCCTATGTCGGATCAGGATTTTCGCGGAAAGGCGTCGCGACAGCGCTGCGCGCCGTCGCCGCTCATGCTAACGTTTGGTTGCTGATCGCCGGGCGCGATAAACATGCGCATCGTTTTAGCGCGCTGGCGAAGCGGTTGAAGATTACCGATCGCGTCAAATTTCTCGGTCCGGTTTCCGATGTACGCCAGGTATATGGTTCGGCCGACGCTCTGATCTTACCTACGTTGTACGATCCATTCCCTAACGTCTGCGTCGAGGCTATGGCCTGCGGACTACCGCTGCTAACCAGTTTCGGCTGTGGCGCAGCGGAGTGGATTGAACAAGGCATCAACGGCTGGGTATGCGATGCGCTCGACGTCATTGGCTATCAGGATGCCATCGGCGAATGGTTAAAGGGCCGCGAGCGCAACGTTGATTTTGCGGCCAACGCACGCGCCACCGCCGCCCCCTATACGCTTGAACGCATGGCGGAAGAACTGCAGGCGCTTTATCGCGATCTTTTACGCTGAGCCGCCGAGCGGAAAACGCTTTCCATCGCCTCTAACATACATTCGCGAGTAAAATGGGTTGTGAGATACTCATAGCCCTGCTCCGCTAACTGGCGGCGCAGTGATGCGTCCTGATAGAGAGTAACGATCGCTTCCCGTAGCGCATCAACATCATTCTGCGCAATAAGTAACCCCGTCCGGCGGTCGATAACCGCATCACCAGTACCACCAGCATCAGTAGCAATCGTCGCTATCCGCGAAGCCAGAGACTGTAAGACCCCCTGCGGCACGCCTTCCATATCATGAGAAGGACTAATTGCCACATCAAAAGCCGGGAACCAGCGCTGCGGGTCAGGGCGATGTCCTGCCATCACCACACGAGATAGCAGATTGAGCTGAATAATCTGCTCCTCCAGGGCCTCACGGTGCGGCCCCTCACCGACAATCGCCAGCTTCACCGTGGGATCGTTTATTTGCGCTAACGCTTTCAGCAACACGCTGTGGCCTTTGTTAGGGCGCAGATGCGATACGACACCTAGCCAAAAATCGTTCTGCGAGAGCTCGCAATACGCTCGGGCATCATATTTGTCATCAGGATAGAAACGCTGCGTATCCACACCGCTCGGTACTGAAGTGGTTTGTTCAAGCGGTACGCCCAGTGCCGTCATTTGATGACGAAGCGCTTCGCCAGTCGTAACGATGTGCGCACAGGCGGTGCGAAACAGCCAACGCGTTGTCCAGTTATTACGCGGGACGCCGGAGGCATGGCGCGTACGTACTAACGGAATAGGATTTGCCAGAGTCAAGTTAGCCAACGCCACCAGCCAGGTATCGGCTGAGTTATGGCTGTTAATAACATCAATATTATTACCCTGTTCCAACAGCCAGCGCCGCAGCCGCATCAGATTACTCAGATTTTTACGCTTTAATGGCATCGTGACGACGGTTAATCCTGCCGCCTGCGCCATCTGATGCAACGGCGCAGATTCCGGGCACAGTATGGTCACGGTGTGACCCCGGGCCACCATACCTAACGATTCATTAATGATGCGCAGAGGCTGGCCGCCCTTGCCGCCATCGGCTTCAGTGTGAACGATGTGCATACTTTTCCAGTTCCTGACAGTGGAGCGATAGTATATACATCGAGAGCGGAGATGTGCATGGTCTGTGAGGAACGCAACGAGGAATGCGCGACCGCTTACAATTATCCCTCTTCTTCATAAGTACGATGTATGTTAGTTTTCCCATCCACGGATTATTGACGGTGGCTGGCATTTCAGCTTCTGTCATATTGTTAACTCACGCTGCCGGAAAGCTGGTTTGTCAAACCCGCCTCTAAACTATGACTAAAACCCGTAATTTTTTTGCAGGACTGACGTTTTTGTACGTCCTGGCATTATGTTTTGTCTGGCCGATTCCTAACGACCAACTCCTTTTCAACCGCAATGGTTTTATCTACACCATTATTTTATGCAGTTTCGGCCTATTCTTTACCAGCCGCACCGCTCGCCAGAAGCTTGATACACACCAAATAAAGTTTGTATTGATTACCCTCTGGCTACTAACGCTTTATATCTTGTTCAACGGCCTGTTCGTCGCCCCGGATCTAAAAGAAATGGTCGGTACCTGGGATGGACAATGGCTGCGCCCGGTCCTGCTGTTTTGTTCCGGTCTGATTCTGATGCCGGTACTGCAAACCCAGTTCCCTTCCCTAACCAGCGCACGGCTGTTCACGCTGATCGTGCTGTGTTTCTGGGGCGTGATTTGTATTCATCTCCTGGATTCCGCCTGGCTGTACTGGCGCGATGGCTATATCCACTGGGGCGAAACGCGGATTGTTTATAACCGCACCCGTATGAGCTTCCAGGTCAATATGATAACCGGCTTCCTGCTGGCGGAATTACTGGCCCGAGCGTTAATCAAAAAACGTTTCCTGTGTCTGAATACCCCGATCGTTACGCTGTTGTTGATCTCTAACCTCATCTGTACCGCACTGGTTGATACGCGCTGGGGCACAATAGGGCTGGTCGGCAGCCTGTTCTCGACCTTTATCCTGCTTAGCCTGAACGCCCAGCGCCGCAGCCGCGTCGTACTTACTTTAGGCCTGTTAGTCGCTCTGTTCTGCTCCGCGATTTTCCTCGGTTACGCCTCCTGGAAAACCGATCCGCGCTGGCAGAGTCTGGAAAGCGATGCGGTCGCTGGCTGGAACGCGCCATTTACCAGCTTCTGCTATAACCGCGTTGACGGCACTATCCCGCTCAACGCCCAGGGTAAAGAGATCGATCACTCTAACGGCTGCCGAGCCAGCTTCTTCCATCAAGGCTGGAAGCTTGTTGGCGAGCACCCGGCAGGAATTGGCCCTCGCAAAGAGGCGTTTCGCTATATTCTGCGTCGCGATACTCAGGATATGCATATTACGATTCCGCACAGCCATTATGGGCTAATCGAATTTGGCCTGCAGAACGGCGTGGTCGGGATTGCCGGCTGGCTTATCTTACTGGCGGGCTGCTGGTATATCGGCTGGCGTGAATTCCGCCATGGTAAAACTATGGTTGGGTTATTCCTGCTGCTGTTTACCATCGGCTTCTTCTCGCGAACCATGGTCGACCACAATCTCAAAGACCATTATCTCGAGCAATATATGATGTTGACTGGTTTGCTCATCGGCATCGCCGCGCTGCGACCGCGTGAGAATTATTCGCCAAACGACTAACCATACCTCCGCGCCAGTGGCTTTCTTTATCGCATCATAGATAATAGAGAGCGCTGGCGCAGTTCATATCCGAACTCTGCAACACAAACAGTGTCCAAGCGTAGCACTAGACGTCCCGCTTTTATCACGGAGTAAGCATGTCAGACATTCCTGTCCTGAGCCTTATCGTCGCGGTTTATAACGGTGAGAAATTCCTGAGCGCATTTTTTGACAGCATAAAAGCTCAGCAAATTAGCGGCCTTGAAATCATCGTCGTTAATGACGGTTCAACGGACAACTCTGCTTCTGTTATCAACCACTACGCCGGTGAGTTTGCCCAGTTCCACGTCATCGATCAGGCCAACGGCGGCGTGTCCGCGGCACGTAATAGCGGTCTTGCGGTAGCGCGGGGAGAGTATGTCGCCTTCCCCGATATCGATGACGTAATCTACCCGGGGATGTATTCCCGTTTACTGGAGATCGCCCACCAGAACAACCTTGACGTCGCTACCTGTAACGGTAATTACATTTATGATGATGGGCGTCCCAGCAAAAAAATATTCCCTTCAGACCGTCTTGCGTCCACTGGCGTCCTTGAGGGGCCGGATTGGCTAAATATGGCGCTGGAGTCGCGCAAGTTTTTGCACGTCACCTGGCTAAATATTTATCGCCACGCGCTGATTAAAGAAAATAATTTTTCTTTCGAACCGGGGCTACGCCATCAGGATATTCCCTGGACGACCGAAATACTGCTGGTAGCCAAACGCGTGCAGTACATCGATGAAGTCTTTTATGATTATCTGATCCACTCAGCTTCGGTATCCCATACCCCTGGTACCGACGATACGCGGATGCGCTCTTCACGTCACTATATGAAAATACTGACAATGCTGGATGCCATTAATCAGCGCTACCCGGAACAGGTGAAACGCGTTCCCGGCTGTCATTGGCAAATCGCTAAAGAGGGTTTAGGTATTCTGCATAGCATCAATAATATCGAAGACCTCGCCAAAAAAAGGGAAATTACGCAAGAACTCTTTGACCGCGGCATCTGGTCGATGATCTGGAAAAATGCGCGTGGATTACGCCTCCGCTGGCGTCTGGGACGTCGTTATTTTCGTTTAAAAAAACTGGTCAAATAAAGCGAACCTATGAATAAGCTTAAATTGCACGCCGTTTCTCGCAGCGATTTTATCGCTAAAAATTATGCTGACTTCCAGACGCTGCTCGATAACCGGGTCGATCCCAACACCATTCCAGAGCGTTTTTATTGCGGAGGACGCGGTGGCTGGACATTCCAGACGACGCTGGCCCTCAATTATTATTATGGCGACGCGATAGAATGCTCTTTCGGCTCTGAATGCCGCCCCGATGCTATCAATCTGATGCATAACGATGATTTCGGTTCTCGCGTCAAGCCCTGGCGAGGTGTCACCGTCGTCGCGCGCGCTGACCGACCACCGGTTATCGGCGCGGATTATGTCGTTGACCAAAATCCGGAAGTTGACGGTCACAGTAATCGTATCTTCGTCCCTTATTGGCCGCAGCCGGGTGTTCAGCCGCGCGAGCGCACGGATAACACTATTCAAACCGTGGCCTATTTCGGGCGCGTCGATAGTTTCCCGGCGGAATATCAAAGCGATGAATTTAAACAACGCCTGGCTGAACAAGGTATTGCCTTGCGTATCTCGTTCAACAACTGGACAGACTACCGCGATGTCGATATTTGTGTGAGTTTCCGTAAATCACATGACCATAAGCTAGCGCGCAAACCGGCCAGCAAGCTTATCAATAACTGGTTGGGCAAAACGGTAATGATTTGCGACGATGAACAATCGTTCCGGGCAATTCGCGAAAGCGAACTCGACTATCTGATAGCTAAGAATCCGGACGAAGCCTTCGCAGCGATCATGAAGTTAAAGAACGACCCCGAGCTCTATCAAAAGATGCGCGAACAAGGGGAGAAACGGCTTCAGGTCTATTCAAGGGAAGCCGTTGCCGCCCGTTGGATGGCGCTTTTTGAAGATATCTGGCGCAAGGGTTTGAATGCACGTTCAATGCCGGTCCGCGCCCTCCGCTTTGGTTTTGGCAAAGCGATTCGTCCTTTGACCAAAAAGTACTGAGTTACGATGATGACTTTACACCGCAATCTTATACGTACATTACTGCTGACGGTCGCTTTTGCCGTGCTGTTCGCGCTGCCAGAAATCATTATCCTGTTAAAGGACCACGTCTATAGCCCGAAGGCTGGAGACCTCTCGCTTTATCTGATTATTTCGCTGCTGGCGGCGGTAAGTATACGCTTCTTTATCACCCGCTCGCTGTTGGCGATTACCTTCATCGTGCAAATTAGCGAAGCGATTTACTATCAGTTTTATGGCCAGTTCTATGGCCCAAGCGAGGTATGGCTGGCGTTCGTCGAAACCAAAGATATCGCCAGCGGCATTACCGACAGCCTCGGCACGTTGGGAATTTACTTCGTTATCATGTTTATCGCTGTTGTTTTTGCCCTGTTCTTTACGCGCCGTTTTGCGCCGCAGTGGCCTAAGCTGCTGGCCGTGCCATGTCTGGTAGCGATTCTGGTGATGTTTGTCGGCCAGTTTTACAAAGCGATCAACGGCCAGATGTATAAGTTCAACCCGGATCTGCGTCACTCGCTTCTGCGTAACGGCCTTTCGGCCATGAGCTACAGCGCTATTCGCCTGATACCAGAGGCGATTTCCGGTGATAACCAGAAACTAACAACCTACGAGCCGTATAAAGTCACGCCGATCCCGCAAAGCCAGGTCGGCCGCTACTCTATTATTCTCGCTATCGGTGAAAGCCTGAACCCGCACCACATTAGCGCGTTGGGTTATGAACGAGATACCACCCCTGAATTGAAAGCGCTTATGGAGCAATATCAGGGAACCGGACGGCTAATCGTCTCCAATGCCGTCTCTACTCGCGTGGCTATTCCGATGTTGGTCAATAACCTGCGCGAGCCTGACAACTACGCCGCCTACAAGAATAAATCAGCGAACATTTTTGTTAATGCGCAGAAGCGTGGTTATCAAACGGCATTTATCTCTGCCCAAGGGCTGGAAGGCTTAAGTAACTGGATTGGCATCCACGCGCTCAACCTGTGGGAAGATACACAGGTGCGACCGGCGCCAGAAATCGGCGCTGATGTGGTTCTTACCCCCTCAGTAGAAAAAGCCGATATTAACTGGGCGAAGCCGTTCCTGATGGTTCTTAACAGCCGGGCGCCACATATCCCTTACGACCGCAACATTCCGCAGGGATTTGCCCGCTTCTCAACACCGGAAGCCGGCGATGAAGTCACCCAGAAGAAAAACGAGTATGATGACGCGGTTCGCCTTTACGATCGTGAACTGGCCTCGGCGATTCGCACGGTAATGGCCAAGTCGAAATTACCCGTCCTGGTCTTCGTCACCTCCGATCACGGTGAACGCGTCGGCGATGGCGGCTTATTTGGCCACTCTATCGTTTCAATGCCAATCGCGCAGGTTCCGTTCCTCTACTTTAGTAACGACCCGGCCTATTCAATGCACAATATTGCGCCTCAGATGCCGTTGAACCACTATCAACTGGCAACGCTGATCAACAAAATGTTAGGGTACACCATTGAAAACCCTAATCTGAAAGATGACAGTTACTTTATTACTGGCGGCGATATTCGCGGTCTTTCTGAGCGTGTAACCTATCATTTGAATGCACTCCCTCCTGCGGAACAATAATTCTGCGGCGTATAGAAGGTGGGCAATCATTGCCCACCTTTGCCAACATCGGGTATGGAAGACAACAAAAGGACTGGGAAAGCGCCAAAGAGATAGCTTTACGCGGGTTAAATGCTTAGAATTTGCCCGCAAAAAACCTAAAACGGATAAATAGTTTGGAATTGCTTTATACCACCCTACTCTACCTCATTCAGCCGCTGGTGTGGCTGCGACTGCTGCTGCGCAGCCGTAAGGCGCCGGCCTACCGAAAACGCTGGGCTGAACGTTATGGCTTCTGTCAAAACAAGGTAGTGCCGGATGGCATTCTGCTGCACTCCGTCTCCGTCGGTGAAACGCTGGCGGCGATCCCGTTAGTACGCGCGCTACGTCATCGCTATCCTTCACTGCCGATCACCGTCACCACCATGACGCCAACCGGCTCAGAGCGCGCGATGTCTGCCTTCGGTAAAGATGTTCATCACGTCTATCTGCCGTATGACCTACCCTGCGCCATGAACCGTTTCCTCAACAGCGTACAGCCGAAACTGGTCATCGTGATGGAAACCGAGCTGTGGCCGAACATGGTCGCCGCGCTGCACAAACGTAAAATCCCGCTGGTTATCGCTAACGCACGCCTATCAGAGCGTTCCGCGAAAGGCTATGCCAAACTCGGCGGCTTCATGCGCCGCCTGTTAAGCCGTATTACGCTTATCGCCGCGCAAAATGAAGAGGACGGCAACCGCTTCCTCGCGCTTGGCCTCAAACGTAACCAACTGGCGGTGACCGGCAGCCTGAAATTCGATATTTCCGTAACCCCGGAACTGGCGGCCCGCGCCGTTACCCTGCGTCGCCAGTGGGCGCCGCACCGTAAAGTGTGGATCGCCACCAGCACGCACGACGGCGAAGAACAAATCATCCTGCAGGCACATAAAAAACTGCTGGAAACCTTCCCCGACCTGCTGCTGATCCTCGTGCCGCGCCATCCGGAACGCTTCGGCGACGCTCGCGATATGGTGCAAAAGGCCGGGATGAGCTTCACCATGCGCAGCACCGGTGAAATTCCGTCGAACAGCACCCAGGTGGTGATTGGCGATACCATGGGCGAATTGATGCTGCTCTACGGCATTGCCGACCTGGCGTTCGTCGGCGGCAGCCTGGTTGAACGTGGCGGGCATAACCCGCTCGAACCCGCCGCCCATGCTATTCCGGTGCTGATGGGCCCGCATACCTTCAACTTTAAAGATATCTGCGCCAAGCTGCAGCAGGATGATGGCCTGATCACCGTCACGGACGCCGACTCGCTGGTCAGAGAGGTTTCTACCCTGCTGACGGACGAAGATTATCGACTGTGGTACGGCCGCCACGCGGTGGAAGTGCTGCACCAAAACCAGGGCGCGCTGTCGCGTCTGCTACAGTTACTGCAACCCTACCTGCCGCAGCGGAGCCACTAATGTCGACCCGACTCTCCGTCGTGATGATCGCCAAAAACGCCGCCGACCTGCTCGCCGATTGCCTGGCGTCGGTAAGCTGGGCGGATGAAGTGGTGGTGCTGGACTCCGGCAGTACCGACAATACCGTCGAACTGGCCCGTAGCCTCGGCGCGCGGGTCTATAGCAATACCGACTGGCGAGGCTATGGCATTCAGCGCCAGCGCGCACAGGATTACGCCACTCACGACTGGGTGCTGATGATTGATACCGACGAGCGCGTTACGCCTGAACTGAAAGCGGCTATTCTCAAGGTACTGGACGCGCCGCAGCGCGGCGTTATCTACAGTATCGCCCGGCGTAACTACTTCCTCGGGCGTTTTATGCGCCACAGCGGTTGGTATCCCGATCGGGTGATGCGCCTGTACGAACGCGCGCGTTACCGCTATAACGATAATCTGGTGCATGAATCTCTGGATAGCCTCGGCGCCGAAGTCGTGCCGCTCAGCGGCGATCTGCTGCACCTGACCTGCCGCGACTTCTCCGGCTTCCAGCAGAAACAGCTGGCGTATTCCGCAGCCTGGGCGCTTGAGCGCCATCAGAAGGGCAAGACAACCTCGATGGCGGGGATTTTCAGCCATACGCTGGGCGCCTTCGTGAAAACGCTGCTGCTGCGCGGCGGCGTGCTGGATGGAAAACAGGGTTGGCTGCTGGCGGTAGTCAATGCGCAATACACGTTTAATAAATACACCGAGCTGTGGGCACTCAGCCGCGGCTACTCGGAGAAAGTGTAATTATGGGCACAAAAGCGATCTATCCGGGCACCTTTGACCCTATCACCAACGGCCATATCGATATCGTCACCCGTGCGGCGGGTATGTTTGATAAGGTTTTGCTGGCCATCGCCGCCAGCCCGAGCAAAAAACCGATGTTTAGCCTCGATGAACGCATTGCGCTGGCGGAGCAGGCAACGGCGCATCTGGTCAACGTTGAGGTGATTGGCTTTAGCGATTTGATGGCCAATTTCGCCCGCGCGCAGCAGGCGAATATTTTAATTCGCGGCCTGCGGGCAGTGGCGGATTTCGAATATGAAATGCAGCTGGCGCACATGAACCGCCATTTGATGCCCACGCTGGAAAGCGTGTTCCTGATGCCGTGCAAAGAGTGGTCGTTTATCTCTTCATCGCTGGTTAAGGAAGTGGCGCGCCACCAGGGCGACGTCTCCCACTTCCTGCCGCCTAACGTACATCAGGCGCTGTTAAATAAGCTGAAGTAGCATTTCCTGCCCCCGCTCGCGCTGCGCGTAGCGGGGCTGCCAGCTTACCCGGCCTGGCATAATCCCCAACCCTCTCCACTACTTCTGACACTGGCGGCAATAAAAGGTCGCGCGCTGAGCGTGTTTGCTGGCGATAATCGGCGTGCCGCAGATCCGGCACGGCTCGCCTTTGCGGCCATATACCTGCAGCTCCTGGGCGAAATATCCCGGTTTACCGTCGCTTTGCAGGAAATCCTTCAGCGTCGTTCCACCCTGCTCAATCGAGCGCAGCAGCACCAGCTTAATCATCTTCACTAACCACTCGCATTCCTGATGCGAGAGCGACGAGGCCAGCCGATCGGGATGGATCCCGGCGGAAAACAGCGATTCGCTGGCGTAGATATTCCCCACGCCCACCACCAGCTTGTTATCCATCAGCCAGGGTTTAATGGCGGTTTTCTTCTTCGCGCAACGCTGCTGGAGATAGTCGGCGTTGAATTCATCGCTTAGCGGCTCCGGGCCGAGATGCGCCAGCACCGGATGACCATCCAGCTCTTTAGTCCATAACCAGGCGCCAAAGCGGCGAGGATCGGTATAGCGCAGCACTTTACCGTTACTCAGCACCAGGTCGACGTGGTCGTGTTTTTCAGCCGGCTGCTCTTCACTGAGGATGCGCAGGCTGCCGGACATGCCAAGATGAATAATGATCCAGCCGTGACGCAGCTCCAGCAGCAGGTATTTGGCGCGTCGGCGCACGCTCAGCACCGGTTCGTCGCTGAGGCGGTAAATCTCTTCGGATACTGGCCAACGCAGGCGCCCGTTGCGCACTACGGCATGCAGGATGTTAGCGCCCACCAGATGCGGCTCAATGCCGCGACGGCTGGTTTCGACTTCGGGTAATTCAGGCATTTTTTTCCTCTTAACCACACAGTTTCGGGTGACAGGGAGGCAGCGGGAAGAGAGGCCGGAAGGCTTAATAAAGCAAGCGGCCAGACTGAACGCATGCAGCCAACGCACCTGTAGCTCGAAGGATGAAGCATAAAACAAAAAACCCCGCCGGGGCGGGGTTTTAGTACAAGGAGACTAAAATTATTTGATTTTAGCTTCTTTGTAGATAACGTGCTGACGTACAACCGGATCGTACTTTTTCAGTTCCATTTTTTCCGGTTTGGTACGCTTGTTCTTCGTGGTGGTATAGAAGTGACCAGTACCAGCGGAAGAAACCAGCTTGATTTTCTCACGAATACCTTTAGCCATGATTTATTTCCTCTAAGTACTTAGTACTTTTCGCCACGGGCACGCAGTTCAGACAGAACTGTATCGATGCCTTTTTTATCGATTACACGCATACCTTTAGCAGATACGCGCAGGGTGACAAAACGCTTCTCGCTCTCAACCCAGAAACGGTGAGAGTGCAGGTTCGGCAGGAAACGGCGTTTAGTCGCGTTCAGTGCGTGGGAACGGTTGTTACCGGTCACCGGACGCTTGCCAGTAACTTGGCAGACTCGGGACATGTCTATTCTCCAAAAATCAAATTAGCTCGAGCTTCGTATGGGGTATTGGCGCCTCGTCAGGCTTTACAGCCCGGTCATCGCATAGTTCTATTGAACTCTCGATTGCCAGGCCCAAATGCCAAACCCGAGATTCTCAAAGGTGGCGTAGTATACGCTGACTCGGCGGTGTGCTCAAGTCCCGAACAGACAAAGATCCCGATAGATCGCATGATCGGGGCTAAATCCAGCCACGTTCGGCAAAAGAGACGTACGCGCCGCGGCCAATAATCAGATGATCAAGCACGCGTATCTCCATGAATCTACAACACTTAACCACCCTGTCGGTCATCAACTTATCCGACTTACTCGGTTCAGGACTACCGGAAGGATGATTATGGGCAAGGATCACCGCGGCGGCGTTCACTTTGATTGCTTCGCGTACAATTTCTCGCGGATGCACCTCTACGTGGCTAAGAGTACCAGAAAAAAGGCGGCTATGTTTCAATACCCGGTTCTGATTATCTAAAAAGATCGCCATAAAGATCTCCCGCTCTTCATCGGCGAGCTGGCTTTGTAAAAACTCTCGCGTCATCAGCGGCGTGACCAGCGACGGTTCCTCTCTCATCCGCAGGCTAAAATAACGCCGCGCCAGTTCGGCAATACCTTTAAGTTGCGCATATTTCGCAATGCCGATACCGTCGATATCTGCAAATTGTTCTATCTCAGCCGATAACAGACCGTACAGCGAACCGAAGCGCTGTAACAAGCTGTGTGAAAAAGTCAGCACATCCTGGGTACGCGTGCCGGTACGCAAAAACAACGCCAGCAACTCAACGTCGCTCAACGTTTCAATACCGTCGCGCAGCATTTTTTCCCGCGGCATCAATGATTCCTGTATATCCATTACCCTGTCTCCTTTCCCGTTCCTCGCCCATCCTGGCATAGCCTTTCCGCGCTGCCGACCGGTGATTTCAAGGCCTGCGTAGCCCCTCGCAAAGTGAGTGTCTGGCATACGCACGATGCCACCGGGATTGTGATAAGATGCGCGGATTCTGGTGTATTTCAACAGGACAAAATCATGATGAGTCTGGCTGGTAAAAAGATCGTTCTCGGCGTGAGCGGCGGCATCGCCGCCTATAAAACGCCGGAACTGGTGCGCCGACTGCGAGAACGCGGCGCGGATGTTCGCGTCGCCATGACCGAAGCCGCCAAGGCCTTTATTACTCCGTTGAGCCTGCAGGCGGTTTCCGGTTATCCGGTCTCCGATAGCCTGCTGGATCCGGCCGCCGAAGCGGCAATGGGCCATATTGAACTGGGCAAGTGGGCCGATCTGGTTATCCTTGCCCCGGCAACCGCCGATTTAATCGCCCGCGTTGCCGCCGGGATGGCGAACGATCTGGTCTCCACGATTTGCCTGGCTACGCCCTCGCCGGTGGCCGTCGTCCCGGCGATGAACCAACAGATGTATCGCGCCGCCGCCACCCAAGACAACCTTGCCACTATTGCCGCCCGCGGCCTGTTGGTATGGGGCCCCGATAGCGGCAGCCAGGCCTGCGGCGACGTTGGCCCGGGCCGCATGCTCGATCCGCTGACTATCGTGGAGATGGCGGCGCAGCATTTTTCGCCTGTCAAAGATTTGCAACATCTCAACATCATGATTACCGCGGGCCCAACCCGCGAGCCGCTGGACCCAGTGCGCTACATCACCAACCATAGCTCCGGCAAAATGGGCTTCGCGATTGCCGCTGCCGCCGCACAACGCGGTGCGAACGTCACGCTGGTTAGCGGCCCGGTGTCGCTGCCGACGCCGCCGTTTGTGCAGCGCATCGATGTTGGCACCGCGCTGGAAATGGAAGCGGCGGTGCAGAATGGCGTGCAACAGCAACATATTTTCATCGGCTGCGCCGCCGTTGCCGACTACCGCGCAGCGATTGTCGCCGACGAGAAAATCAAAAAACAAGGTGATGAATTAACAATAAAAATGGTCAAAAACCCGGACATCGTCGCCGGGGTGGCCGCACTAAAAAATCGCCGCCCGTACGTTGTTGGATTTGCCGCCGAAACAAATAATGTGGAAGAATACGCCCGGCAAAAACGTGCCCGCAAAAATCTCGACCTGATTTGCGCCAATGATGTTTCTCAGCCAAATCAAGGTTTTAATAGCGATAACAACGCATTACACCTTTTCTGGCAGGATGGGGATAAGCGCTTACCACTTGAGCGCAAGGAATTCCTGGGCCAATTATTACTCGACGAGATCGTTACCCGTTATGATGAAAAAAATCGACGTTAAGATTCTGGACCCGCGTGTTGGCAAGCAATTTCCGTTGCCAACCTATGCCACCTCCGGCTCAGCCGGACTTGACCTGCGTGCCTGTCTTGACGACGCCGTAGAGCTGGCGCCGGGCGCAACCACCCTGCTGCCGACTGGCCTTGCGATTCATATCGCCGATCCGTCTCTGGCGGCGGTGATTCTGCCGCGTTCCGGCCTGGGCCATAAACATGGCGTCGTGCTGGGCAACCTGGTCGGACTTATCGACTCCGACTACCAGGGCCAGCTGATGGTGTCCGTCTGGAACCGCGGCCAGCAGAGCTTTACTATCGAGCCGGGCGAGCGCATCGCGCAGATGGTCTTTGTGCCGGTGGTACAGGCGGAGTTTAATCTGGTGGAAGAATTTGACGCCACCGACCGCGGCGAAGGCGGATTCGGCCACTCAGGGCGCAAATAAGCCCGGCTATACGGAACCCGCATCCCAAAGCGCATAATGCAATAACATCACCGCAAACTAAGGTTTGCGGTCGCTTTGTGGATGCCTGCCTGACAAGTGCTTATTTTCAGGGGTATTTTAAAACATGGCAGAAAAACAAACTGCGAAAAGGAATCGTCGCGAAGAAATACTTCAGTCTCTGGCGCTGATGCTTGAATCCAGCGATGGTAGTCAACGTATTACCACAGCGAAGCTGGCGGCCTCCGTCGGTGTTTCCGAAGCGGCATTATACCGTCATTTTCCCAGTAAAACCCGCATGTTTGACAGCCTGATCGAGTTCATTGAAGACAGTCTGATTACGCGCATCAATTTGATTTTGAAAGATGAAAAGGACACCACGGCTCGTCTGCGCCTGATTGTTCTGCTGATTCTTGGGTTTGGCGAGCGTAATCCTGGGCTGACGCGTATCCTTACCGGCCACGCCTTAATGTTCGAACAGGACCGTCTGCAGGGTCGTATCAACCAGCTATTTGAACGTATCGAAGTTCAATTGCGTCAGGTGATGCGTGAAAAGAAAATGCGTGAGGGAGAAGGCTACACCCTCGACGAGACGCTACTGGCAAGCCAGCTGCTGGCGTTTTGCGAAGGCATGCTGTCGCGTTTTGTGCGTAGCGAGTTCAAGTACCGCCCAACGGATGATTTCGATGCCCGCTGGCCGCTGGTCGCGGCGCAACTGCAGTAAAGCTCTATATGCAGCCGCAAGGCTGCATGGCTCATCATTCACCTTCTCAGCGTGCTCTGGCTATACCGGCAGCCGCTGGCTGCCGGGCTCATCTTCAGACGCCGTAGGCTTCGCGGTAAGCGCGTACCGATGCCAAATGCTCAGCCATCTCAGGCTTTTCTTCCAGATAGGCGATAAGGTCTTTCAGAGTGACGATAGAAATCACTTTGCAGCCATAATCACGTTCCACTTCCTGAATCGCGGAGATCTCGCCGCGGCCGCGTTCCTGGCGGTCAAGCGAGATCAGCACGCCGGCCAACTCAGCGCCATTAGCCTGAATAATTTCCATTGATTCACGAATTGCGGTACCGGCGGTAATCACGTCGTCCACCAGCATCACGCGGCCCTGTAGCGGGCTACCGACCAGGTTGCCGCCTTCACCGTGGGTCTTCGCTTCTTTACGGTTGAAGCAGTAAGGCAGGTCACGGTCATGATGCTCAGCCAGCGCGACGGCGGTGGTGGTGGCGATAGGGATGCCTTTATAGGCCGGGCCGAACAGCAGGTCGAACTCGATCCCGGAATCCACCAGCGCCTCGGCGTAGAAACGGCCCAGCAGAGCCAGATCGCGCCCGGTATTAAACAGGCCGGCGTTGAAGAAATAGGGGCTCTTACGCCCGGATTTCAGCGTAAATTCGCCAAACTTAAGAACCTGCTTGCTAAGCGCAAACTCAATAAACTGGCGCTGATACGGCTTCATGGATTCGCTCCTTTTAGTACTGTCATCATTGTCGGACTACGCGCCCTATCCTTCGCAGGTGTAATGAGGGATAAAGCGCAAAAAAAAGGCGACTTCTCAGTCGCCTTAATCATTAATTTTCTAACGCCGCTTTCTGCGTCGCAATAATAGATTCGATTCCCCCTCGCGCTAACGCCAGGAGAGTGAGTAGCTCTTCATGGGTGAACGGCTCGCCTTCCGCCGTGCCCTGCACCTCAATGATGCGACCGTCTTCGGTCATTACCACATTCATATCGGTTTCCGCGGCGGAATCTTCCACGTACTCCAGATCGCAAATGGCTTCACCATTAACGATACCAACGGAAACGGCGGCCACCATTCCCTTCATTGGGTTGGTTTTGAGTTTACCGGCAGCAACCAGCTTGTTCAGCGCATCGGCCAGCGCAACGCAGGCGCCGGTAATGGACGCGGTACGGGTACCGCCATCGGCCTGCAGCACATCGCAATCGAGCGTAATGGTGAACTCGCCCAGCGCTTTCAGATCCACCGCGGCGCGCAGCGCGCGGGCAATCAAACGCTGAATTTCCATAGTGCGGCCGCCCTGTTTGCCTTTAGCGGCTTCACGAGCGTTACGGGTATGGGTGGAGCGCGGCAGCATGCCATATTCGGCGGTGATCCAGCCCTGGCCCTGACCTTTCAGGAAGCGCGGTACGCCTTCGTCGATGGAGGCAGTGCACAGCACTTTGGTGTCGCCAAATTCGACCAGCACGGAGCCTTCAGCATGTTTTGTATAGTTACGGGTCAGGGTTACTGGACGCACCTGATTAGCGCTACGGCCTGCTGGACGCATGATTACTCTCCGGCTTGAAACGAATGTGGCTGCGCATTATACACAAATTCGACCAAGTTGCATCGCGACGACGCACGCCTGCCGATGCGGATAATGCGCGCTTATTCCTATCCTGAAAGAGCCTCGAAAGCTATAATCCTCCCCACTCTCCTTAAAAAACAGGAACGTCTATGATCCGCAGTATGACCGCCTATGCCCGGCGTGAAATCAAGGGTGACTGGGGTAGCGCCGCGTGGGAACTGCGCTCGGTAAACCAACGCTATCTGGAAACCTACTTCCGCCTGCCGGAGCAGTTCCGGAGCCTGGAACCCGTGGTTCGCGAGCGCATCCGCTCTCGTCTGACTCGCGGCAAAATCGAATGCACCCTGCGTTTTGAACAGGATCCCAGCGCCCAGGGTGAATTGATCCTCAATGAGAACCTGGCGAAGCAGCTGGTGAACGCCGCGAACTGGGTAAAAATGCAGAGCGATGAAGGCGAAATCAACCCGGTTGATATCCTGCGCTGGCCTGGCGTGATGGCGGCGCAAGAGCAGGATCTCGATGCGATTGCCGCTGAAATCCTCAACGCCCTGAACAGCGCGCTGGATGATTTTATCGTTGCTCGCGAAACCGAAGGCCAAGCACTGAAAGCGCTAATCGAACAACGCCTGGAAGGCGTCAGCGCCGAAGTCAGCAAAGTCCGCGCCCATATGCCGGAAATTCTGCAGTGGCAGCGCGAGCGCCTGGTCGCCAAGCTTGAAGACGCCGAAGTGCAGCTGGAAAACAACCGCCTCGAGCAAGAACTGGTGTTGATGGCGCAGCGTATCGACGTCGCCGAAGAGCTCGATCGCCTGGAAGCGCACGTTAAAGAGACCTACAACATTCTGAAGAAGAAAGAAGCCGTGGGTCGCCGCCTCGACTTCATGATGCAGGAGTTCAACCGCGAGTCGAACACTCTGGCCTCCAAATCCATCAATGCCGACGTGACCAATTCAGCGATCGAGCTGAAGGTGCTGATCGAGCAGATGCGCGAGCAGATTCAGAATATCGAGTAATGTCCTCTCCTGCTGGCTCGCCTTACGGGCCAGCATTATTTTTTCTTATCACTTTTAAAAAAGAAAAATATACATAACCCCATATCAGGGGACTACTCCTTAATTTTTGCATTAGATTTTTTCATGTAAATGAGCTCGCTTTAGAAAAACTCAATCGTGATCTGCCGCACAAATCGCTACCCTTTGCCCATCATTGTGGGGGATTTATGCTGCTTCATGTTCTTTATCTGATTGGTATTACGGCGGAAGCGATGACTGGCGCTTTAGCAGCCGGGCGTCGCCGTATGGACACCTTTGGGGTGATTATTATCGCCACCGCTACCGCACTCGGCGGGGGTTCTGTACGCGATATCCTTCTCGGCCATTATCCGCTCGGTTGGGTGAAGCATCCGGAATACGTCATTATTGTGGCGGTTGCCGCCGTCCTCACCACCATCGCTGCGCCGGTGATGCCGCACCTGCGCCGCCTGTTCCTGGTGCTGGATGCCCTGGGCCTGATCGTGTTCTCGATTATCGGCGCGCAAATCGCGCTGGATATGGGTGAAGGGCCGATAATCGCGTCTATTGCCGCCGTGATCACCGGCGTCTTTGGCGGCGTGCTGCGCGATATGTTCTGTAAGCGCATTCCGCTAGTGTTTCAGAAAGAGCTGTACGCCGGCATCTCCTTTGCCGCGGCCATTCTGTACATCGCCTTACAGCATTACATAAGCGACCATGACGTGGTGGTTATCACAACGCTTCTGTTTGGCTTTACCACCCGGCTGCTGGCTATACGTTTAAAATTAGGTCTACCGGTTTTTTATTACCGACATGGGTCACACTAATTGACGGGAGGGCACATATAGCCCCCACCAACAATCAGAAAAGACTTATAATACCGACCTTATTTCACTAAAGCCCATGTTAAGCACTAATGTCATTTGCTAAAAGCCTTGCTCTGACCATCAACAGAAAATTTTCTGGGCACTTTATCGCCTTATTGGCGATATCTATCCTCATCCAGCTCTGGCCTGTTTTTTTCACGCAGCCCATCCGATTTGCATTGCGCATCGCCATCTGCAACGCGCTTTTGTTACTAAGCGTGTCGTGGATTTATCGCTATACATCCGGGAAAGTCATTCTCTTTTTGTTAACCAGCGCCCTGACGCTTAATTTCGCCATCGCTTTCAGTACCTGGGATATCTACAAAAGCGAGTTCAATACCGTTTTCGCCATGAGTATTTTGGCAACTAATTATTCTGAAGCGAAAAGCATAGCCGGTTTGTACCTCTATATTCTGCCAATAGCGGCTTTCTACTTCGTGATTACCTGGTGGGCGGTGAAGTTGCTCAGCGAGAAGCTATCAACGCGAACCAAAGGTATCAGCGTTATTCTACTCGCGCTCTTTATGGGCTATTTCTCCATCTCCAGCATCATCAAAAAGAACCAGGATTTAGAGGTTTATTACCCGCTTAGTTCGCGAATTCTGGTTAACACTCCGTTGTATACTGCTTCTGAATTCGTCATCGCCGATCGCGATAATTCACTAGCCGAACACATTACGCAGTCAACGCCTCACTATCCTGCGCTACAGGCACATGATACGGGCATCGACACTTATGTTGTCATTGTTGGTGAATCCGCACGCAGAAGTAACATGCAGCTCTACGATTTCTCCCAGCAAACGACACCGGTTGCCAGCGCATTTACCCACAACGCGCTTATTTTTAAACACGCTATCGCACCTGCCTCCGCCACGGTACTTGCTGTACCTATGGTTCTCAGCAAGGCCGATCCGGATAACTTTACCGCCGACTCGATGGCCGATAATATCGTGAATATTTCCCGGCAATCCGGCTTTTATACCGAGTGGATCAGTGCGCAGGGCAACTCAGGAAAAAGTAATAACTATATTGTGGCGATCGCCTCAACCAGCGAAAAGCATCAATGGATACATACCCAATACGATAGTGACCTGCTTCCCGCGCTGGATGAAGCATTAAAAGTGCCGGGCAAAAAAGTCATTTTTTTACATATTAACGGTAGCCATGAAATGGCCTGCGACCGATATCCACAGTCCGCCGCAATTCTCAATACCGGTGATAAATACGAGGATTGCTACAATAACGCCATCCGATTCACCGACTCTTTTATCGGCGAAGTCGTTAAGCGCATACAAAATAGCGCCTCTTCTCTAATTTATTTTTCCGATCATGGTCTGGAAAAAAATCCCGATCTGGCTTCACTGTATATGCACGGTTCCCGTAATCCCAGTAAAGAGGCTTATGACGTGCCACAGTTCATTTGGTATAGCCAAAGCGCCCTGGCCAACCAGAAACGACGTATTGGCTGGGTAAACGAACGCTGGCCAACCACCAACAACTACGCCCTGATGTTAAGTTGGTTAGGTATCAGCACCGGTATCGAAAATTGTGATTCTCTCCTCGAGAAGTGCTATCAACCCGAATCGCAAATTTCGGTCATGGACGGCGGACGGCATATATTCAATTATGACCAGTTACGCAATACATTCAGCGCACCGGACCAAAAGACCCCATGGCGTAAAGTAAAAAGAAATTCGCTATAGATTACGAAAAACCGTCCACCTCCAGTTGACCAAGTTTTAGCACTATCGACTTGATGACCGGATGGTGAATAAACTCAACAAGCCGTTGAGCATTCTTTGGCCCAACGCCGGGTAACGTTTGCCAGCTCGTGACATCACGCTTCTCAATTAGCCGCCATGAATTATCTTTTAAGACCCGCATGGCAGCGCGCGGAAGCGGCACACCAAGCGCGCTTATCCATCGATGAAAGGGTGCGCGCCGTGTTAGTGCAAAGCGATGCCAAAGTTGCTCTGCGCGGGTTGCCGTTAAGCCAGGAATGTTTTCCAACTGCGACACCGTCAACTCAAGCCAGGAGAAGATATGTTGGAAATGGCGCGACTGAGCAAGCTGTCTCCATCCTGCTTCTCCCAGGCTATCAATGCCTAATCCTTGCTCGGAGCTTATCCAAACCAATCGCGCGATGAACTGCTCCCGGCATTCATCGGAGTTTTCAAAACAGGTAAGAGAGTGATAGCGAGTATAAGGCACCAACGGCTTCGTTCTGTTCAGGCCACGCCATACTACATCATCCAGCCGCGGGATCCCTTGCCCCGCAAGGCTCACCAGGATCTGATCGCCTGGGGCGAGATCTAACTGCCGCCAGCGGGCCACCGAACCAACATTGACCCGCCGCACGTGCTTGTCGTCCAGCTTTATCGGTTGTAGATGCGCCACAACAGTTATTTTACCGCTACGCCCGATGGCAAACTGGATTGTGCTCACTTCCGCCACTTGTGAAACTGGCTGATATTTCCAGGCCGCCACCCAGAACCCCTGTCCGGGAAGCCAACCGTCACCGGCGGGTTCTCTCTGGGTACGGATTACGATACCGTCGGTGACAAAGGGCAGCGGCGAGGTAAACCAGCGCTCCCGCCAGGCGGCAGCCTGCTGCCAATCTTTAACCGGATGGGAATAGCGCTGCGCTACAGGAAACCCACCGTCAGCAAGCAGCGCCAGACGGGTAGACATCCGGGCCGGGCCATCAGGCCAGGCCCAGATAAACACCCCCAGCGTGCTCAACGCCGCCGACGGTGCTTTGCGCATCAGTATCCCGGCCACTCTCGCCCGTGAATTCATACCGCCCATCCCCTTTTGTATATGCCCCTCTCGCCGCTGAAAAATCTCGCCCTGCAGAACGCTATTCGCCAGCGTCCCGGAGGTGGTCAGCGGTACGCCGGGGATCTGGCGCACTTTTGCCGTCCAGTCTTCACCCGCCAGACCGTCGCCGCGGCTAATCGCCCGTATAAACCTACCGCCGCGATAAACCAGCGTCACCGCGACACCGTCGACTTTCGGTTGTACCCACAGGTCGGTTTTATCGCGCATCCAGCGGCCAACGCTCGTGGCATCAGGCAGTTTGCGCACGCCGGTATGCGCGATAGGATGCTTGACTTCGCCGCGTGGCGGCGGCAGATCGTCTTCAGGCGGCGCCTTCTCACCAAAGCAGCGCCGCCACTGCGCCAACCGGGCCGAGAGCATGTCGTAGACCTCGTCGCTGACCCCGCTGCTGCCCTGCTGCCAGTAGGCCTCTTTCCAGTCGGCAATTTGCCGACTGAGGTGGCCTATCTCCTGCTCCGCGCGTTGCAAAGACCACGCCGGGCAGGCCGCCATTGGGCTTGCCGCCGCCATCCATAACGCTGCCGCTATCAGCCATCTGCGCATGTTTCCCTCCTTGTTCTACCTTGCGGCATCGTGCGCTAAAGACCGGAGCCGCGGCGACAGGCAAATCATCACGCTGCGAGCGGCTTTCCAGAATTTACGCATGGTTGCTGCAACCGCTTAAGAAATCAGGAAAGCGGCAGGCAAAATGAAAGAAACAGCGGCAAAAAGTGTGACAATGACTGCGTCACGCAGCGGCGGCGTGTATAATAGGCTCGTATGTAGGATCTCTTTCGACAATCACATACAAAAGACACTCATGGCTCAAGGCACGCTTTATATTGTTTCCGCCCCTAGCGGCGCGGGTAAATCCAGCCTGATTCAGGCTTTATTGAAGACCCAACCGTTGTACGACTCCCAGGTTTCTGTGTCGCATACCACGCGCAATCCGCGCCCGGGTGAAGTTCACGGTGAACACTATTTCTTTGTCGATCATGATAAATTCAGGTCGATGATTAGCGAAGACGCTTTCCTTGAGCACGCTGAGGTTTTTGGCAACTATTACGGTACCTCTCGTGAAGCTATTGAGCAGGTTCTGGCGACCGGCGTCGATGTTTTCCTCGATATCGACTGGCAGGGCGCCCAGCAAATTCGTAATAAAATGCCCGGCGCGCGCAGTATCTTTATTCTGCCGCCGTCAAAAGACGAGCTTGACCGCCGCCTGCGCGGCCGCGGTCAGGACAGCGAGGAAGTCATCGCAAAACGTATGGCGCAGGCAGTTGCAGAAATGAGCCATTACGCGGAATATGATTACCTTATTGTGAATGATGATTTTGATACCGCTTTAGGCGATCTGAAAAACATTATCCGCGCTGAACGTCTGCGCATGAGCCGCCAAAAGCAGCGACATGGCGCTTTAATCACCAAACTATTGGCAGACTGAACCCACATTCAGTATCATGCCCAGTCATTTCTTCACCTGTGGAGCATTTTAAGTATGGCACGCGTAACTGTTCAGGACGCTGTAGAGAAAATTGGTAACCGTTTTGACCTGGTACTGGTCGCCGCGCGTCGCGCTCGTCAGATGCAGGTAGGCGGAAAGGATCCGCTGGTACCGGAAGAAAACGATAAAACCACCGTTATCGCACTGCGCGAAATCGAAGAAGGTCTGATCAACAACCAGATCCTTGACGTACGTGAGCGCCAGGAACAGCAAGAGCAGGAAGCCGCTGAATTACAAGCCGTTACCGCGATTGCTGAAGGTCGTCGTTAATCACACAGCGGGTCGCCCTTGTATCTGTTTGAAAGCCTGAATCAGCTGATTCAAAACTACCTGCCGGAAGAGCAAATCAAGCGCCTTCGGCAGGCGTATCTCGTTGCACGTGACGCTCACGAGGGTCAGACACGTTCAAGCGGTGAACCCTATATCACGCACCCGGTAGCGGTGGCCTGCATTCTGGCCGAGATGAAACTCGACTACGAAACGCTGATGGCCGCGCTGCTGCATGATGTGATTGAAGATACCCCTGCCACCTACCAGGACATGGAACAGCTTTTTGGTAAAAGCGTCGCCGAACTGGTAGAGGGGGTGTCGAAACTTGATAAGCTCAAGTTCCGCGATAAGAAAGAGGCGCAGGCCGAAAACTTTCGCAAAATGATCATGGCGATGGTGCAGGATATCCGCGTCATCCTCATCAAGCTTGCCGACCGCACCCACAATATGCGCACCCTGGGCTCACTACGCCCGGATAAACGCCGCCGCATCGCCCGCGAAACGCTGGAAATTTATAGCCCGCTGGCGCACCGTCTAGGTATCCATCACATCAAAACCGAGCTCGAAGAGCTGGGCTTTGAAGCGCTGTACCCTAACCGCTACCGCGTCATCAAAGAAGTGGTTAAAGCAGCGCGCGGTAATCGTAAAGAGATGATTCAAAAGATCCTCTCTGAAATCGAAGGGCGTTTACAGGAAGCGGGGATCCCCTGCCGCGTCAGCGGTCGCGAAAAGCATCTGTACTCCATTTACTGCAAAATGGTGCTTAAAGAGCAGCGTTTTCACTCGATCATGGATATTTACGCCTTCCGCGTTATTGTTCACGATCCCGATATCTGCTATCGCGTGCTGGGCCAAATGCACAGCCTCTACAAGCCGCGTCCCGGTCGTTTCAAAGATTACATCGCCATTCCAAAAGCGAACGGCTATCAATCTTTGCACACCTCGATGATTGGCCCCCACGGCGTCCCGGTCGAGGTACAAATCCGTACCGAAGATATGGACCAGATGGCGGAAATGGGGGTTGCGGCGCACTGGGCTTATAAAGAGCACGGCGGCGAAAGCAGCACGACCGCGCAAATCCGCGCTCAGCGCTGGATGCAAAGCCTGCTGGAACTGCAGCAGAGCGCCGGTAGCTCGTTTGAATTTATCGAGAGCGTTAAATCCGATCTGTTCCCGGATGAGATTTACGTTTTCACCCCGGAAGGGCGCATTGTCGAACTGCCTGCCGGCGCCACGCCGGTGGACTTCGCCTATGCGGTGCATACCGATATCGGCCATGCCTGCGTCGGCGCGCGCGTCGACCGTCAGCCCTATCCGCTGTCGCAACCGCTCTCCAGCGGCCAGACTGTCGAAATCATTACCGCGCCGGGCGCACGCCCGAATGCCGCATGGCTGAACTTTGTCGTCAGCTCGAAAGCGCGCGCCAAGATCCGCCAACTGCTGAAGAACCTTAAGCGCGACGATTCCGTCAGCCTTGGCCGCCGATTGCTCAACCACGCGTTAGGCGGCAGCCGCAAGCTGGCAGAAATCCCGCCGGAGAACATCCAGCGCGAACTTGACCGCATGAAGCTTGCCACGCTTGACGATCTGCTGGCGGAAATCGGTCTCGGTAACGCAATGAGCGTGGTGGTGGCGAAAAACCTGCAGCAGGGCGAAGCCTCTGCCGCACCGGTACCGGCCAACGCGTCGAATCACGGCCATCTGCCGATCAAGGGCGCCGACGGCGTGCTGATTACTTTCGCCAAGTGCTGTCGTCCGATTCCGGGGGATCCGATCATCGCCCACGTCAGCCCAGGCAAAGGGTTGGTTATCCACCATGAATCCTGTCGTAACATCCGCGGCTACCAGAAAGAGCCTGAGAAGTTTATGGCGGTCGAATGGGATAAAGAAACTGCGCAGGAATTTATCGCCGAAATTAAGGTGGATATGTTCAACCACCAGGGCGCGCTGGCTAACCTGACGGCCGCAATCAACACCGCGTCTTCCAATATTCAGAGCCTGAATACGGAAGAAAAAGATGGCCGCGTTTACAGCGCCTTTATCCGCCTGACCGCGCGCGATCGCGTGCATCTGGCGAATATCATGCGCAAAATTCGCGTCATGCCGGACGTGATTAAAGTCACTCGTAACCGAAATTAGCTTTTACAAAAATCGAATCCCCAGGAAGGTACTGAAGTACGTGACTGGGGTGAGTGAGTGCAGCTAACGCCGAGGCAGTTCGAAGGATTAAGTAGAATGAATTCACAGCGTTATGCGCGTATCTGCGAGATGCTCGCCAGGCGTCAGCCTGATCTGACGGTCTGCATGGAGCAGGTCCATAAACCCCATAACGTCTCTGCGGTCATCCGCACCGCAGACGCCATCGGCGTACACGAAGTACACGCCATCTGGCCTGGCAGCCGTATGCGCACCATGGCCTCTGCCGCCGCCGGCAGCAATAGTTGGGTGCAGGTGAAAACACACCGCACTATCGGCGATGCCGTCAGCCACTTAAAAGGCCGGGGCATGCAAATCCTCGCGACGCACCTTTCCGACAAAGCCATCGATTTTCGCGAAATCGACTATACGCGCCCGACCTGCATCCTGATGGGCCAGGAGAAAACCGGCATCACCCAGGAAGCGCTGGCGCTGGCAGACCAGGACATCATTATCCCTATGGTCGGTATGGTGCAGTCGCTGAACGTCTCCGTCGCCTCCGCGTTGATCCTTTACGAAGCGCAGCGTCAGCGGCAGAACGCTGGAATGTACCAACGCGCCAATAGCATGCTGCCGCCTGAAGAGCAGCAGCGGCTGCTATTTGAAGGCGGTTACCCGGTGCTGGCGCGCGTCGCCAAACAAAAAGGGCTGCCTTATCCCCACGTCAACGAGCAGGGTGAAGTCGAAGCCGATGCCTCGTGGTGGGCAACGATGCAGGCGGCGAGGTAAATCCAATGTCAGGCCGCCTGTTAGATGCCGTCCCGCTCAACTCGCTGACCGGCGTTGGCGCCGCACAGAGCAGCAAACTGGCGAAAATCGGTCTGCATACGGTTCAGGACCTGCTACTTCACCTGCCGCTACGCTATGAAGACCGGACTCACCTGTACCAAATCGGCGAACTGCTGCCGGGCGTCTACGCAACCGTAGAGGGTGAAGTGCTCAACAGCAATATCACCTTCGGCGGCCGCCGGATGATGACCTGTCAGATCAGCGACGGCTCCGGCATCCTGACCATGCGTTTTTTCAACTTCAACGCGGCGATGAAAAACAGCCTGGCGACCGGTCGTCGCGTGCTGGCCTACGGCGAAGCTAAACGCGGTAAGTTTGGCGCCGAGATGATCCACCCGGAATATCGCGTACAGGGTGATATGAGTACCCCGGAGCTGCAGGAAACCCTCACTCCGGTCTACCCAACCACTGAAGGCATTAAGCAGGCGACGCTGCGCAAACTCACCGATCAGGCGCTTGAGCTGCTGGAAACCTGCGCGATTAGCGAACTGCTGCCGCCGGAGTTGGCGCAGGGGATGATGAGCCTGCCGGAGGCGCTGCGTACGCTGCACCGCCCGCCTCCGTCGCTACAGCTCAGCGAGCTGGAGAGCGGTAAACATCCGGCACAGCAGCGTCTTATCCTGGAAGAGTTGCTGGCGCATAATCTCAGCATGCTGGCGCTTCGCGCCGGCGCCCAGCGCTACCATGCGCTGCCGCTCAGCGCCAACGACACGCTGAAAACCCAGCTTCTGGCTTCCCTGCCCTTTAAACCAACGGGCGCACAGGCACGCGTCACCGCGGAGATCGAACGCGATATGGCGCTGGACGTGCCGATGATGCGCCTGGTGCAGGGTGACGTTGGATCCGGTAAAACGCTGGTTGCCGCGCTGGCCGCCTTGCGCGCTATCGCCCATGGTAAGCAGGTGGCGCTGATGGCGCCGACCGAACTGCTCGCCGAGCAGCACGCCAATAATTTCCGCAGCTGGTTCGCGCCGCTGGGCATTGAAGTTGGCTGGCTGGCTGGCAAACAGAAAGGCAAAGCGCGCCAGGCGCAGCAGGAAGCCATCGCCAACGGCGAAGTGCAGATGATTGTCGGCACCCACGCCATTTTTCAGGAGCAGGTGCAGTTTAACGGCCTGGCGCTGGTGATTATCGACGAACAGCACCGCTTTGGCGTTCATCAACGCCTGGCTCTGTGGGAAAAGGGCCAGCAGCAGGGCTTCCACCCGCATCAGCTGATCATGACCGCAACACCGATTCCGCGCACCCTGGCGATGACCGCTTATGCCGATCTCGATACCTCGGTTATCGATGAGCTGCCGCCGGGCCGTACCCCGGTAACGACCGTCGCTATCCCGGACACGCGCCGCAGCGACATTATCGACCGCGTACGTAACGCCTGCACCCAGGAAGGTCGCCAGGCCTATTGGGTCTGTACGTTGATTGAAGAGTCCGATCTGCTGGAAGCCCAGGCGGCGGAAGCCACCTGGGAAGAGCTCAAACTGGCGCTGCCGGAACTTAATATCGGCCTCGTCCACGGGCGGATGAAACCAGCGGAAAAGCAGACAGTGATGCAGGCCTTCAAGCAGGGCGAGATGCACCTGCTGGTCGCCACCACGGTGATTGAAGTCGGCGTTGACGTCCCTAACTCAAGCCTGATGATTATTGAAAACCCGGAGCGTCTGGGTCTGGCGCAGCTGCACCAGCTACGCGGGCGCGTTGGGCGCGGCGCCGTCGCCTCCCACTGCGTGCTACTCTATAAATCGCCGCTTTCCAAAACGGCGCAGAAGCGCCTGCAGGTGCTGCGCGACAGCAACGACGGTTTCGTCATCGCCCAGAAAGACCTGGAAATCCGCGGCCCCGGCGAGCTTCTCGGCACCCGCCAGACCGGCAACGCCGAATTTAAAGTAGCGGACTTGCTGCGCGATCAGGCCATGATCCCCGATGTTCAGCGCATTGCTCGCCATATTCACGAACGCTATCCGCTGCAGGCACAGGCGCTGATTGAGCGCTGGATGCCGGAAACCGAACGCTATTCCAACGCGTAGCGCGTCCTTCTTGCCGCGCTACGGGCAACTTTTCTACACAACGAGTGGATTATGAAACGAGAACTGGCCATCGAATTTTCGCGTGTCACCGAAGCCGCCGCGCTGGCGGGCTATAAATGGCTGGGCCGCGGCGATAAAAATACCGCCGACGGCGCAGCGGTTAACGCCATGCGCATTATGCTCAACCTCGTCAATATCGACGGCACCATTGTCATCGGCGAGGGCGAAATCGATGAAGCGCCGATGCTTTATATCGGCGAAAAAGTGGGTACCGGCAAAGGCGACGCGGTAGATATCGCCGTCGATCCGATTGAAGGTACCCGCATGACGGCCATGGGCCAGGCCAACGCGCTGGCGGTGATGGCGGTTGGCGATAAAGGCTGCTTCCTCAACGCGCCGGATATGTATATGGAAAAGCTGATTGTCGGCCCCGGCGCTAAAGGCGCTATCGATCTCAATCTGCCGCTGGAAGAGAACCTGCGCAACATCGCCCGCGCGTTGAATAAACCGCTTGGCGAACTGACCGTCACCGTGCTGGCAAAACCCCGCCACGACGCGGTCATTGCGCAACTGCAGCAGTTGGGCGTGCGCGTGTTCGCGATCCCCGATGGCGACGTGGCGGCTTCTATTCTGACCTGTATGCCGGATAGCGAAGTCGACGTGCTGTACGGCATCGGCGGCGCGCCGGAAGGCGTGGTTTCGGCGGCGGTGATCCGCGCGCTGGACGGCGATATGCAGGGCCGCCTGCTGGCTCGTCACCACGTGAAGGGCGACAGCGAAGAGAACCGCCGTATCGGTGAAAACGAACTGGCGCGCTGCAAAACCATGGGCATCGAAGCGGGTAAAGTGCTGCGTCTTGATGAAATGGCGCGCAGCGATAACGTCATCTTCTCCGCCACCGGGATTACCAAAGGCGATCTGCTGGACGGTATTACCCGCAAGGGCAATATGGCGACCACTGAAACGCTGCTGATCCGCGGTAAATCGCGGACTATCCGCCGTATTCAGTCGATTCATTACCTCGACCGAAAAGACCCGGACGTCCAGCAACACATCCTGTAAAACATTTGATCAATCGAGCTTTCCAGCCTTTTCGGGCTGGAAATCTTCTCCCGTCGCGGTGAAGATAGACTGACGAGATTGAAAGGAGAGACGCAATGGCAAACTGGGTTACAGGTAAAGTTGTAAAAGTGCAAAACTGGACCGATGCACTGTTTAGCCTCACCATTCACGCGCCCGTTGAGCCGTTCACCGCAGGGCAGTTTGCTAAACTGGGCCTGGATGTTGACGGCGAGCGCGTGCAGCGCGCCTACTCCTACGTCAACGCCCCCAGCAATCCCGATCTTGAGTTCTACCTGGTCACCGTTCCGGAGGGTAAACTCAGCCCGCGACTGGCCGCGCTGAAACCCGGGGACGACGTTCAGATAGTTAGCGAAGCCGCCGGTTTCTTCGTGCTGGAAGAGGTGCCGGACTGCGACACGCTGTGGATGCTCGCCACCGGTACGGCGATCGGCCCCTATTTGTCGATTCTGGAAGAAGGGAAAGACCTGGATCGCTTCAAAAACCTGGTGCTGGTGCATGCGGCGCGCTACGCAGCCGACCTCAGCTATTTACCGCAAATGCGCGAGCTGGAGCAGCGCTACGCCGGCAAATTGCGTATCCAGACCGTGGTCAGCCGCGAGACAGCGGAAGGTTCGCTGACCGGCCGGGTGCCGTTTCTGATTGAAACCGGCGCGCTGGAAGAGGCGGTCGGCCTGGCTATGACCGCCGATACCAGCCACGTGATGCTGTGCGGTAACCCGCAGATGGTGCGTGATACCCAGCAGTTGCTGAAAGAGACCCGGCAGATGACCAAACATCTGCGTCGCCGACCGGGCCATATGACAGCAGAGCACTACTGGTAATCAGGCGTCCGCTTTCCAGCGGACATCCTGCGTCTCTTTACCAAACTTATTTTCGCCCTGGGTGCCGACGAACGCGCCCAGATCGATCAACATCATGACGATAATCAGCGTCGGTACAAAGCGCCCGACGCCCCACTGCCAGACCTGCGGCAACATCGCCCAGTTGCCCGCCAGCAGCATCCACGCCAGAATCATCAGCAGCGCCCAGAGGCCGGATCTCCCGCGATCGTGCAGACGCTTCACCACCACCGCCGCCGTCGGCCAGAGCAGGCAGACGAGAATAAACGCCGCGGTCTGTAAACTCAGCAAATTGCTGCCCGCGAGGGTAAACAGCGCGCTCATGGTCAACACCCAGATAACGATCCAAATCCAGAAATCCCGGCGGCCAATACGGCCTTTAATTGAGAATAACCACTGCTGTAGGGTCATGTTTTATTCCTTATCATCATCATTCGCGTAGTTTACCCTGAAGGCGTCACTTTTTGACAAGCGTGACGGTTCCCGTTTTAATCGTCGGCAGGCAAAAAAAGGAAAGACAGGCATGAAGAAGTGGGCAATCTTAAGTTTGATTGGGCTGACAGCGTTATCTGTCGGCCCGATGGCGTTGTCCGCAGAAACAGAATCCGCCGCCACCGCCCCCTATCTTTTACCCAGCGCGCCGATTTTTGATGTCAGCATCAGCGAGTTCCGCGAAAAATTTAATGCCGATAATCCGAAACTGCCGCTTAACGAGTTTCGTTCTATCGCCTCCAGCCGCGATAAAGCTAACCTGACCCGCGCTGCCACCAAGATTAACGAGAATCTGTATGCCTCTACCGCGCTGGAGCGCGGCACGCTAAAGATTAAATCGATGCAGATAACCTGGCTGCCGATTCAGGGGCCGGAACAAAAAGCGGCGAAAGCGAAAGCGCAGGAGTATATGAGCGCTATTCTTCGCGCTTTTGTACCGACGCTAAGTCCACTGCAGAGCCAGCAAAAGTTGCAAAAACTGCTGACCGCCGGCAAAGGCAAACGCTACTACACCGAAACCGAAGGCGCGGTGCGCTATGTAGTGGCAGATCACGGGGAAAAAGGGCTAACTTTCGCCATTGAACCGATTAAGCTGGCGCTATCTGAAACGCTGGAAGACAACAATAAATGACAAAAAGCAAAGCCTTTCCAGTGACGAGTCTCTATACTGTTTCACAGACCATGCTGCCCTCTGGGGCGGCTATATTCCTTAATTCGCTTAGTAGCGTGGAGAATTAAAATGCGACATCCTTTAGTGATGGGTAACTGGAAACTGAACGGCAGCCGCCACATGGTAAACGAACTGGTTGCTAACCTGCGTACTGAACTGGCCGGCGTAAGCGGCTGTGCAGTGGCAATCGCGCCGCCGGAAATGTATCTCGACCTGGCTAAGCGTGCGGCAGAAGGCAGCCACATCCACCTGGGCGCGCAGAACGTTGACGTGAACCTGTCCGGCGCATTCACCGGTGAAACCTCCGCCGAAATGCTGAAAGATATCGGCGCGCAGTACATCATCATCGGCCACTCCGAACGCCGTACCTACCACAAAGAATCCGACGAGCTGATCGCGAAGAAATTCGCTGTACTGAAAGAGCAGGGTCTGACGCCGGTTCTGTGCATCGGTGAAACCGAAGCTGAAAACGAAGCGGGCAAAACTGAAGAAGTGTGCGCACGTCAGATCGACGCGGTGCTGAAAACTCAGGGCGCAGCCGCTTTTGAAGGCGTGGTTATCGCGTACGAACCAGTATGGGCTATCGGTACCGGTAAATCCGCTACCCCAGCGCAGGCTCAGGCGGTACACAAATTCATCCGTGACCACATTGCTAAAGCTGACGCTAAAATCGCTGAGCAGGTCATCATCCAGTACGGCGGTTCCGTTAACGCCGGCAACGCCGCAGAGCTGTTCACCCAGCCGGACATCGACGGCGCGCTGGTTGGCGGCGCTTCCCTGAAAGCAGACGCTTTCGCGGTGATCGTTAAAGCTGCAGAAGCGGCGAAAAAAGCGTAATTCGCTTTCCCGGTGGTGAAACGCTGCCGGGGTTGCTGACAAATTCGCCAAATGAAAACCCGGCTTAGCGCAGCGCGAGCCGGGTTTTATATTATCGCTACAATTTCCCTAATAGCTGATACCACGCATAATCCAGCGGCAGCAAAATCAAATAGCTCACCGCCGCCAGCGCCAGACATAGCAACATCCCCGCTCTCGCCGGGACTTTACCTAATCCCATCGCCACCACAATCGGCGACGCCTGGTATGGCAGCAGCGGCGTGGAATAACCCAGCACCTGAATCATAATCACGCTCAGCAACGGAAAGCCGGTCGCGTCGGCAAAGCTCTGCGCAAAAGTCGTATACAGCGCCGGGACGCCGTTGGCGGTCATAATAAAATTCAGCGCGCTGGTAATTCCGGTCAGCGCCAGGAAGCTGGTGAACGGATTATCTTTATCCAGCGGCATCACCTGCAGCAACGCGTTACCCACCGCGCCGCCAATCCCGGTTTGGGTCACGGTAATCGCCAGTCCCAAAATGCCGGCAACATAAATGCAGGTGCGCATATTCACCCCGCTGGCGAACTCCTCACCGCTGATAAATCCTACTCGCGGCAGCAGCGTGACCACCGCTGCCGCCAGGCCGGTCCACGCCGGGCCGACGCCGTGCCAGCTCTCTGTCACCCATAACGTCAACACCACCGCCAGCAGCCACGCCAGACGCTTTTCGTCACGGCTCATTGGCGCCAGCGGCGCCAGCTCGCGCGGCGGATGCGGCTTGCCGGGAAACAGCCAGCAGATCAGCGCCACCAGCAACGCCCCTTTCAACCAGCCAAGCACTGGCGTATGCAGCAGTAAATAGGGAACGTAATTCAAATGGATCCCGTAAGAGCCTTCCGCCGCCCCGCTCATCACCAGATTTGGCACGTTAGCAGGCAAAATGGTCGCAGATAGCTGGAAGGTGCCAAAGCCCACCGCCAGCGCCAGGCCGTACCAGCCGCGCGTGCCGTCGGCTATCCCCGCGCGCCGGGCCATCGCCGCCACGATCGGCATCAACAGCGCGATGCGCCCCATATTTGATGGCATCACAAACGCCAACGCATAACTCAGTAATACGACGCTGCCGACCATCCGCGGCCAGGAGTCGGTGAGCCGCGCCGATAGCGCCTGCGCCGCTCTATCCGCCAGTCCGGTTTTACGGATGGCGATCCCCAACACAAAGCCGCTGAACACCAGCCAGAACGCGGAGGAAGCAAAACCGCCGAAGATCACCTCCGGCGGAGCGATTTTGGTCATCATCGCCGCCGCGAAGAACAGCAGCGCGGTGATAAATTCCGGTAACAGCGAAGTCGCCCAGAGCACAATGGTGATGCCGACGATCAGCGAAGGGAGGAACAGCGGGTGGGTTAGCCAGAGCGACATGCCTGTCTCCTGTCGTTTTTTTCAGCAAGAATACGACGACAGGAAAGACAGGTAAACGCCAGAACTAGTGGTTTGCGTTAAGAATTGCGCAGCTATGATCCTGAATTTCTTCCGCTGAAGCACGGTTGAGAGTCAGCAGGTTACGCTCTGTCGCCAACAGCACCAGCGAGCCGTCGCTTTGCCGCGCCATCGCTAACGCATAACGCCCCATATGTTCGCGCGCTTCCGGTACCTCTTCCGCCAGCATCAGGAACGGGCTGCGCTGAGCCAGCTCGGCTTCCGTTACCCGACGCGCCAGATATTCATGGCCCTGCAGACCGCCCGGCAAAGGGAGCCAGCGGCTGCTAATTGTCGCCGCATCATTATCTAACTGCGCGCGGACATCGGGACGCAGACAGGAGATATGAATATGGAAATGGTTTTGCGTGCGCCCGCTGCGCGAGTTAATCGCCAGCGATACCGCATTATCATCAATTGGCGCGCCGCGGCGCTGGCTCATAATTTCGCGTCCCTGCCACGCCTGCCAGAAGAAATTCGGCGTCAGCGGATCCAACAGCAGCGGACTTTCGGTACCGTTAATACGGTAGGTCGGCATCAGCAGATATTGCAGCAGGCCGTTGCGATCTTTAAACAACACGTAGCCGCCTTTCAGGTTCACTTCCGCGCACGGCGACGGATTTTGATATTGCTGCTGATTGGGTACGCACTGCTGCAGGACAATATGACGTAACGCGTTCGGGTTACCGGAATGCAGCCAATAGTAGCCGCCAGCCAGCGCCGCCAGAACAACCACCAGCAGCGCCCACAAAAAGTATCTTACTCTTCTCATTATCGTTCCCTGTTAAGCCTGAACCGGAAGAGTAACGTAATTTGATGACTAAATGAAAACAGATGGTCGGCGAGGAGTTATCCCGGGTAGCGGCTAACGCCTTACCCGGGCCACCGGACGGCGGAGAACTGTAGCCCTGCTAAGCGTAGCGCAAGCAGGGACTCCCGGGTAGCGGCTAACGCCTTACCCGGGCTACCGGACGGCGCAGAACTGTAGCCCTGCTAAGCGTAGCGCCAGCAGGGGCAAGAGGATTAACGCTGGCTAATCTGGTCGAAGGTACCGCCGTTGGAGAAGTGCTCCTTCTGCGCTTTCGTCCAGCCGCCGAACTCCTGATCGATGGTAAACAGCTTCAGTTTCGGGAACTCGTTGGCATATTTCTTCGCCACATCAGGATCGCGCGGACGATAGAAGTTCTTCGCCGCAATCTCCTGGCCTTCCGGCGAGTAGAGATACTTCAGGTACGCTTCCGCCACCTGGCGAGTGCCTTTCTTATCCACCACTTTATCGACGACGGAAACCGTCGGCTCGGCCAGAATGGACTCGCTCGGCGTCACGATTTCAAACTTGTCCTTGCCCAGCTCTTTCGTCGCCAGCAGCGCTTCGTTCTCCCAGGCAATCAGCACGTCGCCGATCCCGCGTTCTACGAAGGTGTTGGTGGAACCGCGCGCGCCGGAATCCAGCACTTCAACGTTTTTATACAGCGCTTTCACGAACTCCTGCGCTTTCGCCTGATCGCCGTGATTCTGATGCAGGGCATAGCCCCATGCCGCCAGATAGTTCCAGCGGGCGCCGCCGGAGCTTTTCGGGTTCGGGGTGATGACCGATACGCCGGGTTTAATCAGGTCGTTCCAGTCATGGATCTGTTTTGGGTTGCCCTTACGGACGAGGAACACGATGGTTGAGGTATACGGCGCGGAGTTATCCGGCAGGCGCTTCAGCCAGTTTTTATCGATACGACCACGTTCAGCAATGGCGTCTACGTCGTAGGCCAGCGCCAGGGTGACGACATCCGCTTCAATCCCGTTGATAACCGACGTCGCCTGTTTGCCGGAGCCGCCGTGCGACTGACGAATCACCACGTTATCGCCGGTTTCCTGCTTCCAGTGCGCGCTAAACGCTTTATTGTACTGTTCGTACAGCTCGCGCGTCGGATCGTACGATACGTTTAACAGCTGATAATCTTTTGCCAGCACGCTGGCGGATGCCAGCAACAGAGTTAACCCTACGCCCCACTTATTCATCGCACCGCTCTCTTTATGTCGTGTTGTGATGAACTAAGCGTGCCAGAAAGCGAATCAATGATTAAAGAATAAAAAAAGATTGGCTATAACCTGGAGATATAAAGCGGGGGGATAGAGAAAACCCCTTCCCGGGCGGGAAGGGGCGGGAAGCGATTAGACTTCTTCCATGCGGCCCAGCAGCGCCTGCAGACGATCCTGCCAGCCCTGCTGTTGTTCTCTCAGCTGGCTATTTTCACGCTCCAGCTCTTCACGGCCGTGCTGCGCGCTCTGCACTTCCTGCGCCAGCGTGGTGTTCTTTTCTTTCAGCTCTTCGATTTCCATCTGCAACAGAGTGATGGTATCAATCGCCTGCTGAACTTTAGATTCTAATTTCTCAAACACTTCTAATGACATCGTCATACCTCTCCTGATCTTGCAAGGCGTTGATAGAAACTCGTGTTTCGTATACGCGGTCCCGCCTTAACGAATTAGCGCACAATAGCGGTGTTGTCGTCGATTGTATGAATCCCCGCCTCACCTGTCCAGCGACAACCCGCGCAGATTGCGGTTTGCAACACTTTTCAGTCTTTACCTGGTGCGTTCGCGGCAATTGCCCCGAACTTCTCTGGCGATTGTTAATCAATGAGATAACAAAATACGCAGGAAAAGGTGGGTAAATGTGCCGCAACACGCGTTTATGGCGCGAAAACGCTCATTTTCTTGACGAGGGACACAAATTTAAATTTCGATATTTCTCGTTTATGCTCGTTAACGATAAATTAACACTATGCCTACAAGGCACCGTGGTCGTCCGCGACCAACATACTTACAATAATCACTTCGCTTCAGGATCCGATTATGAGCCAGACATCAACATTAAAAGGCCAGTGCATCGCAGAGTTTCTCGGTACCGGGTTGTTGATCTTTTTCGGCGTTGGGTGCGTAGCTGCGCTCAAAGTCGCAGGAGCCAGCTTCGGTCAGTGGGAAATCAGCATCATCTGGGGTCTGGGGGTGGCTATGGCTATCTACCTGACCGCGGGCGTATCCGGCGCGCACCTTAATCCGGCGGTCACCATCGCCTTATGGTTATTCGCCTGCTTTGATGGGCGCAAAGTTGTACCTTTTATTATTTCGCAATTCGCTGGCGCCTTTTGCGCTGCGGCATTAGTTTACGGGCTTTATTACAATCTTTTCTTCGATTTCGAACACACCCACAACATGGTACGCGGCAGCGTGGAAAGCCTTGAGCTCGCCGGTATCTTCTCGACCTACCCTAACCCGCATATCAATTTTGTGCAGGCCTTCGCGGTAGAAATGGTGATTACCGCTATCCTGATGGGCGTGATTTTAGCGCTGACCGACGACGGCAACGGCGTGCCGCGCGGCCCGCTGGCGCCGCTGCTGATTGGTCTGCTGATTGCCGTTATCGGTGCTTCTATGGGTCCGCTGACCGGATTCGCGATGAATCCGGCGCGTGATATCGGACCGAAAGCCTTCGCCTGGCTGGCAGGCTGGGGTAACGTCGCCTTCACCGGCGGCAAAGATATTCCTTATTTCCTGGTGCCGCTGTGCGCACCGGTGGTCGGCGCGGCGCTGGGCGCATTCAGCTACCGCAAATTCATTGGCCGCCATCTGCCTTGCGACACCTGCGTCGAGGAAGAAAAAGAATCCGCTTCTTCCGCGTCGCAACAAAAAGCTTCGCTGTAATCTGACTACGGGACACCAATTATGACCGAGAAAAAATATATCGTTGCGCTCGACCAGGGCACTACCAGCTCCCGCGCCGTCGTGATGGATCACGACGCCAATATCGTCAGCGTGTCACAGCGTGAATTCGAACAAATTTATCCGAAGCCAGGCTGGGTTGAGCACGACCCGATGGAGATTTGGGCCTCGCAGAGCTCTACGCTGGTCGAAGTGTTGGCGAAAGCCGATATCAACTCCGACGAAATTGCCGCCATCGGCATCACCAACCAGCGTGAAACCGCCATCGTTTGGGAGCGTGAGACCGGTAAGCCTATTTACAACGCCATCGTCTGGCAGTGCCGCCGCACCGCGGATATCTGCGAGCAGCTCAAGCGCGACGGCATGGAAGAGTACATCCGCAAAGCCACCGGCCTGGTGGTGGACCCGTACTTCTCCGGCACCAAAGTGAAGTGGATCCTTGACCATGTCGAAGGCGCCCGCGAGCGCGCCAAGCGCGGCGAGCTGCTGTTTGGTACCGTTGATACCTGGCTTATCTGGAAAATGACCCAGGGGCGCGTGCACGTCACCGACTACACCAACGCCTCACGTACCATGTTGTTCAACATCCATGAACTGGACTGGGACGACAAAATGCTCGACGCGCTGGATATTCCGCGCGCCATGCTGCCGGAAGTGCGTAAGTCTTCTGAAGTGTACGGCCAGACCAACATCGGCGGTAAAGGCGGCACCCGTATTCCTATCTCCGGCATCGCCGGCGACCAGCAGGCGGCGCTGTTTGGCCAGCTGTGTGTGAAAGAAGGGATGGCGAAAAATACCTACGGTACCGGCTGCTTCATGTTAATGAACACCGGTGAAAAGGCGGTGACCTCAACCCACGGCCTGCTGACCACCATCGCCTGCGGCCCTACCGGCGAAGTGAACTACGCGCTGGAAGGCGCGGTGTTTATGGCCGGAGCGTCGATTCAGTGGCTGCGTGATGAAATGAAACTCATCAACGATGCTTTCGATTCTGAATACTTCGCCACTAAGGTGAAGGACACCAACGGCGTGTATGTGGTGCCGGCCTTTACCGGTCTTGGCGCGCCTTACTGGGATCCGTATGCGCGCGGCGCGATTTTCGGCCTGACCCGCGGGGTGAACGCCAACCATATTATCCGCGCCACGCTGGAATCTATCGCCTATCAGACGCGTGACGTTCTGGAAGCGATGCAGGCCGACTCCGGTATTCGTCTGCACGCCCTGCGCGTGGACGGCGGCGCGGTCGCCAACAACTTCCTGATGCAGTTCCAGTCCGATATTCTCGGCACCCGCGTGGAACGCCCGGAAGTGCGTGAAGTCACGGCGCTGGGCGCCGCCTATCTGGCAGGTCTGGCGGTCGGCTTCTGGCAAAATCTCGACGAGCTGCAGGAGAAAGCGGTGATTGAACGTGAGTTCCGCCCGGGTATTGAAACCACCGAGCGTAATTTCCGCTACAGCGGCTGGAAGAAAGCGGTGAAACGCGCGTTAGCGTGGGAAGAGCACGACGAAGCGTAAGATTGTGGAGGTATTCCCGGCTTGCGGCGTAAACGCCTTAGCCGGGCTACAAAACCCCAAACAGCACGATCTTGTAGCCCGGACAGGTGCGCAGCACCGCCTCCGGGTTTTTTATCAGCCAAATATCGGCAACAGCAGGTACAGCTTAATCACCAGCGCGTTGACGATGTCGATAAAGAACGCCCCCACCATCGGCACCACCAGGAAAGCCATATGCGACGGGCCAAAACGGTCGGTAATCGCCTGCATATTGGCAATCGCCGTCGGCGTCGCGCCAAGCCCGAACCCGCAATGACCGGCTGCCAGAACGGCGGCATCATAGTTCTTACCCATCATCCGGTAAGTCACAAACACCGCATACAGCGCCATCGCCACCGCCTGTACCGCCAGAATAATAATCATCGGCAGCGCCAGCGACGCCAGTTCCCACAGCTTGAGGCTCATCAGCGCCATCGCGAGGAACAGCGACAGGCTGACGTTGCCCAGTACCGATACCGCGCGGTCAAACACGCGATACAGCCCAGCCAGCGCCAGGCCGTTGCTGAGGATCACGCCGATAAACAGCACGCAGACGAAGGTCGGTAATTCAAACACGGTACCCGCCAGCAGTTGCGCAACCACCTTCCCTACGGTCAGGCAGATAGCGATTAACGCAATACTTTCAATCAGCACCAGCGAGGTGATCATGCGGCCCATATCCGGCTTCTCAAACGCCGTCGGCGCCAGCTGGTCGTCCGGTGTACCGTCCGGCGAGGAAGAGTGCTTCACCAGATAACGCGCCACCGGCCCGCCGATCAGGCCGCCGAGCACCAGGCCGAAGGTTGCGCAAGCCATGGCGACCTCGGTGGCATTGGCAAAACCGTAACGCTCAACGAACAATTTACTCCACGCCGCCCCGGTGCCGTGACCGCCGGAAAGCGTGATAGAACCGGCCAGTAGACCCATCAGCGGATCCAGCCCCAGCAGCTTCGCCATGCCGATACCGAGCGCGTTCTGCAGCAGCAGCAGGCCCACCACCACAATCAGGAAAGTGCCAAGCACTTTGCCGCCCGCCCGCAGGCTGGCAAGGTTAGCGTTAAGGCCGATAGTGGCGAAGAACGCCAGCATCAGCGGGTCCTTCAGGCTCATATCGAAATCGATTTCGATATCCATGCTTTTTTTCAAAACCAGCAGCGCCAGCGCCACCAGCAGGCCGCCGGCGACGGGTTCAGGAATGGTATATTTTTTGAGGAATGGGACGTTCTGAACGAGCTTTCGCCCTAAAAGCAACACCATGGTTGCGGCAACGAGCGTCGATAAGGTATCGAGATGCAACATAAAAAAGAGCTCCTTATGGGCGCATGATTCATTCACACGCGACGGTATTCCCGGTGTCGATTACTTCTCATCTTGAGGAGTCGGAGAGCGATTTTAAGCAGAAGTGCGCAAAAAATGACAGAAAAAGATATTTTGTATTAGCGTTGATGCGATCAAGCATACAAAATGTTAATTAATTTGTTACATCTATTCAGTGAGGATATTTTTTGCGCCAAATCGTGGCAAACGTTTGCTTTTGGTCTACAGTCCGATAAAATTCCCGCTTTGCCACCTTGGGATTGTTTGTGATGTCCGTTACGACCGCAGAGTCAGAAAATGCGCAACCGGTTGCGCATAAACCAGCCAGCGAATTAATCTATCGCCTCGAAGACCGTCCGCCGCTTCCGCAAACGCTGTTTGCCGCATTCCAGCACCTGCTGGCGATGTTTGTCGCGGTCATCACCCCGGCGCTGCTTATCTGTCAGGCGCTCGGCCTCCCGGCCGAAGATACGCAACACATCATCAGCATGTCGCTGTTCGCCTCCGGCGTGGCATCCATTATCCAGATTAAAGCCTGGGGACCAGTTGGCTCCGGCCTGCTCTCCATCCAGGGCACCAGCTTCAACTTCGTCGCCCCGTTGATTATGGGCGGCACCGCGCTGAAAACCGGCGGCGCCGACGTGCCGACGATGATGGCCGCGCTGTTCGGCACTCTGATGCTGGCGAGCTGCACCGAAATGGTCCTCTCGCGGGTTCTGCATCTGGCGCGCCGCATTATTACGCCGCTGGTCTCCGGCGTGGTGGTGATGATTATCGGCCTGTCGCTGATTCAGGTTGGCCTGACTTCTATCGGCGGCGGCTATGCGGCGATGGCCGACCACACCTTCGGCGCGCCGAAAAACCTGCTGCTGGCGGGCATCGTGCTGGCGCTGATTATTATCCTCAACCGCCAGCGCAACCCGTACCTGCGCATCGCCTCGCTGGTAATCGCGATGGCTGCCGGTTACCTGGCAGCGTGGTTCCTCGATATGCTGCCGGCTAACACCGCGCCTACCAACAGCAGCCTGATCACTATCCCTACGCCGCTCTATTACGGCCTGGGCATCGACTGGAGCTTGCTGCTGCCGCTGATGCTGGTCTTTATGATCACCTCGCTGGAAACGATTGGCGATATCACCGCCACCTCCGACGTTTCTGAACAACCGGTCTCCGGCCCGCTGTATATGAAACGCCTGAAAGGCGGCGTACTGGCGAACGGCCTGAACTCATTTGTTTCCGCAGTTTTCAATACCTTCCCGAACTCCTGCTTCGGCCAGAACAACGGCGTGATCCAACTGACCGGCGTCGCCAGCCGCTATGTGGGCTTTGTGGTGGCGCTGATGCTGATTGTGCTCGGCCTGTTCCCGGCGGTAAGCGGCTTTGTGCAGCATATTCCTGAGCCGGTACTTGGCGGCGCGACGCTGGTGATGTTCGGTACCATTGCCGCATCCGGCGTGCGCATCGTCTCCCGCGAGCCGCTGAATCGCCGCGCCATTCTGATTATCGCCCTCTCTCTGGCGGTGGGTCTCGGCGTATCACAGCAGCCTCTAATCCTGCAATTCGCGCCGGACTGGCTGAAAAACCTGCTCTCTTCCGGTATTGCCGCTGGCGGTATCACGGCGATTGTTCTGAATTTAATCTTCCCGCCTGAGAAGAACTAACACATTGAAGTTGCGCTCCCCGGTATCGCCACGGCGACCAGGGAGCGCGGCGGCTGTAACATCTCTTCACCTCACTTCATCTCATTTCACTATTCCCGCCTTGAGGATTGCGCATAAATCGTGCATAACACGGTGATGTGTACTTATCAGGATGGAAGATCATGAAATTTCTTGGAAAGCTGGTTCTCTGGCTGCTGATCGCCCTGCTGGTCGTTATCGTCGCCGCTTACTTTGCGCTGCAAACCCGCTGGGGGGCGCGCCAGGCGAGCAGTTGGTTAAGCGAAAGCACCGGCTGGAAAATCGCCTTCGATAAGATGGCGCATGACTTCTCTTCCCCACTACATCTGCAGTTGCAAAATGTCACCTTTGGCCGCGACGGCAAGCCGCCGACGCTGGTTGCCAGAACGGTGGATATCGGTTTTAGCACCCGCCAGTTCAGCGACCCGCTGCACGCTGATGAAATCGTTCTCAGCAACGGCACGCTGAATCTTTCTCCGGCTTCCGCCTCGATGCCGTTTGCCGCTGACCGCCTGCAGCTACGCGATATGGCCTTTAACAGCCCGGACAGCGAGTGGAACCTGAGCGCCCAGCGGGTGACCGGCGGCGTGATGCCATGGCAGCCGGAAGCGGGCGACGTGCTGGGCAGAAAAGCGCAAATTCAGATGAGCGCGGGCTCGATGAATATTAACGGCGTCGAAGCCAGCAACGTCCTGCTCCAGGGGGCAATGGATAACGGCGAGGTGACCCTGAACACCCTTGGCGCCGATATCGCGCGCGGCACGCTGACCGGCAACGCCAAACGCCGCGCCGACGGTAGCTGGCTGGTTGATAACCTGCGCCTGAATGAAATTCGTCTGCAGAGCGCCAAACCGCTGAATGAGTTCCTTGCGCCGCTCACCTCGGTGCCGTCGCTGCAGATTGGCCGGCTGGATGTGACCGATGCTCGTTTGCAGGGGCCAGGCTGGGCGGTGACCGACCTCGACCTCAACTTACGCAATCTGACCTTGAGCCATAACGGCTGGCAGAGCGACGACGGGACGCTATCGATGAACGCCAGCGAGTTTATCTACGGTTCGCTGAATTTCCTCGATCCCATCGTCAATGCCGAATTCTCGCCGCAGGGTATTGCGCTACGCCAGTTCAGCTCCCGCTGGGAGGGCGGCATGGTGCGTACCTCCGGCAACTGGCTGCGCGCCGGTAATGCGCTGGTGCTCGACGATGCTGTCTTCGCCGGGTTGGAATATACGCTGCCGTCCAACTGGAAACAGCTGTGGATGGAGCCGATGCCGGGCTGGCTGCAAAGCCTGACGCTGAAGAAATTCAGCGCCAGCCGAAATCTGATTATCGATATCGACCCAGCCTTCCCGTGGCAGATCACCGCGCTGGACGGTTACGGCGGCGAATTACAGCTGGTGAAAGATGGTCAGTGGGGCGTGTGGCATGGCAGCGCCACCCTCAATGCCGCCGCCGCGACCTTCAACCGCATCGACGTGCGCCGTCCGTCGCTGAAGCTGAACGCGAACGCTTCTACGGTCAACATCAGCGAGCTGAGCGCCTTTACCGAGCGCGGTATTTTGCAGGCGACCGCCGCGGTGTCACAATTGCCGCAACGCCAGGTCAATTTGAGCTTGAACGGCCGCGGCGTGCCGCTGAATATTCTGCAGGCCTGGGGCTGGCCTGCGCTGCCGATTAGCGGCGACGGCAATTTCCAGCTAACCGCGAACGGTAGCGTGCAGGCCAATGCGCCGCTGAAACCGAGCGTCAACGGCCAGCTCAGCGCCACCAATATGGATAAGCAGCAGGCGGCGCAGGTGATGCGCAACGGCGAGGTTAGCAACGCGCCCGCCGCGTCGGTTCCCGTAACGCCGTAGCCATTTTCCTCTTGCCCTCTTCCCGGCGGAAGAGGGCTAATCCCCCTCCCTGAAACCTGTGCGCAATGAGCGGCTATCTGTGCCTATTTCCCGCAACAGGTTCCTTTCAAATATCAGAATTGCTATAACCAAAATACTGGAAGTTGATAAAAATAATGATCCCCTGTACCTACAAAAATAAAAGGAACAACCATGTCTGTAATACGTCAACGTATTCTGGAGAATATGCAAAAATTCTCCAGGGCCATGATCGGCGCAGTATTGTTCTTGCCGGTCATTGGATTAATTCTGGCTCTCAGTTCCGTCTTAACTAACCCAACTCTTATTGCCGAAACCAGTTTCCTTCACCAATTAGGGCAACTGCTTGGCGATACCTTCTGGCCATTATTCGGTAACCTCGGATTATTGTTTTGCGTGGGAATAAGTTACGGCCTGGCAAAAGATAAAAAAACAGAGGTCGCACTTGTCTCGGTGATGTGTTTTATCATGTTTCTCGGCGCCAACCATTCATGGCTGGAACATACTCATGCGGTGGCGGAAAAAATTAACGGCGAATATTACGGTACCGGGCAAACGCAGCTATTAGGCTTTGTGGTCGTCGATATGGGAGTATTCCTCGGAATCATTCTTGGCTGCACCATTGCCTGGGTACATAATAAAGTCTCCAATATTGAGCTGCCCGGCGCGCTATCGATGTACGCCGGGGCGAAGCTGACGCTGGTCGCCATGACGCCAGTCATTATCTGCTATGCCATTGCTTTTACCTGGATTTGGCCTTTTATGACCCACGGCATTAGCGCCCTGACCGGGTTTATGAAGAATGCCGGCGTTGCGGGAGTGTTTGTCTACGGCTTCTTTGAAAAATTCCTTATTCCCACCGGCTTGCACCATTTCGTGTGGTCGCCTTTCCAGCTCACGCAAATCGGCGGCACGCTGAATGTCGATGGCCAGGTCGTCTCCGGCACCCAGGCGATTTTCCTCGCCTATATGCGCCATCCCGATCTGACGCCGGTGATGAACGATGCATTACGTTTCTCGCAACAGGGGATGACCACCATCTTTGGCCTGGCGGGCGCATCGCTGGCGTTTTATCACACCGCGAAGCCGGAGAAGAAAGCGATGGCGAAGGCGATTCTGCTGCCGGCAATTATCACCTCGATGCTGACCGGCATCACCGAACCCATTGAATTCACCTTCTTATTTGTCTCGCCGCTGCTGTGGGTGATCCATGCGACGTTAACCGCCGCTTCGCAGGCAATTTGCGACATCTTCACCGTGCGGCCGTGGGGCGCCTCCGGTCTGATTGAATTTCTGATCTACAACCTGCCACTGCCGGTGTCGTTAACCCGCTGGCCGGGGTACGTGCTGATCGGTATTGGCCAATTTATCGCTTATTACGCGATATTCCGCACGCTGGTAGTGAAGTTAAATCTGAAAACGCCGGGCCGCGAGGATGACGATAACGTTAAGTTATACAGTAAGGCGGACTACCGTAAAAAAGTCAGCGGCCCGCAGTCGATGACGGATGAAATTATTAATGGCTTAGGTGGTAAAGCCAATATTATCTCCGTTGATAACTGTTTCACGCGCCTGCGGGTGGTTGTCCATAATATGACATTAGTTGATGATGAAATATTAAAAAGCACCGGCGCAAATGGCGTAGTACGCAATCGTAATGAAGTTCAGGTTATTTATGGCGTCAAAGTCGGGCAAGTCCGTTCCCGGGTTGATAGCTGGCTAGCAGAAAATTAATTGGGAGTGATGTATGAAATTAACCGTATTAGGCGGGGGCGGCGTGCGCTCTGCATTTCTGGCAAAGTCGCTGGCTTATAACGCGCACCGCATTGGTTTAACGGAAGTAGTATTTCAGGATAGCTCAGCGGAGAATTTATCGCTATTTGGTGAAATCGCCCGCTATGTATTTAATACCATTCGACCGGATATTCATTTTACTACCACCAGCGATCCGGTCGCCGCGCTGCAGGGTACCCATTACGTGATTACCACGCTGCGCGTCGGCGGTGATGAGAGCCGCATCCGCGACGAGCGAATCGCGCTGGAGCATAACACGCTGGGTCAGGAGACCACCGGCGCGGGCGGTTTTGCCATGGCGATGCGCTCGATCCCGGCGATCCTGCGCTACTGCCGTCTGATCGAGGAGCACGCCGACAAAGACGCGATCCTGTTTAACTTTACTAATCCGTCCGGGCTGGTCACCGAAGCGATTATCAAATCCGGTTTCAAACGCCGGGTGTACGGGATTTGCGATGCGCCGTCGGAACTCATCCGCGAGCTGCCGGAGATCCTCGGCTGCGATGCGCACGACCTGAGCGTGGAATGCTACGGCTTAAACCACTTTTCCTGGTTTACGCACTTCACCGTGCGCGGGGAAGAGGTTACCGCGCAGCTGGTCGCCAACCCGGATTTATACCGCAAAACGGCGATGCAGTACTTCTCGCCGGAGCTGGTCAAACTGTGCGATAACCAGTTGCTCAACGAATATCTCTATTACTACTACTATCGCGAAGTGGCGCTACGGGCGATTCAACAGGCACCGGAGACCCGCGGCGAGCAGATTGCCCGTATCAACCACGATATGCGTCAGGAGCTCAGCGGCGTGGATGTTAAAGCGGAGCCGCAGGCGGCCTTTACCATCTGGATGAAGCACTACCTACGCCGCGAAAACAGCTATATGCAAAACGAGTCGCAGCAGGAAAAATTCCATACCCGCGAGCCGCTAACGCTGCGGCAGTTTATCGAAGAGCCGGATACCGGAGGCTACGCCGGGGTGGCGCTGGATATTCTGGAGGCGGTCAACAGCACCACCACCAAACGCATCGTGGTGTCGATACAGAATAACGGCACGCTCGATTTTTTACGCCCCGACGATGTAATTGAAATCAGCTGCGATCTGAGCAAAGAGGGTCTTAAGCCGGTGACACCGATAAACGTGCCGACGGCGCAGAAAAATATGATTGCCAGCGTGAAGGAGTATGAGCGGCTGGCGGTGGTGGCAATTCTGCAGCAGGACCAATCGCTGGCGGTAAGGGCGTTAATGGCTCATCCGCTGGTCGGTTCATATTCGCTGGCGAAGAAGCTGGTTGAGGCCTATCTCGACGATGAACAGTTCGCCGGGTGGCGGTAACGAGTCGCCCCCGCTCGATTGAGTAGATACTGTTATCGGTTTGCAACCTTTTAGCTTGAGAAAAGCGTTTATCTCGTTTCGCTCCAGAGGATATTGCGCTCCCGGTTAATTTTTCTGCAATATGTTTTCCGTGGCGCAGGGAGCGCACAGAGGGCGGCCAGTCGCCGCCGCCCTCTGTACTCCCGGGCTCTGGCCGCCAAAATCGCCACTTCGTGGTACCTTCGACTTATCCCGGCAGGCTTCGGGTCGGGCCGAGGCAGCGTCCCTGCAAATCACGGCCCTCAGCCCGCATCCATGCGGGCTGCCCCGGCCTTCCGGGAACGTCTCAGCGATTTTGAGGCCACCAGCACTGGCAGTTTCAGCCAGCGTGGTGAAGACATTAAAGGCAGGTCGCACGGACTGTAGGCTGGGTAAGGCGAAGCCGCCACCCGGCGCAAAAGCGGCTCCTTATCCGCGGATATTGCCCGGCGGCGCTACGCTTAGCGGGGCTACCTATTGCTACGTACGCTGGTAAACCACATTTTTAACAACCGCTCAAAGCCCAATATGCAGTAGCCAAAAAACGGGTTGCTCCAGTAAATATCATCGTCGAACTTCTGCGGGTCATGAATAATAAACGCCGTATTCGCGGCCTGCGCCAGCGGGCTTTGATAATCGCCGGTAAAGCAAACCAGGTTTATCTCCTTGCCTTCCAGCGCCTTAACCCAATTTAACGCCGAACTGCTGCGTCCGGATTTAGAAATGATCCAGATGGAATCAAAGCGGGCAGCGTTTTTTTGCTCAAGGATTTCGTAATCGGGCCACAATGCCAGGCTGGCGTTCACGCCGGTAACGAGAAACTTATTATAAATATACTGGGCGATCAGCTGCGAAAAGCCGCTGCCGTGGATCAAAATACGCTGCTGCTCAAGGCCTGCCAGCAGCGGCGTCAGCGCTTCTGCCGGCTGAATGCTCATATAATCGATATCGTTGGTGACATCGAGCTTTGGCATGGTGATATTGAACTTGATGAAATAGACCAGCTCCAGCCAGCCGCTGAACTTAAGCTTCTTCGCCAGCCGCACCAGCGAAGAAGGATTACTGTAGCAGCGCTCCGCGACGGTGCGGATCCCTTCGCGGATACATAGCTGCGGGTCATTTTGAATAAAACGCAGCACGGTCATTTCGGTTTTACTCAACTTCACGTCACGAAAGATATTTTCTAAGTCCATTACGGGCTCCTCTCAGCGGCAGATTACGCTACCACCGGAGAGCAAATCGGTCTGTGGGATGGCTCTCAACGTCACTGCCGGTATTCACTGCACAGCAGCCATCTTGCAGGTTCATCTTCCTCAATGAAGGGAAAGCGCCCGCCCGCCTCGAGAAAACGATTATCCGTATGGTCGTCATTAACCATTGAAATTTCCCAACCCATCACTATCCCTTTTTCGGCCCAGAAGCGATGATAGAGGCCCACCGGTAGACAGACGCTCTGCCCCGGATGCAGCACCAGCGTCTCAGCGGGTTTCAGCGTACGCTGGCAGCCATCGATCATCACGCTAACATGGCGCTGTTGGTCTAACTGTTCGTCCTGTGTCGCCCAGGCCAGTTGCATGCAGAGGTCGCCGCCGCCGCGGTTAATGATGTCCTCCATTTTGTGGTAATGGAAATGCCAGGGGGTTTGCTGATCTTGCTGAATCTGCAACATTTTTTCCGCGTAGGGTTTGGTATAACGCGGGTCGGATAAAGAACCGTTGCGTAACGTCAACAGCGTAAGGCCCGTTTCGCGAAAGCAACCGCTGGCGAAATCCGTCACATCCCATCCAAGCTGTAGATCCTGGACTTCATGCCAACCTTCATGCCGTTTTTGTGGCCAGCTTGACGCCGTAAAGTGGGCAAATTCCGGCAGGCTGATACGAAAAGTTTCGGCCATCGCCAGCGCTTTATCTATCGCATAGTTAATCTGGGAACGTTTCATGGTTTAACTCCGCTTCGCACGGCAAGCCAGGCGGCGCCGCGCATACCGCTACTGTCGCCATGCCGCGCAGAAATGATAGGGGTAGAAAAATGGTCGGTGAAGACGAGCGGTGCGACCGCCGATGGTAAATCCGCTACCAGCTGCGGCGCGTTGGATAAACCGCCGCCCAACACAATCACGCCGGGGTCGATGATATTGACAATAGTCGCCAGCGTCCGCGCCAGCTGTTGACGAAAGCGGTGGACCTGATGGCAAGCGGCGGATTCTCCCGCCTGCGCGCGGGCGAGAATCTGCTCGCTCGACACACACTCTCCGCTGAGCAGTCGATAGCGTTCACGTAGCCCCGTTGCGGAAATAAAAGACTCCACACAGTTAAATCTGCCGCAATAACAACGTGTCGGCGGCCCATCCTCCTCAGGAGAATAGCCGGGCAAGGCGATATGCCCGCACTCTGCGGCAATACCTGAGGCGCCGACGAAAGGCTGCCGCTCCAGGGCAATACCACCTCCGCAGCCGGTCCCTAACGTCATGCCGAAAACCGATGAAAACCCTTCTCCGGCGCCATCGCATGCTTCTGATAAGGCGAAACAATTGCCATCGTTGGCTAACACCACCGGCTGACCGAGCGCCTGTTCAAGCGCATCCTGTAAACGATAGCCGTTAATCACCTGAATGTTGGCGTTACGAATGACGCCATGCTGTGGCGAAACGCTCCCCGGCAACGCGATGCCAATAGCCATCGGCGTTCCCGTCCGCGCGCGAATATCGGCAACGAAATCCACGATGCACGACATAAATGCCTGACGGTTTTCTTTCCGTGTTGCGCAGCGGTAACGGCCCTGCTCCCGTCCCTGCTCATCCATCACGACGGCGGCGATTTTCGTCCCACCGACATCCAGTCCGAGGTAATTCATCTTTGCCTCCTGCCGATTGGAAGGCGGGCGTACCCGCCTTCCGACTGGGTCAATACAAGCTTGCTTTGCCGGTGGAACCAAACAACTTCATTTTGTGGCGAATAACTTCACGTGCGGCATTAATCGGTTCCGGATAAATCACATTCGGATCCCACCAGCTCTCTTTACTCAAAATTTCACGTACTTTCAGGAAGTAAGCGTGTTTCATATCGCTGGAGATATTGATTTTCCCGACTCCGAGCGTGACAGACTCGGCAATTTCCGCATCCGGATTGGCGGAGCCGCCGTGCAGTACCAGCGGGATCGACACTCGTCCGGCAATATCGCGCAGGATGTGCATCTGCAGTTCAGGTTGCATCCCTTTTGGATAGATGCCGTGCGCGGTACCAATCGCCACCGCCAGGGTATCGACGCCGGTACGAGTGACAAAATCCTGCGCCTGCGCCGGGTCGGTATAAGTCACTTTCGACACTCCGCCCTCTACCGACGTTCCCGTCTGGCCGATGGTCCCCAGTTCACCTTCGACAGAGACGCCAACCGCATGCGCCAGCCTGACCACTTCCCGCGTTAGAGCGACGTTTTCTTCATAGGGCAGCAGCGACCCATCGATCATCACCGAGGTAAAACCGCACTGGATCGCACGCAGCACATGCTCCACCGAGGCGCCATGATCGAGATGTAATGTAAACGGCACCCGGCTACGCTGGGTGATATCCCGCACGTAGCTAAAAAAGGAATCGCCGACAAAGTCGTGCTCGCTGGGGTGAATTGAAATGATGGCGGGAGTATTTGTCGCTTCCGCCTCTTCCACGACGGCGCGAATAAAGCAGCTGTCCGCAACGTTAAATGCACCGATGGCAAAGCCGTGTTCACGAGTCGGTTTAAGTATTTCTTGCATGGAAACTAACATGGTCTTCTCCAGTTTCAGGGTGTAGTTCGCCCTGCCAGGGCGAATATGCGCTGGCATAAAGGGCGTGACTGATAAGTGAATCAGGCGCGGTTTATCGCGCCGGATGCTTGTAAGTAAGGGACGATAGCTTCAGCGCTGGCGTGTTCCATCACCGCCATGGCATCGGCCAGTTCAATAGAGCTGTCATGGCAAAGGGTATGGAGTAGTGCGGCTTTACCTGCCTCAAACACCGCCGCGCCGACATTAATCTTCGCCACGCCAAATGCCGGGCAGCAGGCAAGCTGATCAAATGGCGTGCCGCTGCCGCCGTGCAGGGCCAGGGGCACCGAAGAGGCTCGCTGCACCTGCGCCAGACGGTCAAAGTCCAGCGCGGGCGTGACCCCAGGCGCATACATGCCGTGGGCCGTGCCGACGGAGACCGCCAGTAAGTCGATACCGGTTTGCTCGATAAACGGGGCGACGTCCTCAGGTTGCGTCATCAGGTCGGCGTTCGTCGCAGAGTCATAGCGCGGAGCATCAGCCAGATGCCCCAATTCCCCTTCAACACACAGCCCGATGCTGGCAGCCAGAGTGGTGACCTCTCGGGTCTGGCGGATATTTTCCGCAAGTGGAAATGCAGAAGCATCAATCATCAACCCGCTGAATCCAGCGCGAAAAGCCTGGCGGATCTTCACCGGTTCTTTCCCATGATCGAGACTCAAGGTCACGGGAACGCTGGCCTCTTCGGCAAGGGTCCTGGCCACCGCCATCGCCGTCGCTGGCGGAAAATGCGCCAGATGGCCCTGATAGAGATTGAGAATAATCGGCGCGCGGTATTTTTCCGCCACGCGTACCGCGGCGCGGGCGCTCTCCAGATTCATACAGTTAATCGCCAGCAGGGCATACTGTTCACGCCAGGCTTTCTCCACCATCTGCTTCATATCGGCAAACATAGGGCCTCCGTTTACTCAAGGGTAAAGGTGATTTCATCATCGGCGACTTTTTGGTCGCTCAGTTCATCAAACTCTTCATCACGCTCCGTGACCGGTTTTTTCCATAGCGACAACATCACGCCGCAAATAACCGTCCCAATCGCCAGCGCCAGACAAAACAGCAGTGGATGGGTGAATAGCGGCACCACAAACATACCGCCATGTGGCACCGGGCTTTCCACACCCCATGTCATAATCAAGCCGCCTGCCACCGCTGAAGCCACGACGCAGGATCCCACCACCCGCAGCAGATCGCGGGCCGCGATAGGGATCACCCCTTCGGTGATCATGCAAATACCCATCGGGAAGGCGGCCTTTAACGCTTCACTTTCAGCACGGGTATATTTATGGCGGGTCAGCAGGAAGGACAACGTAATACCGAACGGCGGGATCATGGAGCCGACAAACTTGACCGCCTCCGGACCATAGACCCCGCTCACCAGCAAGCCATCGGCGAATAACGACATGGTTTTATTCACCGGCCCGCCAAAATCAAAGGTGGCCATCGCGCCAAGAATGGCCCCCAACAGGAATCGTGAACCGCCCTGCATCGACTCCAACAGATGAATTAAGGCCTCCTGCAGCCAGGCAATCGGCTTGCCTATCAGGGTCATCATCAACAGACCGCTAATAATGGTGCTTAATACCGGCAACACCATTATGGGCATCAGCCCTTGCATCGATTTTGGCAACCGCACGTAATGCTTTAACAGCAGCACCGTATAGCCCACCAGGAAACCGCCCAGCATCCCGCCGATGAAACCGGTGTGGATTTGCCCGCAGACAAACCCAACGATCAGACCAGGGGCAAAACCAGGTCTGTCGGCAATGGAATAGGCAATCGCCGCACAGATGAGCGGGACGATGAGCCCCATCCCCCAGCCGCCGATTTGATTCAACATCCATGGAATGGTGCCGACTTTCTCGGCGACATTGGTACCGCCCAGAACCTGACCGAGGGCAATGCAGATCCCGGCGGCAACAATCAGCGGTATCATCCATGAAATACCCGTTAACAAATGCTTTTTAATTTCCTGCGAGACAGGTGGTTTATTCTCACTCATGGTAGATCCCTCCAGAATAAGGATCAGGCATTAGCTAAGGATTTCTCGACCTTTTCGATAAACTGAATCGGTGACTTAATAACGACCTCCGTTTTCACGCGGACAATTCGTTTGTTTTTAAAACGCTCTTCGCCTTTAATTTTCACATCAACGGCAAGAATAACGACATCGGCGGCAGAGATATCTTCGGTTGTCAGTTCATTCTCAGTACCTATTGTTCCCTGAGTTTCAACTTTGACATTGTGGCCCAGCGCTTTCGCGCCTTTCATTAACTTCTCACGTGCGATATAAGTATGAGCAATACCCGCCGTACAGGCGGCAACACAGACAATATTCATCTCAGACTCCACTAGTTATTGTTAGTAAACATCCGATTCAGCATATTGACTAAAGAGATCAATAATCTTCTGCGGACTGGTTTCTTCGAGCAATTGCGCAATAATGTCATCATCGGCCAACGCTCCAGCGACCTGGGAGAGTAAGCGGATATGGGTGGTATTTTGATCTTCCAGACGGACGGCAAATAAAATAATGCAACGAACCTGGCTTCCATCGAGCGTTTCCCAGGCAATATCCTGACGAGTACGGCCAATGGCGAGCGTAGTATTCAGCACCGCGGATGATTTTCCATGAGGAATAGCGATGTGGTTTTCAAATCCGGTCGAACCTTCCGACTCACGCTGCCAAACGTCCTGAATAAACGTTTCGCGACAGCTTATGGCCCCATCTTTCTGCAGCAGGTCGGTTAATTCTTCAATAACTTCCGCTTTAGTCGTGGCCTTCATATCCAGCAATACACGCTTAGTATTTAAAATCCGGCTGATGTCCATATTATTTACCTCATGGATATAAAATTTCATTGCTGGCAGTTGACGTTGCAGCATGGTGTAATTTCTCGGTGATAACTTTTTCTGTTACCCGCTTAATATCGGCATCGTTAAAAAAAGCCGTGACATAGACTACCGGTAACGCAATCTCCGGCAGATGAATGGTTGAAATGACCAGTTCAATATCATCCTGTCGCTGTAGCGTATGTAGACTACCCGCAGGCAGTACGCCGACGATGGTCCAGTCAGGAAAGGCCCTGAGGACCCGGCTTTTCAACAGATGCGAGGTACCAATCCCGGTCGAACACACCAGCAGTACCCGCTTTCTGGCCACCTGCCTCTCCATCGCGGCCTGGAAATGCACGGTTAAATAACCCACTTCATCTTCCGAAACCGCGTTCTCGCCCCAGGCGGCAAATACCTGATTCACCACCCGCAGAGTTAATGGCCACACCTCTGTTAATTCGCCCTTGATATCTTCCAGCAGCGGATTACGGATATAGATACGATAATTCAGCCGGTTGAGCAGCGGCTTGATATGAATGAGCAACCCTTCATATAACGCGGTGTCATGCGTCAGATCGATATCAACCACCGAGGAAAACAGGGCGATCAGCCGGGAGGTGATTTGCCGGGCCTCATCGCTGGAACGTATATTGCGCAGCACGCTGACATCATCACGCTCTTCCACCAGCATGCCGGACGAAATAATGTATTGATAAATAAACCAGCTTTCGTCCTCTGGTAAAGGATGGGCAATGCGGGCCTCAATTTTTTGCAGCATATTCTGCGCGATACGAAAGATGGACTCATCAAATAATGGATGTCCCTGCTCCCGGCGCGGTAGTGCATTGCCGCGGGTGATGCGATACATCATAATCAGGATATGGGTGAAGATATTGACGTAATACGGCTCGCCCAGCGACCAACTTAATTTTCGTTCCATATCCTGAAGAAGCGACTGCACAAAGATGACATCTTCTTCACCGAAATAATGCACCAGGGCTTTATAGCTACCGCTATCCAGACGGGAGTGAATAATATTTCCTGGTTCATTATGGTTAATAACACCATTAATTAATAAGGCCATAGCCTGGCGAACATGGGATTCACTCCCCTCAATATGAGTGCCGCTCTGGCTACGAATGAGCATCAGACCTAGTGGCCTAATCCATGATTCGATCACTTTTAAATCATTCACAATTGAGGCGCTGCTAATAAAATAACGTTCAGACAATTTACTGATCGATGTTTCGCGCGGCGTTTCACTTAATAACTGAGAAGCAATTTTCACACGCCGGGAATTATTCATCATGGCATCTGTATCATCGCTTTCGCTACTGAGCAACTGGTCTAATTGCAACAGATCGGCGACGTTATCAGCCAATAGCATGACGCCCGCGCCGGCACGTTTATCAATACTGATTTTCCAGTCAGAGAGCCATTGTTCAAGAAAACGTAAGTCACGCTGAACTGTTTTTTCTGAAACATTTAAGTATTCAGCCATTTTTAATAACGTAACGTATTCTCGTTTAGGCAAGAGAAATTTTAATAATCTGTTCTGTCGCGAGGTAACCATTTGCATTATTTACCCTTATTGCATAGCAGATTAATGCCAATAAGATATCGCTATACGACGCGATCTCTATGAAAATCATTGAGGATAAATATAGGGAGGCGGGGAGTAAACAACAATACTAAATCGTGTCCGGATATCCGGACAGAAATAAGACAAGACAGAGAAAGGACCGATATTTATAAGTCAGATCACATTTCAGTCATTAATATACGTGATAACGATCTCAAATTCGCAGAAAGAAAAACTCCCGCGATATGCTGCGGGAGTTGTTATTTACAGCGTAATCGTCAGCACATTGCCCTGGGCGCTCACCACCACGCCCAGTTCGCTGCCCGCCTGCGTCCCGCCCTCCACGCCCGCTATCTGCGGGATATTGCGCAGACACAGCGTCCAGCCGCGGGCTTCGCCTTCGCCGCTCACGGTGATGGTGTTACCCTGGCGCTTCGCCTTCAGAGTGAAGATCGCGGAACCGTCGGCCGCCGGAACCTGACAGACCGTTTCATTGCCATCGCCCAGCTGGAACAGCTGGAAGGCGGTGCCTTCATGCCAGGCATAATCGGGTTTCTGGTCGTTGTTGCCCAGCGCCAGCAGGGTGTTGTCACGAACGTAGACCGGCAGGCTCAGTGCATCGTGACGCTGCTTATGCCAGCGGCTACCCGGCAATTCATCGTTATGCCACAGGTGCGTCCAGCGCCCCTCCGGCAGATAAAACTGCACCTCGCCCGCTTCGGAGAACACCGGCGCCACCAGGACCGAATCGCCGAGCATATACTGACGGTCGAGATAGTCGCAGGCCGGATCGTCCGGGAATTCGAGCATCATCGCACGCAACATCGGAGTGCCGAACTCGTTGGCCAGCGCCGCCTGGCGATAGAGATACGGCATCATGCGGCATTTCAGGTGCGTGAAGTGGCGCACCACGTCACAGGACTCTTCGTCGTAGGCCCACGGCACACGATAGGATTTGCTGCCGTGCAGGCGGCTGTGGCTGGAGAGCAGGCCAAAGGCACACCAGCGCTTATAAACGTGGGCCGGCGCGGTGTTTTCGAAACCGCCGATATCGTGGCTCCAGAAACCGAAGCCGGACATGCCGATCGACAGCCCGCCGCGCAGGCTTTCCGCCATCGATTCGTAGTTGGCGTAGCAGTCGCCGCCCCAGTGCACCGGGAACTGCTGCGCGCCCACCGAGGCGGAACGGGCGAACAGCACCGCCTCCTGCTCGCCGACGGTCTCTTTCAGCACCTTCCACACCAGCTCGTTATAGATGAATGCGTAGTGGTTGTGCATTTTCTGCGGATCGGAACCGTCAAACCACTGCACGTCGGTCGGGATACGCTCGCCGAAGTCGGTCTTGAAGCAATCGACCCCCATCGCTACCAGACCTTTTAACTTGCTGGCGTACCACTGGCAGGCTTCCGGGTTGGTGAAGTCATAAATCGCCAGCCCCGGCTGCCACTTATCCCACTGCCACAGCGAACCGTCCGGGCGCTTAAGCAGATAGCCCTTCTCTTTCAGCTCCTTGAACACCGGCGAGCGCTGGCCGATGTACGGGTTGATCCACACGCAGACCTTCAGCCCTTTCGCCTTCAGGCGCTTGATCATCCCTTCCGGGTCCGGGAAAGTTAGCGGATCCCATTCAAAATCGCACCACTGGAAGGCCTTCATCCAGAAGCAGTCGAAGTGGAAGACGTGCAGCGGCAGATGGCGCTCGGCCATGCCGTCGATAAAGCTATTTACCGTCGCTTCGTCATAGTTGGTAGTGAACGAGGTCGTCAGCCACAGACCGAACGACCATGCCGGCGGCAGCGCCGGGCGGCCGGTGAACTGCGTATAGCGGTTAAGCACCGCTTTCGGCGTCGGGCCGTCGATCACGAAGTACTCGAGATATTCGCCTTCAACGCTGAACTGGACTTTAGAGACTTTCTCCGAGCCCACCTCGAAGGAGACGCGCTGCGGGTGATTCACCAGCACGCCGTAGCCGCGGTTGGTCAGGTAGAACGGAATGTTTTTGTAGGATTGCTCAGTGCTGGTGCCGCCGTCTTCGTTCCAGGTTTCTACCGTCTGGCCGTTGCGCACCAGCGCGGTAAAGCGCTCGCCGAGGCCGTAGACGGTTTCGCCGACGCCGAGGTCGAGGCGCTCAAACATGTAGTTGCGCTGGGTCTTACTATCCTGCACGTAGCCGTTGTTTTTCAGTTGGCTACCGGTGATACGCACGCCGTCGCGCAGAAAATCCAGCGCCCAGAATTCACCTTTAGTCACCCGCACGCTGAGGCTGCCGCTTTTCAGCTCGGCGAACTCGGCCGTATTTTCTATTTCGACATGGACGTCTTTCTGCACGTTCAGCGGATAGTGCGGGCCGTTATCCAGCGCGCCATGGAAGTGCTCCATGCGCACGCCGATTATCCCTTCCTGAGGCGAGAAAAAGCGCAGGGTGAACAATGGCGTATCCAGCTGCCAGGCGCGTTCGCGGACATCGCGCGGTGCGGCATAGACCACCATTTCATTCCCCTGCTGCTCCACCTCGTAAACCTGTACGGGTTGGATCAGGTTGAGCCCTGGTTGAATGAGCCAGTTTCCATCACTGATTTTCATTAAAACGTCCTCTTAGTTTTGCCATTCTTTTTCGATCGGGGCTGCCGTGAACTCTTGTTCGTTGCGACGCGCGCCCTCGGCCAGCTCGGCCATCATTTTTTTCAGGAACGGCGTTTTTAGCGTGTAGTAGCGTTTGGCGATTACCGCGCTCAGCAGGTAGCACACCGCCGGAACGAGGGTGAACAAGGCGATAATGATGGTGAGGGTGGCGCTGTTCTGGGTTTTAGCGGCGGCGTCATAGCCGCCGCCGGCCAGCATCCAGCCGATCAGCGCGCCGCCCAGCGCCAGCCCCAACTTAAGCACAAACAGGGTGCCGGCGAAGCTGATGCCGGTCAGGCGTTTGCCGTTGCACCATTCGCCGTAGTCGACAGTGTCGGACATCATCACCCACTGGATTGGCGTCACCAGCTGGTGCAGTACGCCAATGATGAAGATAAAGACGAACATGGTGATTTCGGCGTCCATCGGTACGAAGAACATCGCCACGCTGAGCACCGCCAGGAGGGCGTTGGTCCACCAGAAGACGCTGACTTTACATTTCCAGTCGGTCAGCGGCTTCGCCAGCGCCGAGCCAATCAGGTTGCCGACGCAGTAGGTGGTGAGGAAGACGGTGAACAACGCCGCCGAGCCCATGATCCAGGTGGTGTAGTACATCATCGCGCCACCGCGAACGCAGACCGCGAGGATATTGAGGATGGTGAGCACGCCGACCACCCGCCACTGGTCATTACGCCAGATATCGCGCAGGTCTTCACGCATCGAGGTACTGCTCGGCGGCGCTTCGACACGCTCTTTGGTGGTGAAAAAACAGAAGGCCAGCATCAGGAAGGCGACCACCGAGAGCACCGCAATGCCGCCCTGGAAGCCCAGCGCTTTATTTTCGCCGCCGATAAAGTTGACCAGCGGCATCATCAGCACGGTGGAGAGCATGCCCCCCGCCGTCGCCAGCACGAAGCGCCAGGACTGCAGCGAGATGCGCTGCGTCGGGTTGTCGGTGATCACGCCGCCGAGCGCGCAGTAGGGGATATTCACTACGGTGTAGAGCAGGGTCAGCAGCGTGTAGGTCATGGCGGCGTAGATCAGCTTGCCGTTGTGGCTTAAATCCGGCGAGCTGTAAGCCAGCACGCAGACGAGGCCGAACGGGATAGCGCCGAAGAGGATCCACGGGCGGAACTTACCCCAACGGCTGCGGGTACGGTCGGCAAGCAGGCCCATGCACGGGTCGGAAATCGCATCCAGCGCCCGCGCCAGCAGGAACATGGTGCCGACAAAGCCGGCGGGGATACCGAAAATATCGGTGTAGAAAAACATCATGTATAACATGACGTTATCAAAAATGATGTGGCTGGCGGCGTCACCCATACCGTAGCCAATTTTCTCTTTGACGGACAGAATATGATCTTTCATTTGCGCACTATTCCCTTAGCGGCACCGCGGATTGGTACCGGTTACGGTTTTTTTAAACCTTTGGCGCAGTAAGATGAATTGCGATATCTCGTTATCAAATTACGTTTCTTGTTTTCTGTGATCGCGGTAGCCCGAAAGAGTGTGAAAAAGTGTAACCCATGGATTTTGAACGGATTTGTCTCAGACTGTTCTGCAAAGTCCAGTTTTAACAGTAAAAAAGTGCGTTTAGGTATGTGGTAAATGCCTGAAAGTAGCTATAATGCGCCCGCCTCCATGTAGCAATCGAGGCGCGGAAGATCGTCATCTCCGGTGAGGTGGCTGGACTTCAAATCCAGTTGGGGCCGCCAGCGGTCCCGGGCAGGTTCAACTCCTGTGATCTTCCGCCAAAGTTTCTCATCCTCTATCGGCCATTCGGCATGTATCCAATATCTTACAGTTAGCCTATCCTATTGAATTCTTTTTTTATTCTAACTTTATATCTTATAAAAATATGGATTCTAAAATGAGTTTAATGCTATCGATCACAATGGTGATAGTGACTTTAATCAGCCCTGTTGTTGCCGTTCAAGTTCAGAAATTTATTAAAAGATATACTGATAGAAAGACGCTCAAAATAGATATTTTTAAACAATTGATGGCCACCAGGTCGCAGAACGCAAGGCTATCAAATGAACATGTCAGAGCACTTAATATGATCGATATTGCTTTTTATGGTCGGGTAAGGAAAGGTCTGACATCAATATTCACTGATGAAGGGGTTATAAAAATGGAGATTGTTGGTGTTCCCAGCCGAGTGGAGAGTTAAATTAATCGACCCCATCAAGTACTCGCAATACCTGATGAGAGCTAACCTCACCAACTATCAAGGAGTTGATTATGGCTGAGTTGCATTCTACCCCCAGATATCATCGTTAGCGGAACCGAACGTCAGCTGCTGGTTGGCTATCGGCCCAATGGCCGGGATACCAGTACACCAAGTCTTCCCCTTTCCGGCAAGTGGCTACGCGAAGCGGGATTCGATACCGGGAAGCCGGTCACGGTTAAGGGGATGGATGGCTGCATTGTATTGCTGCCTCTCAGCGATAAAGAAGAGAAGCTAACAGCCGAATTACGGCATATTCAACAATCGCTGAAAAGCGTCAACGGCACGCTGCAACATACCTGATAGCGCGAGCAAGCCCCCGGGTGGCGGCTAGCGCCTTACCCGGGCTACCAGACGGCGCAGAACCGTAGCCCTGCTGAGCGCAGCGCGAGCAGGGAAAATTCCCGCGTCTTAATACCTTCACTTTCCGGATAACCGCTCGCAAACGCGCCAGATTAATCGTTCGTCTAATGAAATTTATGCCCCGCTTCTGACATACTCTACCGTTGTGAACAGGTTGACCCGGAGACCATATGGCAAAGGAAAATATAACGTCGTCCCCAGCAGGTGAGTTCATTATGTTTGCCAGCGGTGATGGGAAAGTGCGCGTTGAATGCCGCTTTGAGTCAGACACAATCTGGTTATCCCAGGCGACAATGGCTGAACTGTACGATAAAGACGTTCGGACTATTAATGAGCATTTAATCAATATCTTCTCTGAAGGTGAACTTGCTCAAAATTCAACTATCCGGAAATTCCGGATAGTTCGCCAGGAAGGAAAACGCCAGGTTTCCAGAGAGATAGACCATTACAACCTTGAAGCCATACTCGCTGTTGGCTATCGCGTTCGCTCCTCTCGCGGCACGCAGTTCCGCCAGTGGGCGACCCAGACGCTCCAGGAATACCTGATCAAAGGTTTTGTGATGGACGATGAGCGGCTGAAGAATCCGCCTGTGGGTTCATCGGCAGTACCCGACTATTTCGATGAGATGCTGGAGCGTATCCGCGATATTCGCGCCAGCGAACGCCGCGTTTATTTGCGGGTGCGAGAGATTTTTGCATTAGCGGCTGACTATCAACCGTCGTTAAAAGAAACCACGCAGTTTTTTCAAACTATCCAGAACAAGTTACATTTTGCCTGTACCGGGCATACCGCCGCTGAACTCATTCATCAACGTGCTGACGCCAGTCTGCCGCATATGGGGCTGACCAGCTATAAAGGTGAAGAGGTACATAAGGGTGACGTGACGGTAGCAAAAAATTATCTCACTCAGGATGGAGTCAGCGAGCTTAACCGCGTAGTTAACATGTGGCTGGATTTTGCCGAGGATCAGGCCCGTCGTCGTCAGCAGGTCTTTTTACGCGACTGGCACGATAAGCTGGATCAGTTCCTGCAATTTAACGACCGTGAGGTTTTGCAAGGCGCAGGTAAAGTCAGTAAGAAAATGGCCGATGAAAAAGCGCAGGCGGAATATAGTCAGTTTGCTGAACAACAGCGGCGCTTAAAGGAAGCCGAAGGTGAAAAGGATATCGCCGGTTTGCTACAGTGGAAAACAGAGCCTAAAAAGTAGCTCAGGATGCCTGATAGCGCGAGCTAGCCCCTCGGGTGGCAGCTAACGCCTCATCCGGACTACGCCCGGCATGTGATCTGTAGGCCCGCGCAAGCGTAGCGCCGCCGGGCAATAACCGCGAGTAAAGAGCCGCTTTTGCGCCGGATGGCGGCTGCGCCTTATCCGGCCTACGGTCTGATAGCTCGAGCAAGCCCCCGGGTGGCGGCTAGCGCCTTACCCGGGCTACCAGACGGCGCAGAACCGTAGCCCTGCTGAGCGCAGCGCGAGCAGGGAAAATTCCCGCCTCAGAAGTAATAGCCAATATTAACGTTAGTGCGAAAGTACCATTTGCCGCTGCCCTCGGACTGGGTGCTGGTCCAGCCGGTGGCGTTCAGCGCGCCGCCCCACGGATTAACATTCTTCGCCCAGCTGAGATCGACCCAGAACATTACCGGCAGCGCAAAGACCTGTACGCCAAGGGTGTTCATCTGCGAATCGCTCCAGCCGCTTTTATCTTTCCACAGCACGCTGTAGTCGTTGTAAAAACGCAGCTTCGATACGCCGCCCCACTTCACGTCGACATCGCGGGCGACGTTAAGCGACGCGGTCGTCGCTTTCGCCGGGATCAGGTAGGCCGGCGTCAGGCCGTTGCCGCCCATCAGAATCGTATCGTCGCTGACGCCCGCCGGGTTCTTCGGATCGTATTGGTAGCGAATCAGCTGTGAGGTCAGCTGCCACGGCCCGTTATGCAACATGCCGTGCACGCCTGCCGCCCAGAAGGTGCCGTCGTCGTCGGTCTCGCGGTTGTGCAACCGCGCCAACGCCAGTGAGCCGCCCAGCTCGTTATTCCAGCCGCCGCCGTGAAAATCCCGCGCAATACGCACATTCACCTGGTCCCGCTTTTCATTATGCTGCTGATGCTGAGTCGGATAGATAGTGTTTTTCAGCCGATCGTAATCGCCAACGTCCGGCGCATAGCGCAAATTCTCCGGCTCCATCCACGGGAAATAGGCCACATCCAGCGACCAGTTATTATCATGATATTGATAGTTCACGCCGCTACCGGCGCTCACGCCAAAGCCTAAATAAAACGGAATACCATAGGACCAGCCAAATTGCGGATAAGGTTCAAGGCCAAATGGTTTGCCGGGGATCCCCAGCTGGATATTATTATTATTGTCGAAGCGATACCCTACGTAAGCGCGGTCGATGGCGTATTTACGGTGATCCTGGAACCAGAACCCGGCATCAAAGAAATAATTATCATAGAAGCCGCTGCTGTCGATACGGAAGGTATCAAAACGCAGATGCGGCGGGTTGCGATAATTACTGCCTTTCCAGTCTTCATAGCGATAATTTGCCCGCAGCGCGCCGCCGAAATCCAGCCCGGCGAGATTATCCGCGCTGCGCCAGCCGATATGCGGGAACGGCTTGCCGTCGTCCGCCAGCGCCAGCCCGCTGGTCACGGCAGCCAGCAGCAGCGAAAGGAGTATTTTACGCATAGCACATCCCTCACTTTATTTTTATAAGCGATAAAAGACCGTCGATTAATATCGACTTATTATTTTGTCTCAGTGGTGAAACTCTTAATTAAATAGCACGATGGTTTTATTTTTGTTCCAAATATGAAACTCTGTTTATTATTTGATAGAAGAAAAATCGCACGCAGGATGTCGGGAGTCAAGGTATAAACCTTGAGCCATAACGCAATATTATTATTCTGCCGGAGTGATATTAATATTTGCGACATGGAAAGGAAAAGGGTCTCAAATATGAAACCATTATACTTCCGGGTGATGACCATCGCTATATGGCGTACTGGTAATTGGCTAACTCTTTTACCGTCATCGGCAAGCCCTGCTTTAGCAGCATCTCCAGGAACTCATCGACGGTCATTGGAGGATGCTTGAGAGACTGCCGCTGCCTTCTCACCGCCTCCAACGCCAGAGCATGATTAAGGTCAAACAGGTCCGATATGAATACATCAGGATGAAGTGTTTCAATTTCAAATGGAAGCAATGATTCTGCTGGAAAGTCTTTATGATTTAACGTAACGATAATTTCAGCCTTCGCTCTGATTGCCGCAGCAAGGACATGCCGATCGTCAGGGTCGGGTAAAACTAGTCCGTTAATTAATCCTGCAAAACCCGTTACATTAGCATCCGGTAAAGCTGCATTCATGAGATCAACGGTACGACGCAGCGCTTCAGGTGCTATATCAGGCCGATTTATAAGAAGATTCCTGCACCATTCATCGTGAATGAAGCGGCTCCATTTTGGTTGATAAAGTCCAGCGATCCCTAAGTGCATTAATAAATCCCTGAGCCGTGCTGGATATAATACACAAGCATCTAAAATCACCGGATAAGGTGAATGTCGCATTAATACATCCCTAAGTCCTGCGCCTGATCCGCCAGCGCTTGCATCGCGTCCAGGCTTTCCTGTTCCCTACGTTTTTTATACTCCATCAGATCGGCAAACAGAACCCGGCGATGGCGTCCAGTTTTATGAAATGGAAGCTTCCTCGCTTCCAGCAGTTTAACCATATGCGGACGAGAAACATTGAGGATATTCGCTGCTTCCTGGGTGGTGAGTTCAGCATGAACAGGAACAATCTGCACCGCGTTGCCACAAGCCAATTCCCCAAGGATCTCCATCAGCATAGTCAGAGCGCTGGTTGGCAACTCAATGGTATGAGTTTTGTCATCTTCACCCACAATCGCAATACGCTGCGTTTCAAGATGAGTAGAAAGGTATGCCGCCAGCTCACGCTGCCCGCGCTGGGCAAGTTCACTCTCCAGCGGGTCCGGAAGGTTCAGTTTAGTCATGCGCTTGTCTCCAATGGCCATGTAAAAATTATAATCGCAATATTCGAAACCCACAATATTCGAAATAAACGAAACTTGCCAATGTCGCATTCGCCGATTTTCACTTTTTTTATATAACTGTTATCGCCGCCGGGCCGTTTTTCCCGATGGTAGAGCGGTCTATCCTCGATGCATTCACACCATGAATCCTTTTTGTAGACCGGAGAACCTATGAAAGCCATTGCTATTACCCAGGCCGCCGCCGACGGCAACAACATTCCCTTTTTACGCGATATCGATTTGCCGGATCCGCAGGCGCAGGGCCACGATCTGCTGGTCGAGGTCAAAGCCATTTCGGTGAACCCGGTCGACACCAAAGTGCGCGCCGGGTTTAATGCCGATACCCCGCGGGTGCTGGGCTGGGATGCGGTTGGCGTGGTGAAAGCCGTTGGCGATGCGGTGACGCTATTCACGCCGGGCGATGAAGTGTGGTACGCCGGCGCGCTGGGCCGTCCCGGCAGTAACAGCGAACTGCAGCTGGTTGATGAACGCATCGTGGCGCTGAAGCCGCGCTCGCTGGAGAATGCCGCCGCCGCCGCGCTGCCTCTGACCGCTATCACCGCCTGGGAATTGCTGTTCCACCGCCTTGGCGTGCAGGAAGGCGGTAACGCCGGCGATACGCTGCTGATTGTCGGCGCGGCGGGCGGCGTTGGCTCTATCCTCACCCAGTTGGCCAGCAAACTCACCAACATGACGGTGATTGGTACCGCATCGCGCCCGGAAAGCCAGAAGTGGGTACGCGAGGCCGGGGCGCATCACGTCATTGACCACAGCAAGCCGCTCGGTGAAGAACTGGCGAAAATCGGCATTCATGCCGTGACCCACGTCGCCAGCCTGACCAATACCGATCAGCATTTTAACGAACTGATCGCCGCGCTCGCCCCGCAGGGTAAGCTGGCGCTAATTGATGACCCGGAGAGCCTGGACGTGGTGCCGCTGAAAGCGAAAAGCATTTCGCTGCACTGGGAATTTATGTTCACCCGCTCAATGTTTGAGACGGATGATATGATCGCCCAACATCAGCTACTGACCCGCGTCGCCGCGTTGATTGACGATAACACGCTGCGCACTACCCTTGGCGAACACTACGGCACTATCAACGCCGCCAATCTGCAAAAAGCCCACGCTAAGTTGGAAACCGGGCGCTCGGTCGGCAAAATCGTGCTGGAGGGTTTCTAAATGCGCGACGACACTATTGCGCTTATCGCGGTTCTGAAGGCGAAAGCCGGGCAAACCGAGGCCCTGCGCGACGCGCTGCAGGCGCTGCTGCTGCCAACCCGCGAGGAGCAGGGTAATCTCGACTACGCGCTGTTTCAGCTGCGCGACGCGCCGGATACCTTCTACATGCGTGAGTCCTGGCGCGACCAGCAGGCGCTGGATGAGCATATCGCTCAGCCCTACTTCCAGGCCTTTATCGGCCAGATGGAGATCTTGCTCGCCGAGCCGCTGCGGCTGGATTATCTGACGCCGATCGCGCCTTGATATCACGAGCGCCTCATCTCGGTGAGGCGCCTTTTTTAACCCTTCGAGCTGCGCTTTTCTCATCCTGCCTTAGCCAGGCTACGCTTACCCTTGCCGCGCAAAAAACGCTCACTCCCTTCCGCTTGATTTATCACGCTATTGCACAAGAGGTAATGCTATGCAGATCAACGCTATAGGTACGTACTCCGCCAGCCAGCCGCTCGAATCGATGTCTATCACCCGCCGCGAACCCGGCCCACAGGATGTGCAGATCGCCATTGCATACTGCGGCGTTTGCCATTCCGATCTCCATCAGGCGCGAGCGGAATGGGCCGGGACGCTGTATCCCTGCGTGCCGGGCCATGAAATCGTTGGCCGGGTGACGGCGGTCGGCGATGCCGTCTCAGGTTACGCCGTTGGCGATCTGGTGGGCGTCGGCTGTATGGTGGATAGCTGTAAACAGTGCGAGGAGTGCGCTGAAGGGCTGGAGAACTACTGTGACCATATGGTGCTGACCTATAACGGGCCGACCCAGGACGCGCCAGGGCATACGCTGGGCGGTTATTCACAGCAGATCGTGGTCAATGAACGCTACGTACTGCGGATAAACCATCCCGAAGCGCAGCTCGCCGCCGTCGCGCCGCTGTTGTGCGCCGGGATCACGACCTATTCGCCGCTACGCCACTGGCACGCCGGGCCGGGCAAAAAAGTCGGCATCGTCGGCATCGGCGGTCTGGGACATATGGGGATCAAGTTGGCCCACGCCATGGGGGCCCACGTGGTGGCCTTTACCACCTCCGAATCCAAGCGCGACGCGGCCAGAGCGTTGGGCGCGGATGAGGTCGTGGTGTCGCGCAACGAAGACGAAATGGCGGCCCACGTCAAAAGCTTCGATTTCATCCTCAACACCGTGGCGGCGCCGCACAATCTCGATGCCTTCACCACGTTGCTGAAACGCGATGGCACTATGACGTTGGTTGGCGCCCCGGCCACGCCGCATCCATCGCCGGAAGTGTTCAATCTGATCTTCCGCCGCCGCTCGATTGCCGGCTCGATGATCGGCGGTATCCCGGAAACCCAGGAGATGCTCGACTTCTGCGCCGAACACGGCATCGTCGCCGATATTGAGCTGATTCGCGCCGATCAGATCAACGAAGCCTGGGAAAGAATGGTCAAGGGCGACGTGAAATATCGCTTCGTGATCGACAGTTCGACTCTCGCCGGCTAAACGCCGCGGCGGAAAGTCCGCCGCCACTCCGTCGGGCTAACGCCAAAACGCGCTTTAAACTGCTGGCGCCAGGTCACGGCGGAGAGATAGCCCACTGCTTCCGCCACCTGCTCGACCGGCAAATCCCCCGCTTCGAGCAGGCTCTGGCTGCGGCGCAGGCGCTCGGCGGTCAACCAGTCGGCAATGCTCATCCCGGTCGCCCTGGCGAATTGGCGGGTCAGGGTACGGCGGCTCATCGCCACCACCTCGGCCAGCGAATCAAGATTATGCGGCTCGGCAATGTGCTGCTGCAGATAATCCAGCAGGCAGTTAATCCGCGCGTCGCGGGTGTTGCGCGGCACCGGCTGGGCAATAAACTGCGCCTGGCCGCCCTCGCGGTGCGGCGGCACGATCATCCGCCGGGCGATCTGGTTGGCGGCGAGGCTGCCAAAACGCTGGCGAATGATATACAGGCAGCAATCGAGCGCCGCAGCGGTCCCCGCCGAGGTAATCACCTTCTGGTCATCGACGTACAGGGCGTTGATATCGAGCCGCACCTGCGGAAACAGGCGCTGGAAATCCTGCTCGAACTCCCAGTGGGTCGCCGCCCGCTTACCGTCGAGCAGCCCGGCGTAGCCAAGGACAAACGCGCCGAGGCACAGGCCGACGATTTCCGCGCCGTTATCGCGCGCTCGAACCAAACTCGCGATCAACGCCTGCGGCGGGCGCTGGTTGACCTCGCCCCAGTAAGGCACCACCACGATATCCGCCTGTTCCATCGCGGTAAAATCACCGCTGGCGTATAGCGCGAAGCCGTCGCGGGCGCTGAGTAATCCCGGCTGTTCGGCGCAAATCTGCAGATTAAAACGTTTGGTTTCCGAGACCGTATCGCCAAACAGCATACAGGGGACGGAATAATGAAACGGGCTAAAGCCCTCTACGGCGACAATCGCCACGTCGGTTAATGTCATCATCCCTTCCCCTTGAGCAGGTTAATAAACAACGGTTTCCCCATCCTGCGGAATACTCACTACCCCGGCAATCTGATTATCCGCGACGTACTGGCGCATCTCTTCGCGGCTCACCAGACAATGGTTGACCGCCTCCAGGTGGATGGCCATGATTTTCGCTTCCGGCAGGGCGAAATGCGCCTTCAGCAGGTCCTCTTTGCCCATGATGATTGGGCCAAAGCCGATAACGTGAGCGTAGCCGGCGTTCAGCACCACCACATCCGGGCGCAGCTTCAGCATGTCGGCTTCAATCTCATCGCGCCAGATGGTATCGCCAACCAGCCACAGCGTCTTTTCCTGCGGATGACGGAACACCACGCCGCAAGCCTCGCCCAGACGTTCAGCCATCGCCGGTACCGCATAGGTACGGTCGCTGCCATGTTGCCCGGAAGTGGTTTTCTGCAGATTTACGCCGGCAAATTCACTGTTTGCCGACAGCAGGCGGATATCCTGAAATCCCTGGCTGCGCAGCAGCGCGGCGTCGGCCTCATGCTGGACGAAAACCGGCAGAGTTTTTGGGATCGTGGCGATCGCCGCCTCGTCCCAATGATCGTCATGGGTATGGGTGACGATAACCGCATCGACGTCGATAATTTTTTCACGGGAAAACGGCAGCGCCACCAGCGGATTGCGCAGCTCGCTGCGCGCGGTTCCTGGAAATCCCGGCCAGGCGCCTTTGTCAGCCAGCATAGGGTCGATCAGGAACTTTTTACCAGCGTATTCAATAATCTGTGTAGCATTGCGGATATGGGTGATGTTCATGTTAGCGTTCCTCTGTGGGGTAATCTGACGAACATCGTACTGAGTACCAGCCTGGCGCAATATGGGCGTTTGGGCAATGATCGATGGAATCGGGCCAACCTGCGACGGTTGCCAATCGCAGCCGGCTATGTTGTTCTGAAGGTTAAACTTTCTACAGGAATGGCAGGATGAAAAAGAAACTAACCGCCGCCGATATGCATAATCCGCTGGTCATCGCCGAGACGCCGTGGTTCAGCATGCGCAAGGTAGGTATTGATGTCGCCCCCGGCGAGCGGCGCGACTTTTATTCCATTCACTACCCACGCCCGGCGGTCGGGATTGTGGCGCTCCAGGACGACAAAGTGCTGCTGATTCGCCACTACCGCTATCTGATCGATAAGGTGGTGTGGGCCATTCCCTCTGGCGGCGTCGATGAAGGGGAAGAGCCCGCCGTCGCCGCGCTGCGCGAACTACGCGAAGAGACCGGCTGGCAAGCGCAACACGCTGAGGAAATCATCCGCTACAACCCGTCATACGGCAGCAGCGACCAGCTGTTTATCACCTGGCTCGCCACCGATTTAAGCTGGGTTGGCATGGACGCAGATCAGGATGAAGTGATGGAAACCGGCTGGTTTACCTTCGAGGAGATAAACCAGCTGATCGCCCGCGGCGAAATGCCGGACGGGCTGTCTCTGGTGCCGCTACTGCACCTGATGGCGCAGCGTAGATGATTACCAGCCCGGTACCGCGCCGCCGTTGAAGATGGTTTCTGCCGCCTTCGCCACTTCCGGCGACTGGTACGACTGCATAAACTCTTTCACGTTTTCGGCGTCTTTATTGTCTTCACGCGCCACAATGATGTTCACGTATGGCGAGTTTTTGTCTTCAATAAAGATGCCATCGCGCACCGGCGATAACCCGGTTTGCTGCAGGTAGGTGGTGCTGATAATGGCGACATCGACCTTCGGATCGTCCAGCACCCGCGGCAGCTGCGCGCCCTCCAGCTCCATAATTTTCAGGTTGCGCGGGTTGCTGGTGATATCCACCGCCGTCGGCAGCAGGCCGGTGCCCGCTTTGAGGGTAATCAGTTGCTCTTTTTGCAATAACAATAGCGCGCGGCCGAGGTTGGTCGGGTCGTTGGGAATGGCAATAGTCGCGCCATCTTTAATATCGGCAACGGATTTAATCTTGCGCGAATAGCCGGCCATGGGAAAGACAAAAGTATTGCCGATGGCCACCAGGTGGTAGCCGTGCGCTTTGTTGTCTTGTTCCAGATAGGGGCGATGCTGGAAGACGTTGGCATCCAGCTCCCCGGCGTTGGTGGCATCGTTCGGCAGCAGCGAGCCGCTAAAGCCCACCAGCTCGACGTCGAGGCCATATTTTTCTTTCGCCACCTTCTTCGCCACTTCCGCCACATCCTGTTCCGCGCCGTTAATCACGCCGACTTTTATGTGTTTGGCATTGTCATTCTTCTGGTCACAGCCCGCTAACAGCAGGCCAGCCAGCATCACTGCCGCCGCCGTGCGTAAACGCAATTTCATCATCAGTACCCCATCAGTCCATGGAAAATCATTATTATTTTTCGAGCAAAACTATAACGATTTTGTGCTCGATTTTTAAACACGAAAAGGTATCAATAAGATGAAAATCGTCTAAGCGCCTTCCCCGGTAGCGCTTACGCTTACCGGGCTATCGGCCGAATGCCCAATCGTAGCCCGGATGAGGCGTTAGCCGACATCCGGGACCCT